>JAVBUN010000049.1:0-4587 GCA_031555335.1 Microbacterium sp.
GAGCCGATCGGGTGGGACGCCGTGACGGTGACCGCGGCGGACACGGCCGGGGTCGCGCCGGGGGCGGGTGCCGACGCCGCGGGCGAGGCGGCCGGGGGCGGGCCGCTCGCGCTCACCGGCGGGTCGATCGGCGTGCTGGTGCTGCTCGCGGCGGGGGCCGTCGGTGCCATCGCGTTCGGGTGGGTCGGAGTGCGGCGCGCGCGTCGCGCACGCTGAGCTCGCACGTCACACGTCAGGGGGCGCCTCCTCGCGGGGGCGCCCCTTGGTGCGCCGTGCGCCGTGCGCCGTGCGCCGTGCGCCGTGCGGGGATGCGGCCCCTGGCGCGCCGTGCGGGGTGCGGGGATGCGGCCCCTGGCGCGCCCGCATCCGGGGCATCTGTTCGCGGTCGACCCGCCTCGTGATCCGGTCTGAACACCGTCCCAAATAGATGAGAGTCCTCTCATTTATCACAGAACGGCCCGTTACGCGCAGTCCCGACGTTTGGGAGACACTCCTTTCGTGCCCCTGTTCGAGATGGATGCGTCCAAGCCCGCGCGGCGACGCGTCTTTCTCCGCGCCCAATTGCCGTTCCTGCTCGCCGTCGCCCTCATCGCGGTGCTCGCCGCCCTCGCCCACCCCACCCACCTCGGCTCGCCGTTCCTCTGGTCGGGCATCGGTCTCGCGGCCGCCGCATCAGTCGCCGCCCTCGTGCTGCCGTGGGAGAGGTGGCGGCCGGGCTGGCTCATCGTCGTGCCGATCGTCGACATCGCCGCCGTCGCCTTCATCCGCGGCGAGCTCTTCTCGGTGATGCCCTCGGTCGGCGCCCTGTCGATCTTCCCCATCCTCTGGATCGCCTACGGGTTCGGCCGCCGTGCGATCATCGTCGCCATCCTCGGCGCCGTGGCGATCACCTCGTTCACCGCTCTCGTCGAGGGGCGGATGCCGTCATCCGCCGCCGAGTGGATCAACATCCTCACGCTGCCCGCGATCTTCATCGGCGTCGCGTTCGTCGTGAACATCGCTGCCAGCATCCTTCGGCGCAACCGGGAGCGGCTGCTCGCCGCGCATGCGGCCGAACGCGCCGCATCCGCGGCCGAGCAGGCGGCGCTGCGGCGTGCCCTCGACAACGAGCTGCTCGCGGGCTCGCTGCTGAACACGGTGCAGGTCGGGGTGACGTTCTACGACGCCGACAGCAAGCTCGCCGTCGCGAACCGGCTCGCGCAGGAACTGGCCGCATCGGTCGGAGTCGTGCTCGGCTCGCCGCCATTCCACGCCGACGACGTCTACGCCGCCGACCGGGTGACCCCCATCGCGCCCGAAGAGCAGATCGTCCCGCGCGCCCTGCGCGGCGAGAACGTCGCGCATCAGCTGCAATGGATGGGCCCCGCCGACGAGCAGCGGGCCATCAGCTTCTCGGCCCGCCGCGTGCATCGCGAGACGGGCGAGAGGCTGGGCGTCGTCGTCGCTGCGAACGACGTGACCGACCTCGCCGTGGCGCTCGATGTGCGCGACCAGTTCCTGCGCACGGTGTCGCACGAACTGCGGACGCCGACGACGAACATCATCGGCTACCTCGACCTCATCGAGGAGCGGCTCGACCCGTCCGACCGCGTCGGCCGCGACTACCTCGCCACCGTCACGCGCAACGTCGACGCGCTGATGGACCGCATCCGGGAGCTGCGCGCCGCCACGAGCGACACCGTGCCCCTCGCGGCGCAGTGGACGGATGCGGCGGGCCTCGTGCGCGGTGCGATCCAGGACGTCGCCGACCGCGCCGAGGCGCGCGGCATGACGATCGAGCACGTCGGTGAGGAGTCGGCATTCGCCGAGGTGGACCCGTGGCGCATGCGGCAGGCGATCCGCGAACTGCTGATCAACGCGATCAAGTTCGGCGACCCGCACTCCGCGGTGACCCTCGGTCAGAGCGTCGTGAGCGGTCTGTGCCGGGTGAGCGTGACCAACGCGGGCGCCGCCATCGGCCGGGCCGATCAGCGACGCGTGTTCGACCGGTTCTACCGCACCGCGCACGCCCACCAGCACGCGATCCAGGGTTTCGGCATCGGGCTCACGATGGTGAAGGACGTCATGTCGGCGCACGACGGCCACGTCACGATCGCGAGCGGCGACGGCACCACGACCTTCGCGCTCGAGGTGCCCGCCCGGCGCTGAGCCGCGGGCGCTGCGTCGGGGGTTGGGGTTGGGTGCCAAACCCGGGACACGGAACCCGGTCGACGGATGCGGGAGCGCGGGCCCGGTCGACGGATGCGGAGGTGCGGGCGATGCGCGGGAGCGCGGCCGCCGCGCACGGCGTGCGTGAGCAATTCCCCGGCGGAACTTGACAGCATCCCGGTTGCATCCGTACGAATGGAATGGACGTGCACGCCACCCGAGTGCGCGTTCCCTCGTACCCGTGCGTTCCACCGCTGCCCTGGCGGCCGCGTGGCGTGAGTCCGCGGATGCAGGGGCTCGGTGACGTGGGGGAGACGATCACGATGAACGGCGATGCGGCGCAACACACGGACCTCAGGGCGCGGAGTGCGGTGACTGATGCGACGCGCGGCGCGACACCCGCGGTCGACGGCGCGGACTGGACCAGCCAGATCACGACGGTCGCGATCGTGCACCTCGACACCCAGGGGCGGGTCTCGGGGTGGAATCCCGGTGCGGAGCGGCTGAAGGGGTACTCGGCCGACGAGATCCTCGGCTCGTCCTTCACGCGGTTCTACCGGCGCGAGGATCAGGTGCGGGGTCGCCCGGCGGAACTGCTGGCGATCGCCGCGGCCCGCGGATCGGTGGAGGACACCGGATGGCGCGTGCGCGCGAACGGGGATCTCTTCTGGGCCCACGTGGTCATCACCGCCCTGCGCGACGACGACGGCGCCCTGCGCGGCTACGTCAAGATCGTCACCGACCTCACCGCCGCCAAGCGCCGGGAGGACGCCGACCTCGCCTTCGTGCGTGCCTTCGCGCACGACTTCCGGTCGCCGATCACGGCGCTGCGCGGCTATGTCGACATGCTCGCCGACCCGAGCCTCGGCACCGGGCACGCGATCGAACGGCTCTCGACCGTGACCGACCACCTCACGACCATGATGGGCGAGCTGACCGCCCGCCTCGATGCCGCCGAGGTCGAGTCCCCGTCATCCGTCGTCGACGTCGTCTCGGTCGTGCGCGAGGCGGCCGAGATCGTGCTGCCGGGCGACGCCTACGGCCGGCTGCGGTTCCACGGATCGCTCAGCCAGCCCGTGTGGGCCGAGCCGGTCGCGGTGCGCCGCGCGCTCGTGAACCTGATCGACAACGCCGCGAAGTACAGTGAGGGCCCGATCGACATCTCGGTGCGGGTCTCGGGCGGCGACACGCTCGTCGTGATCACCGACCGCGGCCGCGGCATCGCCGCGGAAGACATCGACGCGATCTTCGAGCCGCTCGAGCGCGGCCGCCTCTCCGACCCCGACGACGGCGGCACCGGCATCGGCCTCGCGAGCGCGCGCGCCCTGCTCGAGCAGCACGCCGGGTCGATCCGTATCGAGAGCTCGGTCGGCATGGGCACCTCGGTGATCGTGCGGCTCGCGACCGCCGAGGGGCTGCGGGCGGCCCCCGCGCTCGAGCCGGATGCGGCGGATGCCGGCGGTGCGGCGGTTGCCCGGGGGGCCGGTGCAGGCAGCACTGCCGTGGTCATGCGCGGCACGGCTGCGCGTGCCCATCGTGTCGGTGTGGGTGCCCGTGGTGCGGATGCGGGCGATGCGGGTGCGGGTGTCGCGGCCGGGGTCGCCCGCGCGGCATAGCCCTCCGTGGTGCTCGCCGCCCCATCGTGAGCCGAGTCCTCGCGGATGTCCCGGTCTCGGCAGCGACAACCGGCATGCACGGAGTTCGGGGCGCCGACGCGCGGGGCTGCGCGATGGGGAGTGGGGGAGCGGGGCAGGTGGGGGAGTGGGGCAGGCGCGGCAGCGGGAGCGGGGCAGACCTTTCCTCCACAGGATGCGTGTCGCGCGAGTTATCCACATTTGCACTCTGATCGGGTTATTTCCTGGATCGATGTCGGAGATGCGTGCGAACATTAGAACATGTCTTCGAAAGCCCGCTTCTGTGTGACCGACGCCGATCATGCGGCGATGGCGGCGTTCGTCGGGGGCATCCAGGCCGATGAGGCGGCGCTCGCCGCAGCGCAGGCGGCGCGCGTGCGGCGGCTGGCCGAAGTCACCCGGTTCGTCGTCGAACGCACGCGCACCGATCCACCGCGCACGCAGGACATGGCGATGAAGTCCGCCGCGGCGGAGCTCGCGTGCGCCATGAGGTTGTCCGATCGGACGGTGCTCACGCAGATGGGTGATGCGATCGCGATGGTCGACGGGTTTCCGGCGACGTTCGCCGCCTGGGAGGCCGGGCGCATCAACCGTGCGCATGCGCTCGCGATCGTCGAGTTCGGCACGCCACTCCCTCACGATGTGCGCGTCACGTTCGAAGCAGACGCGATCGCGGTGTGCGAGCGCGAGACGCCAGGTCGGGCGCGGCCCCTGCTGCAGCGCGCGGCGGAGTGCATGCACCCGCAGACGCTCGAGCAGCGCCACCGCGCGGCGCAGGACGCACGGCGTGTGCGTGTGGTCCCGC
>JAVBUN010000029.1:0-3851 GCA_031555335.1 Microbacterium sp.
TAGAAGTAGTTCTTGCGGGCGAAGCGCGAGGTCGGAGCGATCGAGCAGCCGAGCGCGAGCCCCAGGCTGATCGAGAAGCGCACCGCCTGCTCGTTCACGACCGGCAGCGACCCCGGGAGCCCGAGATCCACCGGCGCGAGGTCGGTGTTGGGTTCGCGCCCGAACGAGTTCGGCGCGGACGAGAACATCTTGGTCTTCGTGTTGAGCTCCACGTGCACCTCGAACCCGAGCACGGGTTCGAACAGCTCGAGCGCCTTGTCGAAGTCCAGCAGCGCGTCCTTGGCCATCAGCGGGCCCCTCCCAGCTTCGGTGCCCGGTCCAGCAGCGGGCCGCCCCATGAATCAACCAGCAGCGCCTCGAGCGCCGCCCCCACCCGGTACAGACGGGCATCCTGACGCGCGGGCGCGAGGAACTGGATGCCGACGGGGAGCCCGTCGTCGTCCGCGAGCCCCGACGGGATCGAGATCCCGGGAACCCCCGCGAGGTTGGCGGGGATCGTGGTCACGTCGTTGAGATACATCTGCAGCGGATCCTCGAGCTGCTCCCCGAGGCGGAACGCGGTGGTCGGCGCCGTCGGGGTCGCGATGACATCGACCGCCTCGAACGCGGCCGCGAAGTCCCGCTGGATGAGGGTGCGCACCTTCTGCGCGGACCCGTAGTACGCGTCGTAGTACCCCGCAGACAGCGCATAGGTCCCGAGGATGATGCGGCGCTTGACCTCGTCGCCGAACCCGGCGTCGCGGGTCGCCGCCATGACGTCCTCGACCGTCGCCCCGGCACGCGGCGTCACGCGCATGCCGAAGCGCACCGAGTCGAACTTCGCCAGGTTGCTGGAGGCCTCGGCCGGCAGGATCAGGTAGTAGGCGGCCACGCCGTACTCGAAGTGCGGGGCGCTGATCTCGACGATCTCCGCGCCCTGCGCCGCCATCATGTCGAGAGCGTTCCGGAAGGATGCGGTGACGCCGGGCTGGAAGCCGCCGTCGGCGAGCTCCGTGACCACACCCACGCGCAGGCCCTTCAGCACATCGCCGCGTGCGCCCTCACGGGCGGCATCGGCGAACGACGGCCAGGCGTCGGTGAGCGACGTGGAGTCGTTGCGGTCGTGCCCGCCGATCACGTCGTGCAGCAGACCCGCATCGAGCACGGTGCGGGTGACCGGGCCGATCTGGTCCAGGCTCGACGCCAGCGCGATCGCGCCGTACCGGCTCACCGCGCCGTAGGTGGGCTTCACGCCCACGGTGCCGGTGACGTGCGCGGGCTGACGGATCGACCCGCCGGTGTCCGAGCCGAGGGCCAGCGGCGCCTCGAAGGCGGCGACGGCCGCGGCCGACCCGCCGCCGGAACCGCCGGGGATGCGGGTGAGATCCCACGGGTTGTGGGTGGGACCGTACGCGGAGTGCTCCGTCGAGGAGCCCATCGCGAACTCGTCCATGTTGGTCTTCCCGAGCGGCACGAGCCCCGCCGCGCGGGCGCGGGCGACGGCCGTCGCATCGAACGGCGACAGGTACCCCTCGAGGATCTTCGAGCCGCTCGTGGAGGGCATGTCGGTCGTGACGAGCACGTCCTTGATCGCGAGCGGCACACCGGCGATCGGGCCGAGCTCCTCGCCTGCCGCGCGGCGACGGTCGATGTCGGCGGCGACGTCGAGAGCGTGATCGCTCACATGGAGGAACGCGTGCACCTCGCCGTCGACGGCGGCGATGCGGTCGAGGTGGACCCGTGTGGCCTCGACGCTCGACACCTCGCCCGCCGAGAGCTTGGCGGCGAGGTCTGCCGCGGTGAGGGTGGTCAGGTCGGCGCTCACTGCTCCTCCCCCAGGATCGCGGTCACGCGGAACCGCGTGCCATCCGCATCCGGCGCGTTCTGCAGCGCCTGCGCCGTGGTGAGCGTGTCGCGCACGACGTCGTCCCGGTAGACGTTCTCGAGCGGGATCGGGTGGCTCGTCGCGGGCACGTCGGCCGTCGCGACCTCGGAGACCTTGGCGATGTTGTCGACAATGGCGTCCAGCTGACCGGTGAGGCGCTCGACCTCGGCGTCGCTCAGCTGGATCCGGGACAGCACGCCGAGATGGCGCACGAGTTCGGGGGTGAATTCAGACACCGCACCAGTCTAGGCGCGGCGGCGCAGCCCGCCCGCGGGATGCCGCCTGCGCCGCGTCACCCGCGGGTCGTAGGCTGTGCGCGTGACGACGTTCGTTCCGCCTCGCCCCTGGGTTCGCAGCTACGCCGCCGACGTCCCCGAAGACCTCGACCCCGTCTCGGGGTCGCTCATCGACATCGTGGACGCGTCCGTCCGTGACTACCCGGACGCCCCCGCCCTGCAGTTCTTCGGCCGCGAGACGACGTACCGGCAGTTGGACGATCAGATCGCCCGCGCCGCCGCGGGCCTGTACGCCCTGGGCGTCCGCGCCGGCGATCCGGTGGCGATCGTGCTGCCGAACTGCCCGCAGCACATCGTCGCCTTCTACGCCGTGCTGCGGCTGGGCGCCGTCGTCGTCGAGCACAACCCGCTCTACACGCCGCGGGAGCTGCGCACGCAATTCGAGGACCACGGCGCGAGGCACGCGATCGTATGGAGCAAGGTCGTCCGTACCGTGCAGGAGTTCCCGCGGGATCTGCGCGTGAGCACCCTGGTGTCGATCGATGTCACCCGCGCCATGCCGTTCCCGACCCGCGCCGCGCTGCGGCTTCCGATCCGCAAGGCGCGCGAGTCCCGTGCCGCGCTGCACGAGAGGGTGTCGGACACCGTGACGTGGGAGGACCTGCTGCGCGCCGAGCCCCTCCCCGCCGGCCATCCTCGCCCCGCGACGGACGACCTGGCGATCATCCAGTACACCAGCGGCACCACCGGCACCCCGAAGGGGGCCGCGCTCACCCACCGCAACCTGCTGGCCAACGCGGCGCAGTCGCGGGCGTGGGTGCCGCAGATCGTGCGGGGCGACGGATGCGTCGTCTACGCCGTGCTGCCGATGTTCCACGCCTACGGGCTCACCCTGTGCCTCACGTTCGCGATGTCGATGGGCGCCCGGCTCGTGCTGTTCCCGCGATTCGACCCCGACATGGTGCTGGCCGTGACCAAGAAGCATCCCGCGACTTTCCTGCCGCTCGTTCCGCCGATCGCGGATCGGCTGCTGCGGGCCGCACACGAGAAGGGCGTGTCCCTCGCCGGCACCGAGGTGGCGATCTCGGGGGCGATGGCCCTGCCGCACGAACTCGTCGTGCCGTTCGAGGCCGAGACCGGCGGGTACCTCGTCGAGGGCTACGGCCTCAGCGAATGCTCCCCGGTGCTGATGGCGAACCCCGTCGCAGACAACCGCAAGGCGGGCACGGTGGGACTCCCCCTGCCCGGCACCGAGTGCCGCGTCGTCGATCCGGAGCACCCCACGGCCGATGTCGCTCCCGGTGCGCGCGGTGAGCTGCTCGTCCGCGGCCCTCAGGTGTTCCAGGGCTACTACGGCAAGCCGGAGGAGACCGAGGCCGTCTTCGTGGACGGCTGGTTCCGCACGGGAGACATCGTGACCATCGACGACGACGGCTTCGTCCGGATCGTCGACCGCATCAAGGAGCTCATCATCACGGGCGGGTTCAACGTCGCCCCCACCGAGGTCGAGAACGTGCTGCGGCAGCATCCGCAGGTCGAGGACGTCGCGGTCGTGGGACTGCCGAGCGAGCACTCCGGCGAGGAGGTCGTGGCTGCGATCGTCGTCCCGCCCGGCAGTGAGGTGGACACCGAGGCGATCAAGACGTTCGCGCGCAGCATCCTGACGCCCTACAAGGTGCCCCGGCGGATCGTGGTGGTGGACGAACTGCCGAGGTCCCTCATCGGCAAGGTGCTGCGCCGTCAGGTGCGCG
>JAVBUN010000117.1:0-9376 GCA_031555335.1 Microbacterium sp.
TAGCTCACCGTGAAGTGCTCGGGACGGCACATCAGGTAGGTGCGGTGCTGGGCGATTCGGGTGGACGGCACGGTCGGCAGAGACATTCGACTCCTTCGCGAAGATGGCGGACGCTGTCCTCCTGGCCCGGCGGAGCAATGGATGCCGGCGCACGGGCACGCCGCCACCATTCTGACACGGAGGGGCGGATTCGGCGGGGATCGGAAGAGCCGGATGCGGCGTCGGAACGGTCGCGGATCCACCCGCCGCGGCCCTCGCCGGCGAGTGCGGACATTACGATGAGTCGTTCCGTCTGACGCGGAGCACGACGCCGGCGCCCCCGCGCCGAGTCCCCGAACCCCCGCGGAGGATCCATGACCGAGACAGCCCGGCCCACCGCATCCGGCGCCCCCGTGATGACGCACCGAGCCATCCTGCTCGTCATCTTCGGCCTGATGGCGGGCATGTTCCTCTCCGCGCTCGATCAGACGATCGTCGGCACCTCCATCCGGACCATCGGCGACGACCTCGACGGGCTCAGCCTGCAGGCGTGGGTGACGACGGCCTACCTCATCGTCTCCACGATCTCGACACCCATCTACGGCAAGCTGTCCGACATCTTCGGCCGCCGACCGCTCTTCATCTTCGCGATCGTCGTGTTCGTCATCGGCTCCGTGCTCGCGAGCTTCTCGACCGACATGGTGCAGCTCGCCGCGTTCCGCGCCGTGCAGGGCCTCGGCGCGGGCGGTCTGATGTCGATGCCGCTGGCGATCATGGGCGACATCCTCGCCCCGCGCGAACGCGCGAAGTACCAGGGCTACTTCCTGGCCGTGTTCGGCATCTCCAGCGTGATCGGCCCGCTCGTGGGCGGCGTGTTCGCCGGCGCCGACGAGATCCTCTTCATCGCCGGCTGGCGGTGGGTCTTCCTCATCAACGTGCCGATCGGCATCATCGCGCTGATCATCGTGCTGCGTTTCCTTCACATCCCCCACCAGCCTCGCGAGTCGGTGCGCATCGACTGGTGGGGCGCAGCCTTCGTCGTCGTCGCGCTCGTGCCGCTGCTGCTCGTGGCCGAGCAGGGGCGCGAGTGGGGCTGGACGTCCCCGATCTCGATCGCCTGCTACGTGGTCGGCGCGATCGGCATCCTCGTGTTCATCCTCATCGAGCGTGCGATGAAGACCGACGCCCTCATCCCCCTCGGGCTCTTCCAGTCCTCCACGTTCTCGATGGCGACCGTGATCGGCGTGCTCGTCGGCTTCGGCATGTTCGGCGCCATGCTCACGCTGCCGCTCTACCTGCAGCTCGTGCTGGGGTCGACGCCCACCGAGAGCGGCTTCCAGATGCTGCCGATGATCGCGGGGCTCATGATCGCCTCGATCGCGAGCGGGCAGGTCATCTCCCGCACCGGTCGATACCGGATGTTCCCCATCCTCGGCACGCTCTTCCTCTCCGCCGGCTACCTCACGCTGACCTTCCTCCGGGCGGACAGCTCCTACTGGTTCATCGCCGGCGCGATGCTGCTGCTCGGGCTCGGACTCGGGCAGCTCATGCAGACCCTCACGATCGCGAGCCAGAACTCGGTCGGGCTGCGTGACATGGGCGTCGCGACCAGCGCGTCGACGTTCTTCCGTCAGATCGGCGGCACCCTCGGCACCGCGATCCTGCTGTCGCTCCTGTTCACCCTGGTGCCCACGAACATCCAGTCCTCGTTCGCCGACGAGGAGACCCTCACCGAGGCGCTCGACGCGGCGCTCGACCCGTCCGTCGCGTCGGCACCGGCCAACGAGGCGATCATGCAGGCGGTGTACGCCCCGATCGTGGCGAACCTGACGGATGCGGCGGCGTCCGCATCCGTCGATCTCTCGGACGCCGACCAACGAGCTGCCTTCGTGGCGACCGCGGTGCCGCAGGTCGAGGAGGCGATGAGCGAGGGCGGCGACGCCGCGCTCGGCGGATCGGTGATGGACGACACCTCGTTCCTCACGGGCGCCGACCCGCGGCTGACCGCGCCGATCCTCGTGGGCTTCAGCGACTCCGCCGTCGTGGTCTACCGGGTCGCGCTGGGCGTCGTGCTGCTCGCCTTCGTGCTCTCGCTCTTCTTCCGCACGCCGCCGCTGCGGTCGAAGTCGGCCCTCCAGGAGGCCGCCGACGACGCCGAGGTGCTGGCCGCGCAGGCCGCCGCCGAGTCCGGCGCCATGGTCGCACCCGACGCGCCGGACCCCGACCCGGTCGCCCACGGCGATACCGATGTCGAGCGGGCCCCCGCGGATGCCACCGCCGAGCCCGAGCGCCCGCTCACCCGCCGCGAGCTGCGCGAGCGCGCGTAGCTCGGCTCACCCCCGCCGCGGCTCACCCCCGCTTCGGCTCACCCCCGCCGCGGCTCAACCCTGCTTCACTCGCCGCAAACGCGGCATCCTCACCGCCGACACCCCTCCTTTGCGACGAGCGAAGCGGGGGGGTGCAGCGCGCGTAGCGGGTGCTTGGCGCGCGTAGCGCGGCTCACCCCGCTTCGACTCACCCCCGCTTCACTCGCCGCAAACGCGGCATCCTCACCGCCGACACCCCTGCTTTACGGCGAGCGAAGCGGGGGGTTGGGATGAGCGAGCGGGGGTTTGGCGCGCGAAGCGCGGCTCAACGCCGCTTCAGCTCACCCCCGCTTCACTCGCCGCAAACGCGGCATCCTCACCACCGACACCCCTCCTTTGCGACGAGCGAAGCGGGGGGGTTGCAGCGCGCGTAGCGCGGCTCACCCCGCTTCGAATCGCCCCTGCTTCACTCGCCGCAAACGCGGCATCCTCACCGCCGACAACCCGTCCTTTGCGGCGAGCGAAGCGGGGGGGTTGCGACGCGCGAAGCGCGGCTCAACGCCGCTTCGACTCACCCCCGCTTCGGCTCAACCATTCTTCACTCGTCGCAAACGCGGCATCCTCACCGCCGACACCCCGCCTTTGCGGCGCGCGAAGCGGGGGGTGCGGTGCGCGAAGCGGGGGTTGCGGCGCGCGAAGCGGGGGGTGCGGTGCGCGAAGCGCTAGATGACGGACTCGCTCCAGGGGTCGGGGTTGCCGAAGCGATGCGCGGTGATCGCGATCGCCTGCTCGTGCAGGAACGGCAGCAGCTCGAGCCGCCCCGCGGTCGTCACCGCACCGGAGAGGATCGCGAGGTCGGGGTCCCCGTCGACGGCCGCGGCCAACGCATGATGCAGCGCCCGCACCTCGTCCCGGGGCCCCACGAGCCGAGCTCGCGACGGTCGGTCGCCGGCTGCATCCGCGCCGCTTCCGAGCACCGGACCCGCCTCGACCGGACCGCCCGGGCCGGTCGGGGCCGTCCGCGCGACCCGCTCCAGCCACTCCGCGTCGGACTCGACGTGCACGGTCACCCCCGCGTCGCTGAGCGCGCGACGGATGCCGCCGGGCAGCCCCGACCCGATGCTCAGGGTGAACGCGGACCCGGCGCGGAGCGCGGCGAGCGAGACGCGCAGCACCTGCTGCACCTCGGCCCCCGCCGTGCCGCGGACGGCGACGTCGACGGGCCGGTAGCGGAAGAGATTGCGTTCGACGCCCAGCCGGGACACGTCCTTGATGCGGCCGAACTCGCGGTCCCACTCGACCGCATCCGACAGCGCCGCCCGCCGCAGCCACTCGAACCGCTCGTAGTCCAGTGAGGGCTGCGCAGCCTCGATGATCGTCGTGATGCGGGAGTCGAGCCCGCGCAGGTGCAGGGTGCTCGAGGCGGCACCGGATGCGGTCGGCCGCCACGAGCCGAGCCCGACGAGGTAGTTCGGGCCTCCGGCCTTCGTGCCGCCGCCCACCGACGACCGCTTCCACCCGCCGAACGGCTGGCGCTGCACGATCGCGCCGGTGATCCCGCGGTTGACGTAGAGGTTGCCCGCCTCGACCCGGTCGAGCCAGAGCGCGAGGTCGTCGGGGCTCTGCGTGTGCAGCCCCGCGGTGAGCCCGTACGCGACCGCATTCTGCAGTTCGATCGCCTCGGCGAGCGATGACGCGTGCATGATGCCGAGCACCGGGCCGAAGAACTCCTCACGGTGGAATCGGGACCCCGGCTGCACGCCGACCCGGATGCCGGGACGCCACAGGCGCCCCTCGAGCTCGGGCGGGCCGTCGACCTGCTCGGGGGCCACGAGCCACTTCTCGCCGTCGTCCAGCGCGCCGAGCGCCCAGGCGAGCTTGCCGGTCGGCGGCTCGATGACCGGCCCCACCTCGGCGAGCGGATCGGAGGGCGCCGCGACCCGCAGCGACCGCGTGGCATCGACGAGCTGACGCGCGAAGCGCGCGGAGCGCCCCACCGGCCCGACCAGGATCGCGAGCGACGCGGCCGAGCACTTCTGGCCGGCGTGCCCGAAGGCGCTGCGGACGACATCGGCTGCGGCGAGGTCGAGATCGGCCGACGGCATCACGACGATCGCATTCTTGCCGCTCGTCTCGGCGAGCAGCGGCAGCTCGGGCCGCCAGGAACGGAACAGCTGCGCCGTCTCCCAGGAGCCGGTGAGGATGACCCGGTCGACCGCGGAGTGAGCGATCAGCTGCTCACCGAGGGCGCCCTCCTCGATGTCGACGAGCGCCAGCACGTCGCGGGGGACGCCCGCGTCCCACAGCGCCTCGGCGACCACCGCCGCCGAGCGACGCGCCTGCGGAGCGGGCTTGAAGACCACGCCGGATCCCGCGGCGAGCGCCGCCAGCACGCCGCCCGCGGGGATCGCGAGCGGGAAGTTCCACGGCGGGGCGACGACGGTCAGCCGCGAGGGCTCGAACACGGCACCGGCCACCCGGTCGAGCTCTCGCGCCGTGGCCGCGTAGTAGTGCGCGAAGTCGACGGCCTCGCTGACCTCGACGTCCGCCTCGGCGAACACCTTGCCGGTCTCGGATGCGGCCACCTCGATGAGCAGTGCGCGGCGGGCCTCCAGCATCCGCCCCGCCGCCTGGAGCACGACGGCACGGTCCGCCGCGGGGAGCGCACCCCACGTCTCGGCGCCGCTGCGCACCCGCGCGAGGATCCCCTCGAGCTGCTCGGCCGATGCCACCCTGGCCGCCGCGACGGCCGCATCCCCCGCTGCCGAGTTCTCCACGCGGGCGAGGATGTTCTTCGCCCACTCCCGCCCCGCGGGGAGCGAGGGGTCGGAGTCGGCCGCGTTGCGGAACCCGGGGGCGCCGAACGAGCGGTCCGCCGACTCCTTCTCGGAGAACACCGCCGTCTCGACGAACTCCGCGCCCCCGAACAGCACCGAGCGCGGGTCCTTCTCGGCCCGGTCGGCGATGCCGAGCACAGCCTGGGTGAGCCCTCCGACGATCTCCTGCGTCGCGGCGGGATCGCGGAGGATCGCGGGGTCCCCCGGCGCCGCGACGACCGCGCGACGGTCCTGGCTGCGGCGCGGGCCGGTGCGCAGCGCCGCATCCGTCGACCGGGTGAGCGAGGCGAGGAACCGGTCGCGCTCGCGGGCCCAGAGGTCCGGCGCGTCCGCGAGCTCGAACGCCGCGGACAGGAAGTTCTCGGCGGAGGCGTTCTCCTCGAGCCGGCGCACGAGGTAGCTGATGGCGACATCGAACTCATCGGGCCGCACGACCGGCACGTAGAGAAGCACGTGACCGACCTCCCGTGCGATCGCCGCCACCTGCCCCTGCGCCATGCCGAGCAGCATCTCGATCTCGATGCGGTCCCGCACCCCGCGCTCCCCGGCGAGCAGCCACGCGTAGGCGATGTCGAACAGGTTGTGGCCGGCGACGCCGATGCGGACGGCCCCGGCCCGGTCCGCGTCCAGGGCCCAGTCGAGACAGCGGAGGTAGTTCGCGTCGGTGTCGAGCTTGCTGTCGTAGGGCGCCTGCGTCCACCCGTGCATCACGGCGTCGACGCGCTCCATGGCGAGGTTGGCGCCCTTGACGAGCCGCACCTTGATCGCGGCGCCGCCGGCGGCGACCCGCTGGCGGGCCCAGGCGGTGAGCTCCTGCAACGCGGGCAGGGCGTCGGGCAGGTACGCCTGCAGCACGATGCCGGCCTCGAGCCCGGTGAGCCGATCGTCCTCGAGGATGCGGGTGAACACCGCGATCGTCACATCGAGATCGTGGTACTCCTCCATGTCGAGGTTGATGAAGGTCCCGGTGTCCCGCGCCGTGAGGTACAGAGGCAGAAGACGCTCGACCACCCGGTCCACGGCCTCCTCGAACGCCCACACCGACACGTGCCCGAGGATGGCGGAGACCTTGACCGAGACGTAGTCGACGTCGGGGCGGCACACGAGCGCGTGGATGCCCTCGAGGCGGCGCGCGGCCTCGTCCTCGCCCAGCACCGCCTCGCCGAGCAGGTTGAGGTTCAGGCGGGCGCCCGATGCGCGCAGCGCCGCGAGCGCGGGGCCGAGCTTCTCTGGCCGGGCGTCGACGATCAGGTGGCCCACCATGTCGCGCAGCACGCGGCGGGCGATGGGCACGACCGGTGTCGGCACGGCCGCGGCGACGGCCCCGCCCACGCGCACCGCGGAGCGCAGGTACCAGGGCAGGAAGTCGGGCACGAGCGGCGCGATGCGGCTGAGGTTCGCCGCGGCCGCGGTGAGGCTCTCGGGGCGCATCACGCCGTCGACGAAACCGATGGTGAACGGCAGCCCCTGCGGGTCCCGCAGCACGCCCGCGAGACGCTCCGCGGCGGGATCGACATCGGCGGTGGCGGCGGCATCCACCCAGGTGCGCGCCAGCGCGACGGCCTCGTCGGCGAGGGATGCGGATGCGTGCGCTCGTGGCGCGTCAGAGCCGTTTTCGAGACTCGAAGACATGCGCTCAGCCTACGTGCGCACCTCTCTCGCGCCCCGGAGCGACGGGCCGCTCTTCGGCGTCACCCGGCGGCGACGCGGCCGGCGTCAGCGCCAGACGCTCGGTGCCGGCGCCTTCGTCGGGGGCAGCGCCACGTCGTCCGCCCACCGGGTCATCCAGGGCTCGGGCGCCGGGATGCTCGCCGGGTCCTGCCCGATCGCGGCGAACAGCTCCGCAACCGGCAGCACCCCGCCCGCACGGCGCACGAAGCGTCCGCGGACGAGCAGCCGCGCGTACACTTCGCCCGCCACGACCGCACGGTGCTCGAGGTACACGGCGCGCTCGTCGGCGGCGACGACCCGCGATTCGACCGTGAACCGCTGCCACAGGTGCAGCGACTTCCGGTAGCTGATCGTGGCGTTCGCGACGACCGGGTACCAGCCGCGCTCGCGCATGAGGTCCCACAGCCCCGACCGCATCAGCAGGTCGAAGCGTCCGAGATCGAACAGGGAGAGATACCGCCCGTTGTTCATGTGCCCGACGACATCGAGGTCGGTGGGGAGGGTGGTCAGCCGGATGCGGCTCACATCGAGAGGGCCGATCGCGCCGTTGCGCCGGTAGCGCCGACGGGAGGTCCAGAGCAGCACGAGGGTTCGCCAGATCACGTTCACGTCGAGGAATGTAGTGATCCGCCGTGGATGGCGGTATTCGGTTGTGCGATTCCCACAGCGCGGCGCGCCGCATCCGTCGCCGTTCTGGCCGCCGGGAACGACGCGGGCCCGCGGATTTCCGGAGGGCAATGCCCGCGCGTAGAGTCTGGCCATGGAAGCCGATATGACCACGGACATCATCGTCCGGCCCGTACGCGACGTCGATGCAGAGGCGCTCGGCCGCGTGCACGCGACGTGCTGGCACGAGACCTACGACCACCTGATCAGCAAGGCCGCTCTCGAGCGCGTCTCACCGCGCCGGCTCGCCGAGCTGTGGACGCACTGGGCCGCGCAGGGCCCCGATTTCCGCATGAGCGCGGCGCTCGTCGACGGCGACATCGTCGGATTCGTCGGATCGGGACCCGCCCGTGACCGCGACGCCCCCCGCGCCCGCGAGCTGTACTTCATCTACCTGCTCGACGCCTGGCACGGCACCGGCATCGGACAGCAGCTGTTCGACGCGGCGATCGGTCCCGACGAGGCGGCGTACCTGTGGGTGGCGGAGGACAACCCGCGCGCGCACCGCTTCTACGCCCGCAACGGCTTCACGCTCGACGGCGACTCGCACACCGAGCCGTTCCTCGGCGAGACCCTCACCGAGGTCCGCTTCGTGCGCTGACGCACCGGATGCGGGGCGCGCGCCGCGCGGGTCAGCGGCTGCAGGGCGCGCGGCGCGGGGCGCGGGTCAGCGGCTGCGGGGCGCGCGGCGCGGGTCAGCGGCTGCTGACCGAGCCGAACAGCCGCGCGATCGGGGCGAGCACGAGCGGACGCGCGGCCACCCACCCGCCGACGATCACGACCATCGAGGCGACGAAGATCCAGAAGCCCGCCCAGTTGCCCGCGTAGGCGTCGGGATCCACCGACCCCTGCGCGGCGTACATGTGACCGAGGTTCCGGAGCGCACCCGTCGCGAACACGAGGGTGACGTGCACGATGATGAACGCGACGAAGTAGATCATCACGGGGAAGTGCACCGCCCGCGCCCACTCGATCGGGTACACCCGGTTGAGGGTCTTCGCGTTCTTCGGCCAGATGCCCGACATCCGCACTCCGGTGATCGTCGCCAGCGGCGCCGCGATGAACACCGTCGCGAAGTACGCGAGCTGCTGCACGCTGTTGTAGTTCACCCAGCCGTTCTCGGTCGGCCAGTCCAACGACGCGTACTGCAGCACCGCCGAGATCGCGTTCGGGAACACCTCCGCGCTCGTCGGGACGATCCGCATCCACTGCCCGGTCGCGAAGAGCAGGACGACGAAGATCACGCCGTTCACGAGCCACAGGATGTCGAGCGACTGGTGGAACCACAGCGACAGGCTGATCTTCCGCTTGGCGTTCCAGCGCGGCGTCCAGAATGCGCCGGGCCGCTTCTCGCGCCGCACCTGGAGCCCCGAGCGGATGATCAGCACCATCAGGAAGACGTTGAAGAAATGCTGCCAGCCGATCCAGGCGGGGATGCCGACGGGTGCCGTGTCGGGCAGGTGGTATTCGCCCGGATAGGTTGCGAGGAAGTCCTGCATCGCATCGAGTGAGAGCAGCCACCGGACGGCGAGCACCACCATCCCGGCCGCGAACAGCAGCCCCGCACCGAGCACGACGACGGCGCCCGCCCACTGGCCGCGCGTGAAGGGTCCGTAGCGGGTCGGCTGCGGGGCCGGCACCGGCGGAGCGAACGCGTAGCGCCCGGGGATGACCGTCGGGCGGAAGGGCAGCGGTTCGGCGACGGCGGACACCGCGGCGGGTGTGCCTGCGGCGGTGGCGGTGGCGGTGGCGGTGGCGGTGGCGAGCGTGGTCTCGACAGCGGTGGGCTCGGCAGCGGCAGCCCCGACGCCGGTCGGCGGCAGCGGGGTGGGCGTCACACGCGCACCCGCGCCGGCGGCTGCACCGGGGCCGGTTGCGGCGGGGCCGGCGGCGGCAGCGGCGGGGCCGGCGGGGCCG
>JAVBUN010000216.1:0-15166 GCA_031555335.1 Microbacterium sp.
CACCTCGCGCTGGTGAAGGACGTGCAGAAGGACCCTGTGCACCAGATCATCGAGCACGTCGACCTGCTCGTCGTCCGCAAGGGCGAGAAGCTCTCCGTCGACATCCCCGTGGTCGTCGTGGGCGAGCCCGTCCCGGGCACCATCGCCAACCAGGAGGCCAACACGGTCTCGCTCGAGGTCGAGGCGACGGACATCCCGCAGAAGATCGAGGTCGACGTCGAGGGTCTCGAGGACGGCACGCACATCACCGCGGCCGACCTGAAGCTGCCCAAGGGCGCGTCGTTGACCGTCGACCCCGAGACGCTGATCGTCGCGGTCTCCGGGCCCGCCTCGACCCTCGCGGCAGAGGACGAGATCGCCGCGGCCGACGCCGAGGTGGCGGCCGAGCAGTCCGAGGCGGACGCCGAGTAAGACGGTTCATCGAGGAGGGGGTGCGGCGACGCGCCCCCTTCTCGCATCTGTGCGCGAGGAGCGATGACGATGGCGCAGACGTGGCTGATCGTGGGGCTGGGAAACCCCGGCCCCCGGTACGAGGCGACCCGTCACAACGTCGGCCAGATGGTGCTCGACGAGATCGCGTCCCGTCGCGGCGAGATGTTCCGTGCGCACAAGGCCAACGCCCGCGTCGCCGAGACGTGGCTGCGCCCCGGCGCCGACAAGCTCGTGCTGGCGAAGCCCAACACCTTCATGAACGTCTCCGGCGGTCCCGCCGCCAACCTCGCGAAGTTCTACGGCGTCGACCCGGAGCATGTCGTCGTCGTCCATGACGAGCTCGACATCCCGTTCGACACGCTCAAGCTCAAGACCGGCGGCGGTCACGGTGGCCACAACGGCGTGCGCGACGTCGCGAAGGCGCTCGGCACGGCGGAGTTCCCCCGCGTGCGGGTCGGTATCGGCCGCCCGCCGGGACGCCAGGACCCCGCGGACTGGGTGCTCGACCCGTTCGGCCCCACCGAGCGCAAGACCCTCCCGATCCTCGTCTCGGATGCGGCGGATGCGGTCGAGCTGCTCGTCGGCGAGGGGCTGCTGGCCGCGCAGCAGCGCTGGCACGCACCGCGCGACTGACCTCGACGTCGGAGCGTCGGCTTAGGATCGTACGGTGACAGTTCCCGGGATCGTGCGCGCCCTCACGCGCTCGGAGACCTTCCGGGATGCGGTGGCGACCGCATCCGTCGACGGTGAATTCTCGCTGGTGGACGGGCTCGACGCGCCCCTGCTCGCCGCGCTCGTCGAGCGACGCCGCGAGGCGGGGCATCCGGCGGCGCTGCTCGTCGTCGCCCCCACCGGCCGCCGCGCCGAGGCGCTCGGCCCGGCGCTGGAGGCGCTGCTGCCCGGCGCCGAGGTGCGCCACTTCCCGGCGTGGGAGACCCTGCCGCACGAGCGTCTGAGTCCGAGCGTCGAGACGGTCGGTCGCCGTCTCGACGTGCTGCGCCGCATCCGGGAATGGAACGGCGACGCCCCGCTCATCGTCACGGCGTCGGTGCGCAGCGCGATCCAGCCGCTCGCCGGCGGACTCGCCGAGGCCGCGCCGGTACGGCTCGCGGTCGGCGCGCGCGGCATGGATCTCGCCGACATCGTCGCGCGGCTGGTCGAGCGCGCGTATCTCCGCGTCGACATGGTCTCGCGGCGCGGCGAGTTCGCCGTGCGCGGAGGGATCCTCGATGTCTTCCCGCCCGCGGCCGATCACCCGTATCGCGTCGAGTTCTTCGGCGACGAGGTCGACCAGATCCGGGCGTTCTCGGTCGCGGATCAGCGTTCGCTGCCCGGCGACATCCCCGAGGTCGAATTCGTCGCGAGCCGCGAACTGCTGCTCACCGATGCCGTGCGAGAGAAGGCCCGTGCACTGTCCGACTCGCTGCCGTCGCTGCGCGGCATGCTCGAGAAGATGGCCGAAGGCATCCCCGCCGAGGGCATGGAGTCGCTGACTCCCGTGCTCGTCGACGAGCTCGTCACCCTCGTCGACTACCTGCCGCGCGAGGCGGCGGTCGCGCTCGTCGATCCCGCACGGGCCGCCGCGCGCGCGACGACCCTCGCCGACACGAACCGCGAGTTCCTGGACGCGGCCTGGAGCGCCGCCGTGGCGGGCGCCGACACCCCCGTCGATCTCGGCGCGGGCGACTTCATCGGGCTGCCGCGACTGCACGAGGTCGCGCGGGAGCGTGGCGGAGTGTGGTGGACGCTGTCGGGGTTCGATTCCGGGGCGGCGGATGCGGAGGCCGAGGGGCTCGTCGACCGCGGCGGCGTCGTGCGCGTGCGCGCCGCATCCGTGCCGTCGTTCGCGGGCAACGTCGACGGCGCGATCGAGCACGTCGGAGGCCTTCTCGGCGAGGGGTGGGCGGTCGTGGTGACCGCGTCCGGTGCGGGACTCGCCGACCGGGCGCGGGACGTGCTCGCCGAGCGCGGGCTCGCCGCCCGACGGGCCGCTGCACTGACCGAAGCGCCCGAGGCGGGGGTCGTCACGATCGTCACCTGTGCGCTCGAGCGCGGCTTCGAGTCCGCCGACGCGACGCTCGCCGTGCTGACCGAAGCCGAGTTCTACGGCCGCACGATCGCGGGCGACACCCGCGCCGTCAAGAAGCTCGCGTCGCGGCGCCGCAACGTCGTCGACCCGCTGCAGCTGAAGCCCGGCGACTTCGTCGTGCACACGACCCACGGCATCGGCCGCTTCGTGGAGCTCGTGCAGCGCGAGGTCTCCTCCGGCGGCCGCAACGCGGTCAAGAGCAAGCGCGAGTACCTCGTGCTGGAGTACGCGCCGTCCAAGCGCGGTCACCCGGGCGACAAGCTGTTCGTGCCGACCGACCAGCTCGACCTGCTCTCGCGCTACGTCGGCGGCGAGGCGCCGACGCTGTCGAAGATGGGCGGCAGCGACTGGGCCGCGGCGAAGGGCAAGGCGCGCAAGGCGGTCCGCGACATCGCGGTCGAGCTCGTCAAGCTCTACTCGGCCCGGATGGCGGCCAAGGGGCACGCGTTCGGTCCGGACACCCCGTGGCAGCGGGAGCTCGAGGAGGCGTTCCCGTTCGCGGAGACCCCCGATCAGCTGCAGACGATCGACGAGATCAAGGCCGACATGGAGAAGCCGGTGCCGATGGACCGGCTGCTGTCGGGCGACGTCGGTTTCGGTAAGACCGAGGTGGCCGTGCGCGCCGCGTTCAAGGCGATCCAGGACGGCAAGCAGGTCGCGATGCTCGTGCCGACGACGCTTCTCGTCAAGCAGCACCTCGATACGTTCACCGAGCGGTTCGCCGGCTTCCCGGTGAAGGTGCGCGCCCTGTCGCGCTTCCAGACCGACAAGGAGGCGCGCGAGGTCGTCGCCGGTCTCACGGACGGCACGATCGACATGGTCATCGGGACCCACCGCATCCTCACCGAAAAGGTGATCTTCAAGGACCTCGGCCTCATGATCATCGACGAGGAGCAGCGGTTCGGCGTCGAGCACAAGGACTCGCTGAAGAAGCTCAAGACGAACGTCGACATCCTCGCCATGAGCGCGACCCCCATCCCGCGCACGCTCGAGATGGCGGTCACCGGCATCCGCGAGATGTCGACCCTGCAGACGCCGCCCGAGGACCGGCATCCGATCCTCTCCTACGTGGGCCCCCGCAACGACAAGCAGATCGCCGCGGCGATCCGCCGCGAACTGCTGCGCGAGGGTCAGGTCTTCTACGTGCACAACCGGGTGCAGTCGATCCAGCGGGTCGCCGCCCAGCTCGCCGAGCTGGTGCCGGAGGCCCGCATCGCGGTCGCGCACGGCCAGATGGGGGAGCACGCGCTGGAGCAGGTCGTCGACGACTTCTGGGAGCGCCGCGCGGACGTGCTGGTCTCGACCACGATCATCGAGACCGGCCTCGACATCGCCAACGCGAACACGATCATCATCGACCGGGCCGACAAGTACGGCCTCAGCCAGCTGCACCAGCTGCGCGGCCGGGTCGGGCGCGCCCGCGAGCGCGCGTACGCGTACTTCCTGTACGACGAGAACAAGCCGCTCAGCGAGACCGCGGCGGACCGCCTCGAGACGATCGCGGTCAACAACGACCTGGGGTCCGGGATGCAGGTGGCGTTGAAGGACCTGGAGCTGCGCGGTGCGGGAAACCTGCTCGGCGGCGAGCAGGCCGGGCACATCGCCGGCGTCGGCTTCGACCTGTATCTGCGGATGGTGGGGGAGGCGGTGGCGACCTTCCGCGGCGAGGACACCGAGGGCCCGACCGAGCTGCGCCTCGAGCTGCCGGTGCAGGCGCGGATCCCGGAGGCGTACATCGACAGCGAGCGGCTGCGCCTGGAGGCGTACCAGAAGCTGTCGGCGGCCGCATCCGCCACGGCCAAGGACGACGCGCTCGACCTCGTCGTCGACGAGCTGACCGACCGTTACGGCGTCCTGCCGGCGGAGGTGGAGGGGCTTGTCGCGGTGGCTCGCCTGCGCCGCCGTGCCGCCCGCTCGGGGCTGGCGGACGTCGTCGCGATGGGTCCGAACCTGCGGGTGGCGCCCGCGAACCTGCCGGACTCGATGCGGGTGCGTCTGCAGCGGCTGTATCCGAAGTCCAAGCTCGTGGCGTCGGGGGAGGCGGTGATCGTGCCGTTGCCGACCGCGGACGGCGCGCCGCTCGCCGACGCCGACCTGATCGCGTGGACGGCGCAGCTGCTCGACCAGATCTTCCCGGTGCCCGCCCCGGAACCCGCCCCGGAGCCCTCCGCCGCATCCTGATCCCGCGCCGCATCCCGACCCGGCGCCGCCGACACCCCGTGTCGCGGTCGCCCCGCGCGGGTCCATCGGTCACGGGATTCGGGGATCTCACGGGATTCGGGCCTCATTGGCTCGGCAGGCCCGCATCTGGTGAGATCTCCGAATCCGGTGACGGCCGCGGGCGACGCGCGGCGAACGGTGACGTGCGGCTGCGGCGGATGCGGCGGCCGCAGCGGATACGCGGATGTTCGGATGCGGCGGATCCAGCGGGTGCGCGGACGCGGGCGGGTGCGCGGGTGCGGGCGCGGGTCCATCGGTCACGGGATTCGGGGATCTCACGGGATTCGGGTCGAGTTGGCTCGGTGGGCCCGCACCTGGTGAGATCTCCGAATCCGGTGACGGCTGCGGGCGACGCACGACGGGCGGCGACGGCGACGACGCGGATGCAGCGGGTACAGCGGGTACAGCGGCGGTTGCGGGCGCGGGTCCGTCGGTCACGGGATTCGGGGATCTCACGGGATTCGGGTCGAGGTGGCTTGGTGGGCCCGCATCTGGTGAGATCTCCGAATCCGGTGACGGCTGCGGGCGGTGACGCGCGGCTGCGGCGGATGTGCGGTTGGTGCGGATGCGGCGGCTGCGGGCGTCGGTACATCGGTCACGGGATTCGGGGATCTCACGGGATTCGGGTCGAATTGGCTTCGTGCGCCCGCATCTGGTGAGATCTCCGAATCCGGTGACGGCTGCGGACGGCGGCGCGCGGCGCGGCGAACGGCGACGCGCGGCGAACACCGCGGGCCACGGGCGGATGCGGCGGCGTAGCGTGTGCGGCATGCGCTACGCACATCTGGGGGCCGAGCCCCGCATCCACCCCACCGCCGTCATCGCCCCGACCGCGGTGATCAGCGGCGACGTCGAGATCGGACCGGAGTGCCGCGTGCTGCACGGCGCGGTGATCACCGCCGAAGGCGGCCCCGTCACCCTCGGCGCCCACGTCATCGTGATGGAGAACGCGCTCGTGCGGGCCACCGCCGTGAACCCCGTGCACATCGCCGACCACGTGCTCATCGGGCCGATGGCGAGCATCTCGGGGGCCGTGATCGAGCCCGAGGTCTTCGTCGCCACCGGGGCACGGGTCTTCAACGGCGCGCACATCGGCACCGGCAGCGAGGTGCGGATCAACGCCGTCGTGCACCTGCGGACGACCCTGCCGGCCCGTAGCGTCGTGCCTATCGCGTGGGTCGCGGTCGGCGACCCGGCGATCATCGTCTCCCCCGATCAGCACGAGCGGATCTGGGAACGGCAGCAGGAGCTCGACTTCCCGGGCTACGTGTTCGGCCTCGACCGCGACACCCCGGACCTGATGGTGCAGCTCACCGAGCGCTACGGCCGCGGCCTGGCCCGGCACGCCGACGACACGCCGCTGCCCTGAACGCCCGACGGCGCGCACCCGTCCGGATGCGCGCCGTCGTCGGCGAGACGGATGCGGTCACCCGGTGTTCTGCAGCCCCGCGGCGACGCCCGACACCGACAGCAGCAGCAACCGCTGCTGGCCGGCATCCGTCACGCCGTCGGCCGGGGCATCGCGAAGCGTCCGCAGGGCCCGCAGCTGCAGGAGCGACAGGGCGTCGACGTAGGGGCTCCGCAGCTTCACCGCGCGCTGCAGCACCGGCTTGTTCGCGAGCAGTCCCTCGCCCCCCACGATCCGGATCACCCAGTCGCGGGTGAGTGTCATCTCGTCCATCACGAGCTGCGCGAGGTCGTCGCGGTCGCCGAGCGCGAGGTACTCGCGGGCGATGCGGTCGTCGGCCTTCGCGAGGCTCATCGCCACGTTGTCGATCAGCGCGCGGAACAGCGGCCACTGCGCGTACGCCTCGACGAGCGTCGCCTCGTCGCCGACGGCGTCGAGGGCCGTGCCGAGGCCGAACCAGCCGGCGAGGTTGATGCGGGCCTGCGTCCAGGCGAACACCCACGGGATGGCGCGCAGGTCCTCGAGGGACTCGACCGAGAGCCCGCGGCGGGCCGGACGCGAGCCGAGGGCGAGCAGGCCGACCTCCTCCATCGGGGTGACGGTCGCGAACCAGGGAGCGAAGCCGGGGGCCTTCACGAGCGAGTAGAAGCGCGCGCGCGAGGCGTCCTCCATCGTCTGCGCGACCGCGGCGTAGCGCTCGGCGGCGCTGCGGTTGCGCTCCTCGTTCGAGGGAGCGGAGGCCATCAGGGTGGCGGCGGCGACCTGGTCGATATGGCGCATCGCGATCGTCGGGTCGCCGTAACGGGCGAAGATGACCTCGCCCTGTT
The DNA here is from genome assembly GCA_031555335.1 of Microbacterium sp. GTDB lineage: Bacteria > Actinomycetota > Actinomycetes > Actinomycetales > Microbacteriaceae > Microbacterium. The sequence goes on from JAVBUN010000216.1 coordinate 6,977, forward strand.
CGGTGAGCTTGAACCGGCCGTCCACCGAGTGCGGCGGCTGCGCGAGGATCGCGCTGTTGGCGGGCCCGCCGCCGCGGCCGAGAGCGCCGCCGCGGCCGTGGAAGAGGGTCAGCTCGATGCCGTTCTCGTCCGCCCACGCGGCGATCGCGGCCTGCGCCTCGTACAGCGCGAGGTTGGCGGCGACGGGGCCGACGTCCTTCGAGGAGTCCGAGTAGCCCAGCATGACCTCGAGCCGGCGTCCGGTCTGCGCCAGCCGGGTGACGAACTCCGGATGCTGCGCGATCTCGGCGAGGATCGCCGGGGCGGCCTGCAGGTCGGCGAAGGTCTCGAACAGCGGGATGACGTCGAGGACGGGGGGCGCCGCATCCGGACCCACCGCGTAGCGGGCGAGTCGGTGCACGTTCGCGAGGTCCTGCGCCGACTGCGTGAACGAGACGATGTAGCGGCCCGCGGCACGCGGCCCGAACCGCTCCTGGATGTACGCGACGGCGCGGAAGACCTCGAGCACCTCTTCGGTCTGCTCGCTGCGCGCGCCGCCGGCGTCGAGTTCGGCGAGCACCTTGGCGTGCACGGCGGAGTGCTGGCGCACCTCGAGCTCGGCGAGGTGGAAGCCGTACGTCTCGACCTGCCAGATCAGCTGCTGCAGGTGGCCGTACGCCTGCCGGCCCGCACCGGCCGCGGCGAGCGAGGTCTGGACCGTGCGCAGATCCTCGAGCAGATGCTCGGGGTCGCGGTAGGCGAGATCGGCGTTGCGGGTGCGCGTCGCGGCGATGCGGCGGGCGATGAGAAGCAGCAGCCGGCGGTGCGGCTCGTTCGGCGACCGCTTCGCGATCTCGTCGGCGGCGTCCTCGTCGGCGCTGCGGAGCCTGGTCCACAGGGCGCGCAGCGCCTCGCTCGGCGGCGTCGTCTCGGCGTCCAGCGTGAGCGAGCGGCCGATGCGGTTCGCGGCCCGCTCGAGCCCCAGCAGGACGTGCTCGCTCGCGATGCCGGCCGCGGCGCGCGTGACCTTGGCGGTGACGAACGGGTTGCCGTCGCGGTCGCCGCCGACCCAGGTGCCCACCCGCACGAAGGGGCGTACGAGCGGCTCGCGGTGGCCGGCCTCGTCGCCCTGCAGCACGTCGTCGACGCGGCGGTAGACCTGCGGCACGGCGGTGAACAGGGTGTCATCGAACGCGGCCATGACCGCGCGCACCTCGTCGGTCGGGGAGGGCTTCTCGGGGCGCAGCGGCGCCGTGCGCCACAGGGTGTCGATCTCCTCGAGCATCCGCTGTTCGATGCGTGCCTGGCCGGCGCCCTCGGGCACGGCCGCGTCGTGCTCGTCGAGCAGGCCCGCCAGGCGACGGATGCCGGTCGAGACGGCCCGTCGGCGGGCCTCGGTGGGGTGCGCGGTGAAGACGGGGTGGAAGCGGAGCGCCTGCAACCGCGCGAGCGCGGTGTCCTCGCCGACCTCGTCCGAGAGCCGGGCGAAGGCGGACGCGATCGAGTCGGCGTTTCCGGGGTCGCTGCGGCCGTCCCGGTCGCGCAGCAGGCGCACCCGCTGGTGCTCCTCGGCGAGGTTCACGAGATGGAAGTACACCGTGAAGGCGCGGGCGACCTCGTCGGCGCGCTCGATCGACAGCGAGTCCGCGATCTCGGCGGCACGGGCGAACGCGGCGGCGCTCTCGTCGGTGTAGGCCTCGATCGTGGCGACCCGCAGTCGCTCGACGTCCTCGAAGAGCCCCGTCGACCCGCTTTCGCGCAGCACCCGCCCGAGCAGGGCGCCCAGCATCCGCACGTCGCCGCGCATCTGCTCCGGGATCTCCTGGCCGGCCTCGTGGCGTCCGACGAGATCGAGGGCTTCGGTGGGGGTGGGTTCACGCATGGGATCAACGCTACTGGCACTGCTGTGACGTCGATGTCACGACGGCCTCGGTAGGGTGGTGGGCGGTGTGCCGGGAAGTCTGGTCGGCTCGTCGCGGCGGCCGTCGTGGCGGATGCATGACCTGGAGGTCCCATGACCCTGTTCCGTTCCGAACGCTTTCCCGCGATCGTGCTGCTCGCCGCGGCGGCCCTCGGACTCATCCTGGCCAACAGCCCGCTCGCTCCCGCGGCGGCCGCGGTCAAGGACGCGCATCTCGGCATCCCCGGCCTGCTCGATCTCTCGGTCGGGCACTGGATCCAGGACGGCCTGCTCGCCGTGTTCTTCTTCGTGGTCGCCATCGAGCTGCGCGAGGAGCTGACGACGGGCGAGCTCAACTCGGCCCGGCGCGCGGTCGTTCCCGCGATCGCCGCCGCCGGCGGCGTGCTCGTGCCGATCGGCATCTTCGTCGCCCTGTCGGCGGGCACGACCTCGGCGTCGGGCTGGCCGATCCCGACCGCCACCGACATCGCCTTCGCCCTCGGTGTGCTCGCCGTGTTCGGCCGCGGGCTGCCGTCGGGCGTGCGGGTGTTCCTCCTCGCCCTCGCGATCCTCGATGACATCGTCGGGATCGTCTTCATCGCCGTCCTCTTCACGGACGGCGTGGACCTGCTGCTGCTCGTGTTCGCCGCGGCATCCGTCGTGCTCTTCGCGATCGTCAGCCGGCTGGGCGGCGCGCGGTGGGCGGTGCTGCGCGGCATCGTCCTCGTGCTGCTCGGGCTCGTCACCTGGATGCTGGTGCTCTTCTCCGGGGTGCACGCGACGATCGCCGGCGTCGCCCTCGGGCTCGTGATGTTCCCGCGCCGCGCCCACGCCGCGCGTCACGCGCTGGAGCCGTGGGTGAACGGCGTCGTGCTGCCGCTGTTCGCCCTGTCGGCCGCGCTCGTCACCATCCCCGCGGTCGGCCTCGACGAGCTGCAGCCCGTCTTCTGGGGTGTGCTCCTCGCGCTCCCCGTCGGCAAGATCCTCGGGATCGCCGTGTTCGGGGCGCTGGCGCAGCGTTTCGTCGCCCATCCCTCGTCCCGGCTGCCGTGGTCCGATCTGTTCGCCGCGGGGGCGCTCGGAGGAATCGGCTTCACGGTGTCGCTGCTGCTGTCGGAGCTGGCGTTCGCGGGCTCCCCGTTGCTGCGCGACGAGGCGACCCTCGGAGTGCTCGCGGGCTCCGCGATCTCGCTCGTCCTGGCCGCGGTTCTCGTATCGTGGCGGGCACGGCGCTACCGCCGGGACGCGGAGGAGGCCCTCGCATGACCGATCCACACCTCGAGGTGCCGGGCGGTACGGATGGGCTGCGCCGCGCGGCCGAGGTGATGCGGGAGGTGCGCGAGCGGTGCGTGTGGACGCAGACGATCGACCACCGCGCGCTCGTGCCGTACCTCGTCGAGGAGAGCCACGAGGTGATCGAGGCCGTGGAGTCGGGTACGCGGGCGGAGCTGCGGGAGGAGCTCGGCGATCTGCTGTGGCAGGTGCTCTTCCACGCCGAGATCGCCGCGCGCGACCCCGAGGACCCCTTCGACATCGACGACGTCGCCGGCGACCTCGCCGACAAGATGGTGCGTCGGCATCCCCATGTGTTCGCCGGCGAGGTCGCGACGACGCCCGAAGAGGTGCTCGTGCACTGGAACGCCGCGAAGGCGGCGGAGAAGCACGAGCGCCGCAGCGTTCTCGACGGCGTGCCGCGGTCCATGCCGTCGCCGGCGCTCGCGCAGAAGCTCCTCGGGCGGGCCGAGAGCGTCGGGGTGACCGTCGCGCCCGCGGCCCCGCCCGCCACGGAGGCCGAGCTCGGCGACGCGCTGCTCGCGCTCGTCGCCCGCGCCCGAGCGGAGGGGTGGGACGCCGAGCGGGCCCTGCGCACCCGCATCCGTGCGCTCGAGACCGAGATCCGCACCGCCGAGGCGGGGGAGTGACCCGAGACCTGGGATGATGGGGGAGTGGCAGCAGTCAATCCGCCGCGCGGCATGCGCGACTTCCTCCCCGCAGAAAAGGCCCGCCGCGAGCGGGTGCTCACGGTCATCCGCGACCGGTACCGCGCGCACGGATTCGACGAGATCGAGACGCCCGTCGTCGAGGACTACGACCGGCTACACGCCGGCATCGGCGGTGACAACGAGAAGCTCGCCTTCAACGTGATGAAGCGGGGCCTGGATGCGGACGCCATCCGTGCGGCCGCCGAGGATCCCGCGGGGCTGAGCGACCTGGGGCTCCGTTTCGACCTCACGGTGCCGCTCGCGCGCTTCTACGCCTCGCACCGGGCGGAGCTTCCCACGGTCTTCCGGTCGATCCAGATCGCCCCGGTGTGGCGGGCAGAGCGACCCCAGAAGGGGCGCTACCGGCAGTTCGTGCAGTGCGACATCGACATCATCGGCGACCCGTCCGCCCGCGCGGAGACCGAGCTGATCGTCGCGACCCTCGACACCCTCGACGCCCTCGGTCTCGAGGGCGCGAGCGTGCGCGTCAACGACCGGCGCGCTCTGGACGCCATGCTCGACGTGTTCGGGTTCGCCGCCGACGAGCGGCCGGGCGTACTCATCACGATCGACAAGCTCGACAAGATCGGTCCGACCGGCGTCGTCGCCGAACTGCGGGAGCGCGGCGCCACCGCATCCGCCGTCGACGCGTTCGCCGCTTTCCTCGCCCGCACACCGGCGGATGCAGGGGCCTTCGGTGCGGTGCAGGTCCGCGCGGGGTTGCCGGCGGGCGTCCCCGACGAGATCGTGACGCACCTGGTCGGCATCGGGGAGGCGGTCAGGGCGGCGCGCGGCGGCGCGGACGTGCCGCTCGTGTTCGACCCGTTCCTCGTGCGCGGCATGGGGTACTACACCGGCACGATCTTCGAGCTCGCGCACCCCGCGGTCTCCTATTCGCTCGGCGGCGGCGGCCGGTACGACGGCATGATCGGGCGGTTCCTCGGGCAGGACGTGCCGGCGGTCGGGTTCTCGATCGGTTTCGAGCGCATCGTCGACCTCGTGCAGGCGGCGACGGATGCTGCCGCCGACGCCGTCGTGCTCGTCCACGACGCCGACGTACCCGTCGCGCAGCTCGTCGCCCTGAAAGCGGCCCTCGTCGCGCGCGGGTCGCGCGTGCGGCTCGAGCGACGCACGAAGAACCTCAAGGCCCTGCTCGAGCGGGCGGCGGCCGACGGCTACGCGTCGTTCGCGACGGTCTCGGCGGCCTCGACCTCCGGCGACCTCGAGCTCAAGCCCCTCGGCTGACCCGCCGAGCGATCAGCCGGCCGGCGACACCGACGGCCAGCACCGCCGCACCGGCGACCACCGCGGGCCACGGCAGCGTCACCGCGAGCACGCCGCATCCGGCGATGCCGACCACGGCGATCACGCGCGGATAGCGCCGGGCGGCCGCGGGCTGGCGCAGCGCGGCGATGTTCGCGATCAGGTAGTAGACGAGCACCCCGAACGATGAGAACCCGATCGCGCCACGCACATCGGCGACCAGGATCACCGCCACCACGATGACCGCGACGGCGATCTCGGCCCGGTGGGGCACGCCGCGTCGCGGGTGCACGGCGGCGAGCGCCCGGGGCAGATCATGCTCGCGCGCCATGGCGAACCCCGTGCGCCCGACGCCCGCGATGAGAGCCAGGAGCGCCCCGAGGGATGCCACGGCGGCGCCGGCCGTCGCGACCGGCACGGCCCATCCGGCGCCCGCTGCGCGGACCACGTCGGCGAGCGGAGCGGTGCTGGCGGCGAGCGCGTCCGGGCCCAGCACGAGCAGGCTCACGAGGGCGATGACGACGTACACCGCCACCGCGCCGGCGAAGGCGCCCACGATCGCCCGCGGGATCGTGCGCGCGGGGTCGCGCACCTCTTCGCCGAGCGTCGCGATCCGCGCATAGCCGGCGAACGCGAAGAAGAGCAGCCCCGCCGCCTGCAGCGTGCCGAAGGGCCCGCCCCACGCCTCGAGCGGCGCGGCGGCGGACGCCGGCGACCCCGCGGCGACGGCGGTCACGACGGCGAGTGCGCCGAGCACCCCCACGACGATGATCTTGGTGAGCAGCGCGGTCCGGGTGATGCCGAGCAGGTTCACCGCGGTGAGTGCCACGACCGCGAGTGCCGCGACCGGCCGCTGCCAGGGCGCGGGCACGGTGTAGGCCGCGAAGGTCATCGCCATCGCCGCGCAGCTGGCGAGCTTGCCGATCAGGAACCCCCACCCGGCCACGAACCCCCACCACGGGCCGAGCTCCGCGCGTCCGTACGCGTAGACGCCGCCCGCGACCGGATGCACCGCGGCGAGCTGCGCCGTCGAGGTGGCGTTCGCGAACGCGACGACCGCGGCGACCCCGAGCCCCGCGAGGAGCCCCGCGCCCGCCGCCTGCGCCGCCGGCGCGAACGCGGCGAACACCCCGGCGCCGATCATGGAGCCCAGACCGATCGCGACGGCGTCGCCGAGCCCGAGTCGACGCGCCAGGGAGGGGTGATCGGTCATGGCCGCACTGTAGCGACCGTCCGTGAACGGCCCCACCTCGGCCCCCACCGCGGCCGCGCGCGGGTGCGCCGGGTCACCCCGCGGTCACGAACCGTTCACCCCGACGCGATCGGATGGGCCCATGAGCCGTCTCGTCACGGCGGCGCGGATCGGCGTCGCCGCCACCGCAGGGTCGCTGCTCCTCGCAGCGGGCGGCCGCGAGCTGCTGCGGCGCCAGGCCGCGCACGCGCGGCGGCGCATCGGCAAGCCGCTCGGCGAGGAGGCGCTCGACGCCGACCGCATCTGGCGTCGCCGGCTGCCGGGCGAGCCGCTCGAGCTGCTGCTCCTCGGGGACTCGATCGCCGCGGGCCTCGGCGCCGAGCGGCCCAAGGACACGCTCGGCGCGCGCGTCGCGAAGGGAGCCGGGCGGCGCATGCAGCGACCCGTGCGGCTGCGGACCGCAGCGGTCGTCGGGTCGGAGTCGTCGGCGCTCGCCGCACAGCTCGAGACGCTCCCGCGGGACTACCGCGCGGACGTCGCGGTGATCGTCGTCGGCGGCAACGACGTCACCCACCGGGTGCCGGTCGCGCAGGCCGCGGGTCACCTCCAACAGGCGATCGCGGCGCTCCACGGTCTCGGTACCCCCGTCGTGGTCGGCACCTGCCCCGATCTCGGTGCGCTCCGCCCCGTGCCGCAGCCGCTGCGGGCGCTCGGGTCGCGGATGTCGCGTCAGCTCGCGCAGGCGCAGGCGGATGCCGCCGAGGCCGCCGGTGCCCGCACGGTGTCGCTCGGGCGCGTCGTGGGGCCTTTCTTCATCTCCCAGCCCGACGAGATGTTCAGCCTCGACCGCTTCCACCCGAGCGCCGTCGGCTATCGGCGCACCGCCGAGGCGCTGCTGCCGGCGGTGCTCGACGCGCTGGGGGAGTAGCGGGTCAGCGAGCGGTCAGCATCCGCCCCACCGAGTACGCCGTGCGGGTCGCCGCCGCGGACACCCCGCGGCGCAGCTCGGCGAGGGTCGCGGGTCCCTGGGCGAGCGAGAACGCCGCCGTGATGCCGGCCGCGGCCAGTTGCGCGGGCGACAGGGCGACCTCGCCGGCGATCACGATCACCGGCACTCCCGGCGGTGTCAGCTCCCGCACGCCGCCGACGACCTTCCCCGAGAAGGATTGCGCGTCCAATCGCCCCTCCCCGGTGATGACGACGTCTGCGTCGGCGAGCAGAGCGGGCGCGCCGAGCGCGGCGGCGACGACCCGGGCGCCCGGTTCGAGCCGGGCGCCGCACAGGGCGACGAGTGGCAGCGAGAGACCGCCCGCCGCGCCGATGCCCGGCTGCTCGCGGACGTCCGTGCCGGTGGCAGCCGCGTGCAGATCGGCGAGCCGGGCGAGGCCCGCATCGAGGGTGCCGATGTCGGCCGCATCCGCACCCTTCTGCGGAGCGTAGACCGCGGCGCTGCCGGTGCGCCCGAGGAGCGGGTTGTCGACGTCGCAGGCGATGCGCCATCGCACCGTGCCCGCGCGCGGATCGAGCCCCGAGAGGTCGATCGCGTGCAGGGCGGGCAGGGCGCCGCCCCCGGGGAGGAGCTCCCGGCCGTCAGTATCCGTCAGCCGAGCGCCGAGCGCCTGCAGCAGTCCGGCGCCGGCATCGGTGCTCGCGGACCCGCCGATGCAGAGGACGATCTCGGCGACGCCGGCGTCGAGCAGGGCGCGGACGACCGCTCCCACCCCGATGCTGGTCGCCGCGAGCGGACGCAGCGGGACGTCGGAGACGCCGGGCAGCCCGTTCGCATCGGCCGCCTCGATGACCCCGGTGCGCCCGTCGGGCGAGACCCCGAACCGCGCGGTCGTGGGCCGGCCGATCGCGTCGGTCGTCGCCAC
>JAVBUN010000295.1:0-6634 GCA_031555335.1 Microbacterium sp.
AGAGAAGGACAACGCATGAGAGCCGATGCCGTCGAGGCGGTGATCCGGGGCCTGAAGAGGGCCGGGGTCAGCGTCGCCACCTACCTGCCCGACTCGCTGCTGAAAGAGCTGTACCCGGCGCTCGACGCCGACCCCGACATCCGCACCATCCCCGTGACGAACGAGGGCGAGGGCGCCGCCATCGCCGGGGGCGTCTTCCTCTCGGGCAAGCGTGCCGTGCTCGTGATGGAGAATTCGGGGCTGCGCGCCGCGACCGAGCACCTCGCGCGGATGGGGCTGGGTGCCGGCATCCCGGTCGTCATGATCATGAGCTACCGCGGCGAGATGGGCGAGAACAACTGGTGGGCGATCCCGCACGGGATCACCATGGAGCCCCTGCTGCAGGCGCTGCGCACGCCCTACACGATCGTGCGCGACGTCGCCGAGCTCGAGACCGCCATCGTTCGCGCCTATGACACCGCCTACGCGTCGTACTACCACGCCGCGATCGTCCTCGGAGGGGATCTGGTCCGATGAGCTACAGCCGATTCGAAGCCATGAAGCTGCTCGGGGCGCGCCTCGAGCAGGAACTCGTCATCCTCTCGCTCGGCGGCGCCGTCGACGAGTGGTACAACGCCGCCCCGCACATGCGCGAGGCGAGCCTGTTCCAGCAGCAGCTCGGCTGCGTGACCGGCGAGGCTTTCGGGCTCGCCGTGGGTCTCCCGCACCGGCGCATCGTGTCGCTCGACACCGACGGCGGGCTGCTGTTCAACCTCGGCATCCTCGCGACGCTCGGCAACGAGCAGCCGGCGAACCTGTTCGTCGTCGTGTGGGACAACGAGCAGTACCAGTCGATCGGCGGGCCCGCGACCCACACGGCGAAGGGGCGCGTCGATCTCGCCGCCATCGCCCGCGGCGCCGGCGTCGAGAAGGCCTTCACGGCCGAGACGCTCGAGGAGTTCGACGCCCACTGCGCCGCCGGTCTCGCCGCATCCGAGCCCTACATCGTCGTCGCGAAGACCGACGGCATCCTGGAGCCGGGCATCAAGCGCAAGCACTCCGACGGCCGCGAGGACAAGTACATCTTCGTGCGCCACGTGGAGGCGACCGAAGGAATCACGATCATGGGCCCGAGCGAGCACAACTGATGGCGATCGTCCCCGCGCCGGCCGCCGCCTACGACTACCTCGTCGTCGGCGGCGGTGCGGCGGGCTGCGTGCTCGCCGCGCGACTGTCCGAGGATCCCGCGGCGCGGGTGCTGCTGGTCGAGGCGGGCCCGGACCACCGCGGGGTGCACGAGATCCTCGACGCGGCCCACTGGGACGCCATGATCGGCGGCCGGTTCGACTACGGCTACCGCTCCACGCCCACCCCGCACGTGCTCGGCCGGTCGCTGGCGATGCCCCGCGGTCGGGTGCTCGGCGGCAGTTCGTCGACCAACGCGATGCTCTGGTACCGCGGCAACCGCGCGGATTACAACGCGTGGGCGGATGCCGGAGCCACCGGCTGGGGATACGACGACCTGCTGCCGTACTTCCGGCGCTCCGAGTCGCGCACCGGGGGCGACCCCGCCTACCGCGGTCTCGACGGACCGATGCGGGTGGGTCCGCTCGCCGAGGTGCATCCCATCGCCGATGCGCTGATCGCCGCATCCGCCGAGCGCGGCCTGCCCGTGCTCGACGATGCGAACGGCCCCGACAACCTCGGTGCGACCTACGCGGACTACAACGCCGTCGTCGGCGAGGACGGCGCGTTCGAGCGGTGGAGCGCGGCGCGCGCGTACCTGGAGCCGGCGCTCGGCAGGCCGAACCTCGATGTGCTCGTGGGCAGCCGCGTGCATGCCCTCGTGCTCGACGGCGACGTCGTCACGGGCGTCCGCCACGTCGTCGACGGCGCGCTCGTGGAGACGTCGGCCGCGCGCGTCGTGCTCGCCGCGGGCGCGCTCGACACCCCGCGGCTGATGCAGCTGTCGGGTATCGGCGACCCGGGCCGGCTCGTGACCGCCGGCATCCGCCCCGTGCACGCCCTCCCCGGCGTCGGCGAGAACCTCCAGGACCACCCGCTGATCCTGGGCATGAACTTCCGCGCGCGCCATGACCTCGGCCCGGTCATCGGGAACGGCGGCGGCGCGATGCTCAACTGGCGCAGTTCCCATGCGGATGCCGGACCCGACCTCCACACGGTCATCGCCCACGGGTCGCGGGGCGACGAGGCGCTGCACGCGGCGCACGACCTCTCGAGCGACCGCGTGTTCGCGCTCGTGCCGGGCCTCTACCGGTCGCGGAGCGTCGGGTGGGTGCGTGTGCGCTCCGGCGCACCGGATGCGGCGGCCGACATCCATCCGAACTATCTCGCGCACCCGACCGACCTCGCGGCGATGGTCGAGGCGGTCGACGCCGTGCAGGATCTCGTCGCGTCCTCCGCCTACGCGGAACTCGCGGAGGGCCCGATCACCCCGGCGCGCGTTCTCGACACGGCCGAGAAGTCGCGCTTCGTGCGCGAGAACATCGGCACGTTCTTCCACTGCGCGGGCACCGCCCGGATGGGCACCGACGACCTCGCGGTCGTCGACCCCGGCCTGCGCGTGCGGGGACTCGAGGGGCTGTGGGTGGCGGATGCATCCGTCATGCCCTCGATCCCGACCGCGAACACCCAGGCTCCGACGATCGCGATCGCCGAGCGCGCCGCCGAGCTCATCGCCGCCGCCCGCTGAGCTCCCCCTCGCCTTATCGCCCGAGCTCACTCGCCGCGAACGCGGCATCCCGCACGCCGACACCCCGCGTTCGCGACGAACGAAGCGGCGGACGGCGTCGCGAGCATTGCGCGCTCGTTCACTCGCCGCAGAAGCGGCATCCCGCGCCGCAACACCCCGCGTTCGCGACGAATGAAGCGGCGGACGGCGTCACGAGCATTGCGCGCTCGTTCACTCGCCGCAGAAGCGGGGTCCCGCACGCCAACACCCCGCCTTCGCGACGAATGAAGCAGCGGACGGCATCGCAAGGCGACGAGCGGAGCGGGAGCGCGACGAGCGGAGCGGGCCGAGCGCTACGTTGCGAGGAGCGCGTCGAGCGCGGCGAACTGGGCGCGGAAGTCGGCGCGCAGGCGCTCCTTCTGCGCGTCGTCGCAGAAGGCCGCATCCACCCCGTTCAGCGCGATGCGCTTCGCCGTCGCCGCATCCACCCCCATCGCCGCGAGCCCCTCACGGTACTCCCGCCCGAGATCGGTGCGGAAGAACATCGCGTCGTCGGTCGCCACGGTGACCCGCAGCCCCGCGTCGATCATGGCGCGGATGCGGTGACCGGGATCGAGCGTCCATCCCGAGCAGATCGTCGTCGACACGGGCGTCGCCGTGAACGCGATGCCGCGCTCGAGCGCCAGCTGCACGATCGCGGGATCGTCGACGATGCGGTACCCGTGGTCGAGGCGGTCGCAGCCGAGCACCTCGATCGCCTCGCGCACCGCATCGGGGGACGCATGGTCGGTCTCGCCGACGTGAGCCGTGCGCTTCAGACCGTGCGCCGCGGCGAGCTCGTACGCCGCCGCGAACCGCGTCGGGTCCTCGGTGTTCTCGGGCGTCAGGTCGTCCTGCCCGATGCCCACCACCTCGGGGAGGGCATGGGCGATCACCTCGCGCACCATGTCGAGGGCGGATGCCGCGGAGTCGCGGCGGTTGATCGCCGCGACGATCCGGAACCCCACCCCGAAGTCCCGCTCGCCGCGCCGGAGCCCCGCGATGATGGGCGTCATCACGTCGAGATAGCCGAGCCCGCGCGCGGCGAAGTACTGCGGGTTCACGAAGTACTCGCGGTAGCGGAGGTTCCCCTGCGCGACCGCGTCCCGCACGCCCTCCCACGCCACCCGCTCGAAGTCCGCGGGGTCGCGCAGCACGTCATGGGCGGCACGGAACGCGACGAGGAAGTCCACGAGGTCGGCGAAGTCGAACAGCGTCGCCGGGTCGGTGTCCCACAGCTCGACGCCGTGACGCGCGGCGAGCTCGAGGAACGTCTGCGCGTTCATCGTCGAGACGAAGTGGCAGTGCAGCTCGGTCTTCGGCAGCAGCTGCAGGTAGTCGCCGTACGCGATCATCGGCGTCCCGCGTTCTTCACGACGAGCAACCGGTACCGCTCGCCGTCGGCCGACCACCATCGGTGCCCGACCCCGCCGGGGTAGTAGATCGAGTCCCCCGCGCCGAGCTCGTGGATCTCGTCGTCGAGCTGGATGCGGATGGCCCCCGCCACGACGTACACGAACTCCTCCTCGGCGTGGGTGAAGGGCTCCGGTGCGGGCTCGAGGGCCGCCCCCGCCACCTCCATGGGGTGGAACGTGCGGGCGCCGCGCGCCAGCATCCGTGCGTCGCCGGCGGCGAAACCGTCGGCGAGGGTTCCCTCACCGGCCCGGTGCAGCTCGATGACGCACGGGGCGTCGTCGGCGGGGTCCGATGCGGCGATCAGCTCGATCGGGCTCGTCTCGAGCGCGATCGCGATCCGCCGGAGCGACGCGAGGCTCGGCTGCGCGAGCCCCCGCTCCAGCTGGCTGAGGAACGGGTGCGACAGCTCGGTTGCGGCGGCGAGCTGCACCAGCGTGAGACGACGCCCGGTACGCAGCTCCCGGATGCGGGCGCCGAGGCGACGGCCCGCTTCGTCGGCGTCCGCCTCGGTGCCGGCCGGCAGGGTGTCGCTCATCGTCCGCATCCTCGCGTCGGATCAGGCCGGAAGGGGCACGCCGTGCGCGGTCGCGTAGTCCGTGACGCGCGCGACGAACTCCGCCCGACGGGCGGGGGTCAGCCAGGATGCGTCGAACGAGTTGACGGCCAGCTGCACGAGGTCGGTCTCGCTCAGCCCGGCGTGCTCCGCGAGACGCACGTACGTGTCGCCGACGTACGCACCGAAGTAGGCGGGGTCGTCGGAGTTCAGGGTGACCTTCGCCCCCTGCCGCATCAGCGAGACGATCTCGTCGGCCTTCATCTGCTCGGTGACGAACGAGTTCGACACCGGGCACGTCGTGAAGCCGATGCCCTTCTCGATCGCGAGGGCGACGAGATCCGGGTCCTCGACGATGTTCGTGCCGTGGTCGATGCGGTCGACGCCGATCTCGGTCAGCACGGTGCGGATGTTGTCGACGGAACCGACCTGGTCGATGTCGCAGTGCATCGTGAGGAAGAAGCCCTCCTGCCGGGCCCGCGCGAAGACGGCCGCGAACTTGGCGGGCGGGTTGTCGCGTTCGTCGGAGTCGAGTCCGACCCCGACGATCCACGCCTTGTAGGGCAGGGCCTCCATGAGCGTCGCCATCGCGTACTCGGCCGAGAAGTCGCGGAGGAAGCACAGGATGAGCTCGGCCGAGATACCGAGCTCCGCCTGCGCGCGCACCGCGGCGCGGCGGTATCCGGTGATGACGTTCGAGAACGGCACCCCGCGGCTCGTGTGCGCCTGCGGGTCGAAGAACATCTCGACGTGGACGACGCCCTGCGCCTGCGCGCGCTGCAGGTACGCCCACGCGAGGTCGTGGAAGTCGTCGGCGGTCTGCAGCACCTGCATCGCCGGGTAGTACACGGCGAGGAAGCTCGTCAGGTCGGTGAAGTCGTAGGTGGCCCGTACGTCCTCGACCGTCTTCTGGTCGAGCGCGATCCCGTTGCGGGCGGCGAGGGCGAACTTCAGCTCGGGCTCCAGCGTGCCCTCGAGGTGCAGGTGCAGCTCGGCCTTCGGCAGGCCGAGGGCGAACGCGGTGAGGTCGGTCATGGTCTTTCCTTCGGGGGTCGTTCGCCCCGCGAGACTGCAGCGGTTCCACGAGACAGCACGGGTCGCGCGCTGTTTCGTGGAACGGATGCAGTCTCGCGGGCCAGGGGGCTCGCGAGCGGGCCAGGGGGCGGGCGGGCGCGTCAGATGCCCTTCTGCGCGCGCATCCCCATCCGGGCGAGGACGACGTCCTCGACGATCTGGATCACGTTGTACAGCACGAGCGACACCGCGGTCACGAGCACGACCGAGGTCCACAGCGCGCTGAACTGGGCCTGCGGGATGTAGCCGGCGATCGATCCGCCGATGCCGCCGCCGACCGCGAGCCACTCCGCGAGCAGCGCACCGGTGATCGCTCCCGGCACCGAGATGCGCACCGCAGCGAAGAACGCGGGAAGCGACGAGGGCATCGCGACCTTGCGGAGCTTCGTGAACGAACCGCCGCCGTAGACCTCGACGAGGTCGGTCATCTGCACGGATGCGGACTTCAGACCGAACGCGATGTTCACGAGCGCGGGGAACAGCACCACGATGCCGCCGATGACGGCGACGGTGATGAGCTCACGCCCGAAGATCATGATGATCACCGGGGCCATCGCGATGAGCGGAACCGAGCGCAGCAGCATCGCGACGGGCATGAGCGCGTGCTCGATGCCCTTGCTCAGCTGGAACACCGACGCGGCGATGATGGCGACGACGAGACCGGCGATGAAACCGATCGCGGCGTGGCCGAGCGTCACGGTCAGGTTGCCGAACATGAGCTCGCGGTTCGCCTCGGCCGCCGGCACCGTGAACAGGTAGTTCCAGACGTCGACCGGGCCCTTGGCGATGAGCGGGGAGATGTTGAAGGCCCAGAGCACACCGACCCAGAGCACCAGCACGCCGACGATCGTGCCGACGAACGTGACGAGTCCCCAGCCGAG
>JAVBUN010000215.1:0-7288 GCA_031555335.1 Microbacterium sp.
GTGGCGCCGTCGGAGGCGATGACGCGGCGGTACCAGTCGAAGCTCGCCTTCGGGGTGCGATCGCCGGTGCCCCGTCCCTCGTCGTCCAGGTCGACGTGGATCACCCCGTAGCGCTTGGTCATCTGCGAGGTCGACGCGCTCACGATGTCGATCCCGCCCCACGCCGTGTACCCCATGAGATCGACGCCGTCCGCGACGGCCTCCGCCACCTGGGCGAGATGCCGGCGCATGTAGTCGATGCGGTACGGATCCTGCACCGAACCATCGGCCTCGACGCGATCGCTCGCGCCCAGTCCGTTCTCAACGATGAACAGCGGCACCTGGTAGCGCGTCCAGAGGTCGGTGAGGGCGATCCGGATGCCGATCGGGTCGAGGTGCCAGCCCCATTCCGACGTCTCGAGGTGCGGGTTCTTGATCGTCGAGAACAGGTTGCCGCCGGTCGCGCCGTACTGCGTGGGATCGACGGCCGATACGAGCGTCATGTAGTAGCTGAACGAGAGGAAGTCGACGGTGCCGGCGGCGAGGGTCGCCTCGTCCTCCGCCGCCATCCGCACCTCGATCCCGTTCTCCCGCCAGAACCGGCGGATGATGCCCGGGTAGGCGCCGCGCACCTGGACGTCGGTGTGCACGAGGTTCAGGTTGTTGTCGTGCTGGGCCTGCTGCACGTCGGCGGGGTCGGAGGATGCCGGATAGTGCAGCATCCGGGCCAGCATGCAGCCGACCTTCGCGTCGGGGTCGATCTCGCGGGCGAGGATCACCGCGCGGGCGCTCGCCACGAACTGGTGGTGCAGCGCCTGGTGGGCGCGCTGGGCGCGATCACCGGATCCGTCGTCCACGACGCCGCCGCCCGTGTAGGGCTCGATGATCGTCGTGTTGATCTCGTTGAACGTGAGCCAGTAGCGCACGAGCCCGCGATAGCGGCGCAGGATCGTCTCGGCGTAGCGCTCGAAGAGGGCGACCACCGCGCGGTTGCTCCACCCGCCGTACTCGGTGACGAGGTGCAGCGGCATCTCGTAGTGCGACATCGTCACGACCGGCTCGATGCCGCGCTCGCGCAGCCGGGTGAACAGGCGCTCGTAGAACGCGAGTCCCGCCTCGTTCGGCTCGGCGTCGTCCCCGTTCGGGAAGATCCGCGCCCAGGCGATCGACAGTCGGAGCGCCCGGATGCCCAGCTCGGCGAACAGCTCGACGTCCTCCTCCCAACGCTCGTAGAAGAGCGATCCGTTGCGCTTGGGGTAGCCGGCGGTGCCCGTGGTCGCCGCCGCGGCGGCGATCCGCTGCGGGTTCGGGCTCATGAGCTCGTGCAGGTCGACGTAGTCGCTCGCTTTCGCGAACGGCACGACGTCCGCCTGCGAGAGGCCCTTGCCGTCGGCGGCGTAGGAGCCCTCGGCCTGGTTCGCCGCGAACGCCACGCCCCAGAGGAAATCGGACGGGAAGACGGCGGCGGTCATCGGGCGACCTCCGTCGTGGCCTCGGCGACCGTGAAGAGCTCGTCGCCGGCATCGATCGGGCCGAGGTGCGTCCCGGCGACCTCGCCACCGGCCGTCTCGGTGACCACGACGATGATCGAGGTGTCGTGCGTGCGCGCGACCTCGTCCACGTCGACGGTCAGCACCTGCTGGCCGCGCGTCACGTGGTCGCCCTGTGCGATGTGCGCGGTGAACCCGCGGCCCTCGAGCGCCACGGTGTTGACGCCCACGTGCACGAGCACCTCGACGCCCTCGGCGGTGCGGATGCCGAGCGCGTGGTTGGTCGGGAAGAGCGCCACGACCTCGCCGTCGACCGGGGCGACGATGCGACCGGATGCGGGACGCACGGCGACCCCCGGACCCATGACGCCGTCGGCGAAGATGCGGTCGGGGACCGTCGAGAGATCCACGACCTCACCGGTGGCCGGGGAGGCGACCGAGACGGTGCCGCCGGCGATCACGGGCGCCGCGGCCGGCGCCGGCACCGCGGCGGAGGCGGCGAACGCGGACTCGTCGAAGCCGAGCACGAGCGTCATGACGGTCGAGACGATGAACGCGACGACGATCGCGACCAGGGCCCAGCCGAAGGTCGCGCCCACGAGGCCGGGGAGGCCGGGGATGCCGCTGTTGCCCGCGAGCACGTACGCGTCGACCCCGAAGCCGAGGCTGATCGCCCCGCCCGCCGCGCTGCCGATCATGGTGGCGATGAGGGGACGGCGCAGCGGCAGCACGAGGCCGTACAGGGCCGGTTCGGTGACGCCCATGAGACCGGTGAACGTCGTCGAGAACGCGAGCGTCTTCAGGGACTTCGACTTCGCGCGGATGGCGACGCCGAGGGCGGCGCCGGTCGTCGCGAAGCTCTGCACGTACGTGAGCGGCAGGAACTTGTCGGCACCGCTCTGGGCGAGGTTGGTGAGGATGAACGGCACGAGCGCGTAGTGCATGCCGGTCATGATGATCAGCGGCAGCAGGGCGCCGATGACCGCGCCGGCGATCGGGCCGCCGTAGGTGAGACCCCACGTGATGCCGCCGGAGATGCCGTTGCCGACGAACGTGCCGAGCGGGCCGAGGACGATCAGCGTCACCGGGACGACGACGATCATCGTCAGCAGCGGCACGACCATGAGACGGACGACGCGCGGGATGATGCGATTGAGGCCCCGCTCCACCCACGACATCAGGTAGATCGCGAGGAGCGTCGGAATCACCGTGTACGAGTAGGTGGTCGCGGTGACGGGCAGGCCGAGGAAGTCGACGGCGTCTCCCGAGCCGAGCGCGGTCACGAGCGCCGGGTAGACGAGCACGCCCGCGATCGCGACGGCCACGTAGGGGTTCGCGCCGAGCTTGCGTGCGGCGGTCATCGCCACGAGGACCGGCAGGAAGTAGAAGACGGCGTCGCCGATCGCGGTGAGCACGACGTACGTGTCGGACGCGGTGTCGATCCAGCCGAAGAAGCCGAGGAGGGCGAGGACGCCGCGCAGCAGGCCCGCACCGGCGATGGCGGGCAGCAGCGGCGCGAACACCCCGCCGATGAAGTCGAAGAACCGCTGCAGCGGGTTCTTCTTCGCGCCGGTGGCGGCGGGGACGGACTCCGGGTCGGCCGCGAGGCGCGGCTCCTTCGCGGCGACCGCCTGGAAGACCTCGGCGACCTTGTCGCCGATGACCACCTGGTACTGCCCGCCGGTGTCGTTGACGCCCATGACGGTCGGGACGGCCGTCAGTGCGGCCGCATCCGCCTTCGCGTTGTCCTTCAGGGTGAAGCGCAGGCGGGTGATGCAGTGGTACGCGGACGCGATGTTCTCGGCCCCGCCGACGCCGGCGATGATCGCCTCGGCATCCTTGTCGTATTTCATCGACATGCTCTCTCGGATGAGGTGGACGGCTGACGCGGAGGATCCTGACGCGCCGATGGGGTGCAGCGGGCTCAGACGAGCCGGCTGACGTGCATCGCGATGTAGACCTTCTCGGTCGAGGTCATCGCGTGGGAATGGGTGTCGCGGACGTACGCGTCGATGCGGTCGATGCCGGCGAACACGTGGGGGAGCTGCCGGCGCAGGAGCGCCAGCAGCTCCCCGTCGTCGCGGTCGATGACCGCGTGCGAGAGCACGCGCTGCGCGAAGTAGCGCACGTGCGCGGCGAACCGGGTGTAGGCGGGGTCCTCGTCGTCGTACGAGATGCCGAACTGCAGGCGCACGATGTCGAGCACGTCCTGGGTGAAGCGGGTGAGGGCCGCGGCGGAGCCGTCGCCGCCGCCCACCTCGGCGGTGATGAGGTGCAGGGCGATGTTGGCGGCCTCGGTGGGAGGCATGGCCGTGCCCGTCGCCTGGCGGATGAGGCCGAGCGCCTCGGTCGCGACGGCGTACTCCTTGGGGTAGAACCGTCGCACCTCGCTCTCGAGGGCGCTCCCGAGATCGACCTCCTGCTGCACGCGCTGCACGGCGAAGGCGATGTGATCGGCGAGGGCCGGGTAGATGGAGTCGCTCAGCGTCTCGCTGAGCCGCTCGCGGGCGAGAGAGACGATCTCGTCGGTGGCAGTGAGGATCTCGGCGGGCACGTCCGCGGCCACCTGGGCGAACCGCGTGCCCTGGGCGCTGTCGTCGAGCCGGAAGATCTTCTCGACGGCCGCGGGATCGATCGTGTCGCCGGGATGCGACTGGAACCCGATGCCCTTGCCGAGCACGATGACTTCGCGCATCGCGTCGTCGAGTGCGTCCACGACGCTGTTGTTCAGGACCCGGCGGATGATCATGGCAATACCTTCGGAAAGCGACAAGAACGGTCGTCTGCGACACGTCCTCGGTATTGCCCGCCGCAGCGGTAACAAGCCGTCGACAAACATATGCCCGATTCGGGGATCGGGCAACCTCGGGGCCGAGTTCACAGCCCGCACCGATGCCCCCGCCGTAGCGTGGCGGATATGACGATCCCGCTCGACTCCGTCCCGCTCGATCAGGCACAGGTCACGGTCTCGGCCGCGCAGCTGCGCGCCGTGCGCGACGAACTCCAGCGGTTCCTGCTCGAGTACCGATTCGGGATGCAGGAGGTCGAGACGAAGATCTCGATCCTGCGCGACGAGTTCCTGCACATGCACGAGTACAACCCGATCGAGCACGTCTCGAGCCGGGTGAAGTCGCCCGACAGCCTCGTCGAGAAGGTCACCCGGAAGGGCATCGACCCCGACTTCGACTCGATCCGCGCGCACATCACCGACATCGCGGGCGTGCGCGTCACCTGCAGCTTCAGCGCCGACGCGTACCGGCTGTTCGACCTGCTCACCCAGCAGGACGACATCACCATCCGCACGGTCAAGGACTACATCGCGACGCCGAAGGAGAACGGCTACAAGAGCCTGCACGCGATCGTCGAGGTGCCGGTGTTCCTCTCGACCGGCCCGGTGCGGGTGCCGGTCGAGGTGCAGTTCCGCACGATCGCGATGGACTTCTGGGCGAGCCTCGAGCACAAGATCTACTACAAGTACGACCGGCAGGTGCCCGGGCGCCTGCTCGACGAGCTGAAGGATGCGGCGCAGACGGCGGCCGCGCTCGACGACCGGATGGAGCGGCTGCACCGCGAGCTCCACGGCCCCGGGGACCGCGGGCATCGCATGCGCGCCTGACCGTGTGCGTCGCGGCACGCCCCCGCTAGCCTGAGGTGTGGCCGACGATGCGAGCCTGGTCCTCATCCCGCTGCTGGCGGTGGCGGCACCGCTCGGCGCGCGCGGGATCGGGCGCTGGCTGCCCATCCCGGTCGTGGTGTTCGAGCTGTTCCTCGGGATCCTGGTGGGGCCCGCCGTGCTGGGCTGGGCACACCCGTCCGCGTTCCTCGACACGCTCGCCCAGTTCGGTCTCGCGATGCTGTTCTTCGTCGCGGGGTCCGAGATCGAGTTCGCGGCCCTCACCGGGCGCACCGGACGGCGCGCGATCGGCGGCTGGATCCTGAGCCTCGCGGTGGGTATCGCCGTCGGCCTCCTGGCAGCTCCCGGCGAGGCCGGCGTCATCATCGGGATCGCGCTCTGCTCGACCGCGCTCGGCACCCTGCTCCCGATGCTCCGCGACACCGGCGATCTGCACACGCCCTTCGGGCGGAGTATCGGGGCGATCGGCGCGGTCGGCGAGTTCGGTCCGCTCGTGGCCATCTCGGTGTTCCTCGGCAGCCGCGACCCGGGGCTGGCGACCGTGGTGCTCTGCGGCTTCGTCGTGGTCACCGGGCTCGCGATCTGGTATGCGCTGCGTGCCCCGCAGGGCGCGCTGCACCGGTTCATGGCGGCGACCCTCCACACGTCCGGTCAGTTCGGGGTCCGCGTCGTCATGCTGATCCTCGCGGCGCTGGTGGTGCTCAGCATGGTCCTCGATCTCGACATGCTGCTCGGCGCGTTCGCGGCCGGGATCGTGTGGCGGCTGCTGGTGCGGGACGCACCGGCGCCCGACCGCGATGCGATCGCGAGCAAGATCGAGGGGATCGCCTTCGGGGTGTTCGTGCCGATCTTCTTCGTCTACACCGGCGTCGCCTTCGACCTCGAGACGCTGCTCTCGTCGCCGTGGCTGCTCGCCGCCGTGCCGCTCGGTGCGCTGGCCCTGCTCGTCGTGCGCGGCATCCCGTCGGTGCTCGCCCTCCCCGCGCGATCCGGCCCGCGGGACCGGATCGCGGGCGTGCTCCTCGGGGCGACGGGCCTGCCGATCATCGTCGCGGTCACGGCGATCGGCGTCGACAACGACATCCTCCCCACCTCCGCCGCCGCCGTGCTCGTGGGCGCCGGGATGCTGTCGGTGCTGCTGTTCCCGCTCCTGGCGATGGCGATCCGGCGCCGGCCGGTGGATGCGGCGGCGATCGCGACCGACGAACGCGTCTGAGCGACGGGGCCCGCGCCCCGTGGCGTGCCCGGCGGCGGCGAGGTCAGAATGGGGTCATGACGAGCGCGGCGGATGACCTCGACGAGGTTGCGGATGCGCTGTACGCCCTGCCGCCGGCGGACTTCACCGCCGCTCGAAACGCGCGTGCCGCAGACACGGGGGGCGAGCGCGGCGCCCGCATCGCACGCCTGCGCAAGCCCTCGGTCGCGGCATGGGCGGTCAATCTGCTCGTGCGCGACGGGCAGCTCGCCGACGCGGTCGCGCTCTCGCAGGCGCTCCGCGAGGCGCAGGAAGACCTCGATGCCGTCGAGCTCGCGAGGCTCGGCCGGCAGCGCCGCGCGCTCGTCGCCGGCCTCGCCCGGCGCGCCGTCGAGCTCGCCGGCGCCGCCGGTGCGTCCCTGAGCGCCGCGGCCGTCACCGACATCGAGACCACCGTGAACGCCGCGATTGTCGACAGGGACGTCGGCGTCGCCGTGCTGACGGGACGGCTCGTGCGGACCATCCCGCAGGGCGCGGAGCCCGCGCAGGTCGCCGAGGCCGTGGCGGGCTCGGTGCCCGAGACGCTGCCCGCCCCGCCGCCGGACGACGATCTCGCCGCACGTCGATCCCGCCGGGCGGCGGATGCGGCCGTGCGCGCCGCTGAACGCACCGCCGCCGAGGCGTCCCGGGAGCGCGACCGGGCGGACGCCCGTCTCGTGGCGGCCCGCGAGCGTGCGGACGAACAGCGTCGGCGCCGCGACGCGCTGCGCGGGGAGTTCGAACGGGCGAGCGAGGAGGCGGAACGGGCGGCCGCCGAGGCGGCAGGGGCCGCGGCGGCGAGCGAGGAGGCGGCCGGCCGGGCCGATCACGCGGCGGCGGAGCTCGAACGGTCACGTGCCGCGCGCGACGGGGGATCATGACGGCGATCGACGACCAGTTCCGCGACGCGCGACGCGCGCTCGCCGGGTGCCCGACGGAGCCGCACGGCCG
>JAVBUN010000327.1:0-8157 GCA_031555335.1 Microbacterium sp.
CGCTGGCTGCCGCCGTCGCCGCGCTCGACGTCGATGCGGTCCACCTGCATGTCGACGTCGACGTGCTGGACCCGGCGGAGATGCCCGGGGTCAAGGCGTCGGAACCGTTCGGCGTCGGCCTGTCGCCGCTCGTCGCCGCGCTCAAGGCCGTTCGCGAGAGCACACCGCTGGCCGGGACCTCGCTCGCCGGCTTCTCGCCGTCGTCGCCGGCGAACGCCGCGGCCGACATGGGCACGCTGCTGCGCCTAGTCGGAGCACTGGCGTGAGCGCGCGGCGGCCGCCCACCGACTGGCGCGCACAAGCCCAGCGGGCGGTCGATCGCGGGCGCGCGATCGACCGGTTCATCCCGGCCGCGCTGCTCGACTCCCCCGTCAGCCGGCTGGGGTATCTCTACGGGTGCACCGTCGGGTGGGTGTGGGGAACGCTCTGGAGCCGAGGCCGCATCGAGCGGCAGGGCCGCGTGTGGGTGTTCCGGGGGCTGCCCTCGTGGGCTTTTCCCCGCGGCGGGGTATGCGTCGGCAACTGCTTCCTCACCGGCGACGGCCGCATCGACGAACGTCTGATCGCGCACGAGTCCGTGCACGAACGGCAGTGGCGCAGGTACGGCTTCCTGATGCCGGTGCTCTACACGCTCGCGGGCCGCGATCCGCTGCGCAACCGCTTCGAGATCGAGGCCGGTCTCGAAGACGGCAACTACGTGCGACGCGGCGCCCGCTGAGGGCTCCCGTCAGCGGGCGAGGATCTGCTCGAACCGCTCCGGCACGTGGATGTGGGCGGTCGGGATGCCGCGCGCGTCGACCAGGTGGTCGACGATGTCGGCGGTGCCGAGATACCCGCCCAGCAACGTGACCGCCGTCCCGCACGCGTCGTCCTCGGTGCAGAGCATCTCGTCGGCCCAGGCGATGACCGCGCGGCTGAGAGCGGTACCCGGGGCGCAGGCGCGCCCGGTGCCGGGTTCGCCCGTACGGCGGCTGCGAGCCAGCCAGGTGATCGTCATGCGGGCGGGAACCCGGATGTCGACGATGTCCGCCTCATCCGGCACTTCCACGAACACCCGCCCCGTCGAGCAGAGCGGCAGGGTCGTCAGCAGCATCTCCAGGTCCGACAGCGACGTCTCGTCGGCGGTCACGAGGTTCTGCGCGCGCACGTGCTTCGACGCACGGCAGGCGCTCTCGCTGTGGAGGATGTTCTCGGCGGACATGACACCGTCAGTATACCCCGCCAGGGTAGGCATGCCTAACCTCGCGGGGTCCGCCCCGGCTCGCCCCCGCATCCCGCATCCGCATCCCGTCCGACTCCCGACCCGTTCGCTTTGGGGCGCGTTTCCTGCTTTGGGGCGCAGTTTTCACGCCCCAAAGCACCGATCACGCCCCGAACTCCACAGCCCCACTCCCAAAGCACCGATCGCGCCCCAAACCCCACAGGCCCGCGCCCCAAAGCACAGATCACGCCCCGAACCGCACCGAGGGTGGGCGACCGCGACGGTCACCTCACGCCGCGACCAGGATGCGGCCGAGCTCCCGGATCTCGTCGTCGGCGAGGCCGGCGGCACGGAGGTATTCGACCGGGGCGCCGTGCGAGGCGCGCAGGCGCGCCAGGAGCGACCGCATCGCACGCTCGGGCGATGCGGTCGCGAGTTCCTCGAGACGCACGGATGCCGGATGCGCCGACCGCAGCCATCCCAGGATGCGGCGGTTGCGCTCGTCGGGCAGCAGTGCGGCGGTCCGCGCGTAATCCGCCACGATCGCCTCCTCGTCCACGCCTGCCGCCGCGAGGATCAGCGCGATCGACACCCCGGTGCGGTCCTTTCCGGCCGTGCAGTGCACGAGCACGGGCTGTGTGCCGATCACCCCGCGGGCGACCTCGACCAGCGCGGGCGCCGACTCGTCTACGATGTGGGCGTACAGCTCATCGAGCCCCATGTCGTCCGCGACGAACGACGCAGCGGACCCCCGGAGCAACGGCACCCGGACGGTGTCGGGCACGGGCGGGTCGAGCCGGCTCCGCTCGCGCCGCACCTCGTCGTCGTCGCGCAGATCGATCACCCGGCGCAGCCCCAGTCGACCGATCGCCTCGCGGGCCGGCGCGTCGAGCCCCGCGAGCGTGCCGGAGCGGAACAGCACGCCGTGCCGGGTGGCACCCGCGGCGCCGGCCGGCAGGCCCCCGACGTCGCGGAAGTTCAACGCCCCCGCGATGACCGGCTCCGGCCGCCCGCTCATGCCCCGTCGCGCGGGCGCACCGGGTATCGGCCGGCGGTGGCGATGCGGTTGAAGGAGTTGATCGAGACGATCACCCAGCTGAGCGCGACGTACTCGGCTTCGGAGAGGACGCTCCCCACGCGGTCGTACACCTCGTCGGACACACCGCCCTCGTCGATGAACGTCATCGCCTCCGCGAGCTCGAGCCCCGCCCGCTCCCGCTCGGTGAACACCCCGGAATCGCGCCACGTGGCGATCTGCGCGATCACATCCGCATCCAGCCCCGCCGCGATCCCGCGGTCGACATGCACCCGCACGCAGTACGCGCAGCCGTTGAGCTGTGACGCGTGCAGCTGCACGAGCTCCTTGAGCCGGTCGTCGATCCCGCCCTCCGCCGCGATCCGGCCGACGGTCTTCGAGAAGGCGGCGAGCGCCTGGTAGGCATCGGGCGCGGACTTGGCGAGGTGGACGCGACGCTCTTCGCTCATGTCGCCAGCGTACCGAGCCGACCGCTCGCGACGGGGGCGCGTAGCATGTCCGCGTGGCGGATCCCTTCGAC
The DNA here is from genome assembly GCA_031555335.1 of Microbacterium sp. Classification (GTDB taxonomy): domain Bacteria; phylum Actinomycetota; class Actinomycetes; order Actinomycetales; family Microbacteriaceae; genus Microbacterium. The sequence continues at coordinate 2,758 of JAVBUN010000327.1, forward strand.
GAATTCTCCTTCCTGGCCGCGCAGGCGGCGGACATCGGACGCACGGCGCCGCTTCCCGCCGCGACGCGCGAACAGCTGACGCTCCCCGACGGCCGCGCGCTCTCGGCGCTTCGCTACGGCACGGAGCCTCCCGTCATCACCTTTCTGCACGGCGCGGGCCTCAACGCCCACACGTGGGACACCACCATCCTCGCCCTCGACTTGCCCGCGCTCGCGCTCGATCTGCCGGGTCACGGCGACTCCTCGTGGCGCGAGGATGCGGACTACTCGGCGCGCACCCTCGCACCCGACGTGGTGCGCGCACTCGAGGCGTGGACCGACCGGCCGCAGGTGCTCGTCGGGCATTCGCTGGGCGGGCTCACCGCCGCAGCCGTGACCGCGATCGCGCCCGCGCTCGTGCGCCGCCTGGTGATCGTCGACATCACCCCGGGCGTCGACCCCGACGCCGGCCCGCGACAGGTGCGGCAGTTCTTCGCCGGCCCGACGGACTGGGCCTCCCGCGACGAGCTCGTGGACCGGGCACTGTCGTTCGGGCTGGGCGGCACGCGGGCCACCGCCGAGCGCGGGGTGTTCCTGAACTCCCGCGTCCGCGCCGACGGCCGCGTCGAGTGGAAGCACCACTTCGCGCACCTCGCCGCCGCCGCAGCCAACGCCGGGGCGGCAGCGGACGCCCGCCCGGACGCCGTGCGGGGCGTCCTCGCGGCGACCGGCTGGGACGACCTCGCCACTGTCGCCGCCCCCGTCGCCCTCATCCGCGGCGACCAGGGTTACGTGACGGATGCGGACGCCGACGAGTTCCGCCGACGTCACCCGGCCGCGATCGTCACCACCGTCCCCGCGCACCACAACGTCCACGAGGAGATCCCCGCACAGCTCGCGGAGCTGCTGCGTGCGGAGGCCGCCGCATCCTGACGGGTCCTTTCATTACGCGGTGACGAGCGGCTTCCCCGCCCGGTCGCTCTAGGCTTGTTCCCGCACCGATACCCGTCCCGGTACTGCCCCGCTCCGGCGGGCGAAAGGACCTCATGTTCCGCCGCACATCCCTGGCCGTCACAGCGCTCGTGGCCGCCGCAGCACTGACGCTCACCGCCTGCTCCGCGACCCCGTCGTCGGAGCCCTCGACCGCCGGGCCCGTCGACCCGGATGCATCGGTCTCGGTGCGCCTCGTGCTCGAACCGACCAACCTCGACATCCGCGTCACCTCGGGCGCCGCCCTCGACCAGCTGCTCATCGACAACGTGTATCAGGGGCTCGTGTCCCGGACGCCCGAGCAGGACATCGTGCCCGCCCTGGCGAGCGACTGGACGGTGTCGCCCGACGGGCTCACCTACGCGTTCACCGTGCGGGAGGGTGTGACCTTCCACGACGGTCAGGCGCTGACCCCACAGGATGTCGTGTGGTCGCTGACCCAGCACCGCGACACGGCGGAGTGGCTCGACGCCGCGACGCTCGCGAACGTCACCTCGATCACCGCCGAGGGACAGACCGTGACCCTCGCGCTCAGCGCCCCCGACTCGCAGCTGCTCTGGAACCTCACGGGGCGCGCCGGCATCATCCTGAAGGAAGGCGACACCGTCGACTACCAGACGGCCGCCAACGGCACGGGCCCGTTCTCGCTCGCGCGCTGGTCGCAGGGCGACAGCGTCACCCTGGCCCGCTACGACGGGTACTGGGGCGAGCCGGCTGCCGCCGCGGAGGTCGTCTTCTCCTACGTGCCCGACAACCAGGCAGCGCTGAACGCCGCCCTCGCGGGGGAGTTCGACGTCGTCACCGCCTGGGACGCCACGCTGACCGACCAGATCGAGGCGAACGGCGACTACGAAGTGGTCGTCGGCGAATCCACCGACAAGGGCACGCTCGCGTTCAACCAGACGAGCGGCCCGCTCGCCGACCAGCGCGTGCGACAGGCCATCCGTCAGGCCATCGACCACGACGCGATCGTCGAGGCGCTGGGCTCCGGCCAGACGCAGTACGGCCCGATCCCGTCGCTCGACCCGGGCTACGAGGACCTGTCCGATGTCGCCCCGTACGACCCGGATGCCGCGAAGGAACTGCTCGCCGAGGCCGGTGCCGAGGACCTCGACCTCACCCTCACCATCCCGAACTTCTACTCGACGACGATCCCCCAGCTGCTGGTCTCGGACCTCGACGCGGTGGGGATCACCCTGACCGTCGACTCGGTCGACTTCCCGACCTGGCTGCAGGACGTGTACACCAACAAGGACTACGACCTGAGCTTCGTGCTGCACACCGAGGCGCGGGACTTCCAGAACTGGGCGGACCCGGAGTACTACTTCACGTACGCGAACCCCGAGGTCGCCGACCTGTACGCCCAGTCGCGGGCCGCCACCAGCGACGAGGAGGCGGCCGAGCTCCTCGCGCAGGCCGCACGCATCGTCTCCGAGGATGCGGCCGCGGACTGGCTGTACAACGGTGCGGCGGTCGCGGCGGTCTCCACGCAGGTCTCCGGGATGCCCTCGATCAACCTCAACGAGCGCCTGAACGTCGCTGAGCTCGGCAAGAGCGACGGGTGATCCGATACACGCTGACACGACTGGCCCTGCTCATCGTGGGGCTGGTCGTGGCCAGCGTGATCATCTTCCTGACGCTGCGGGTGCTGCCCGGTGATGTCGCCCAGCTCATCGCGGGCACGAACTCGACCCCGGAACAGCTCGAGGCGGTGCGCGAGCGGCTGGGCCTGGACGTCCCTCTCCCGACGCAGTACGCGCAGTGGATCGGCGGAATGCTGCAGGGCGATCTCGGCACCTCGCTCCTGACCGGGGCCCCGGTCACGAGCGAGCTCGCACAGAAGGCGCAGGTGACGCTCCCCCTGGGTCTCCTCTCGCTCGTCATCGCGCTGCTGATCAGCGTGCCGCTCGGGGTGGTGTCGGCGCTTCGCCGCGGACGGGCGAGCGGCACCGGCATCGGCGTCGCCGCGCAGGCTCTCGCCGCCGTCCCGGTCGTGTGGGCCGGGATGATGCTCGTCGTGGTGTTCGCGGTGTGGCTCGGGTGGCTGCCGGCGCAGGGGTTCCCCCGCGACGGGTGGTCGGATCCCGCCGCCGCGCTCCGCTCGCTGCTCCTCCCCGCCCTCACCATCGGCGTCGTCGAGGGCGCGATGCTGCTCCGGTTCGTCCGCTCGGCGACGCTGCAGGCCGTCGGGCAGGACTACGTGCGCACGGCCGCCGCGACCGGACTCACCCGCACCCAGGCCCTCCTGCGCCACGGGCTGCCGAACGTCGGACTCTCCGTCGTCTCGGTGCTCGGCCTGCAGGTCGCCGGCATCATCGTCGGCGCCGTGGTGATCGAGCAGCTGTTCGCCCTCCCCGGCATCGGCCGCATGCTCGTCACGGATGTCGCCGCGCGCGACCTGCCGAAGGTGCAGGGCGAGCTGCTCGCCCTGACCGGCTTCGTGCTCGTGGTGGGCTTCGTCGTGGACCTCGTGCACCGCGCGGCCGATCCGCGTCAGCGGGAGGCGTCGTGACCCCCCGGCGCCGCTCCACGTGGCTCGGCCGGCTCTGGGCCCTGCCGACCGGCGCATTCGGCATCGTCGTCGTCGCGGCCCTGCTGCTCACCGCGGCGCTCTCGTTGTTCTGGACGCCCTTCGACCCGCGCGCCGCCGACGTCGCCGGCCGGTGGGCGGCACCGGGCTGGCCCCACCTTCTCGGCACGGACGCGACGGGCCGCGACATCCTCAGCCTCCTCATGGCCGGCGCCCGCACGACCGTCGTCGTCGCCGTCGGAGCGGGCGTGCTCGCGACCGTCGTGGGGCTCGCGCTCGCGGCGCTCGGGGCACTGACCGGACGGTGGGTGCGCGAATCGGTCGCCGTGCTCGTCGACATCCTGATCGCGTTCCCGGTGCTCATCATCGCGATGATGATCTCGGCCGTATGGGGCGGGTCGCTGTGGGTGGTCGTCTGGGCCGTCGGGATCGGCTTCGGCGTGAACATCGCCCGGGTGAGCCGTCCGGAGCTGCGCCGCGTGCTGCACAGCGAGTTCGTGGTGGCGGCGCGTGCCGCCGGTCTCACCCCGCTGCAGAACCTCGTGCGCCACCTCCTGCCGAACGTGGCCCCGGTGTTCATCGTCCAGCTCTCGTGGGGCATGGCGGTCGCCGTGCTCGCCGAGGCGGGGCTCTCCTACCTCGGCGTCGGGGCACCGATCACGGAACCCTCGTGGGGGGTGCTGCTGGCCGACCTGCAGCGCTACCTCACCGTGTACCCGTTCTCCGTGGTCGCGCCGGGGCTCGCGATCACGATCACGGTGCTCGGCTTCAATCTGCTCGGCGACGGTCTGCGCGAGGCGACCGATCCGACGCTGTCGACGCGTGCGGGCAGCGCCCGGCGTGCCCGCACGCACGTGCCGGAGGTGGTCTCATGAGCCTCGAGGTGAACGATCTCGTGATCGATCTCGACGGCCGCCGCGTGGTCGACGGGGTGTCGTTCGAGGTGCCGGACGGCGCACGCGTGGGCATCATCGGCGAGTCCGGCTCGGGCAAGTCGCTGACGGCGCTGGCCCTGCTCGGCCTCCTCCCCGAGAACGCCGTGGTCTCGGGCAGCATCCGCTGGGACGGTCGCGAGATCCTCGGCCTTCCCGACCGCGACCTCGCGCGGCTGCGCGGGGCGGAGCTCGGCATCGTCTTCCAGGAGCCGCAGACCGCCCTGAACCCCATCCGCACGGTCGGCCGGCAGATCACCGGCGGCCCCCGCATCCACGAGGGCCTGCGACGCGGCCGGTTGCGGGCACGCGCGGTCGCCGAGGCGGAACGGGTGCGATTGCCCGACCCGGCGCACATCATCGACCGATACCCGCATCAGCTCTCCGGCGGCCAGCGCCAGCGCGTCGCGATCGCCGTCGCCCTTGCCTCGCACCCGCGGCTGCTCGTCGCCGACGAACCGACCACCGCCCTCGACGTCACGATCCAGGCCGAGATCCTCGAGCTGCTGCGGTCGCTCGTCACGGATGCCGGCATGTCTCTCGTGTTCATCACGCACGACCTCGCCGTGCTCTCGCAGATCGCGACCACCGCGATCGTGCTCGAGCACGGCCGCGTGGTGGAGGCGGGAACGGTCGCCGACCTGCTCTCGGCACCGCGGTCCGAGGTGACGCGGGGCCTCCTCCGCGACGCGACGGCGACCCTCTGGCGGCCCTCGCCCCCGACCCGCGGAGGTGCGGCATGAGCGCGCTCGTCAGCGCCCGCGGCCTGGCCCGCACGTACCGCGCCCCGCGCCGGACCCCGTTCGGGCCGCGCGCCGTGACGACCGCCCTCACCGACGTCGACATCGACATCGACGAGGGATCGGCGGTCGGCATCATCGGCGAGTCGGGCTCCGGCAAGTCCACGCTCGTCCGCCTGCTCCTCGGCCTCGACGCCCCCACCTCGGGCACCGTCGCGTTCGACGGCCG
>JAVBUN010000013.1:0-7504 GCA_031555335.1 Microbacterium sp.
CGCTCGCCGACCGCATCGCGGTGATGTACCGCGGCGCGATCGTCGGCATCGTCCCCAGTGACACGCCCCGCGACGAGCTGGGCCTCATGATGGCGGGCGAGACGCCCGAGAGCGGAGCAGCCGCGTGACCGACGACTCCACCCCGCACACGCCGCGCCCGTTCGAGGCGGGGCGCGAGCTGCCGCCCGAGCAGCTGCCGCCCGTCTCGGGCCCGCTCACAGGGTCGCCCGACGTTCCCGAACCCTCTCCCGGGGCTCCCGGCGCGGTCGACGGCGGCGTTCCGGCACCGCCGCGTCAGAACGTGTTCATCAAAGAGATGCTGCGCGGCAGCACGGTCACCACGATCCTCGCGATCGTCGCGGCCATGGTGGTCGGCGGCATCCTCATCGCCGTCACCGACGACGACGTCCGCAAGGCGTCCGGGTACTTCTTCGCCCGCCCCGGCGACACGTTCGTCGCGATCTGGGCCGCGGTGTACGGCGGCTACGAGGCGCTGTTCCGCGGTGCGATCTTCAACGCGCGCGTCGACGACTTCGCCGCGCAGATCCGTCCGCTCACGAACACGCTCGGCTTCGCCGCTCCGCTCATCGCGGCGGGCCTCGGCGTCGCCCTGGCCTTCCGCGTGGGCCTCTTCAACATCGGCGGCCGCGGCCAGATGCTCGTCGCGGCGGCCGCCGCCGGCTACGTCGGCTTCGCCTTCGAACTGCCGTGGGGCGTGCACCTGATCGTCGCCCTGATCGCGGGGCTCGCGGCGGGGGCTATCTGGGCCGGCATCGCGGGGCTGCTGAAGGCGCGCACCGGCGCGCACGAGGTGATCGTCACGATCATGCTCAACTACGTCGCGCTGTATCTCGTGATGTGGATGCTGAACACCCCGGGTCTGCTCCAGGCGCCCGGCTCCAACAACCCGACGACGCCCGCGATGCGCGAGACGGCCGTCTTCCCCGACCTGCTGGGTCCGGCGTACAACCTGCACGCCGGGTTCCTGCTGTCGATCGCGGCGGTCGTCGTGGTGTGGTGGCTGCTCGAGCGGTCGTCCCTCGGCTTCCGGTTCCGCGCCGTGGGGGAGAACCCGCACGCCGCGCGCGTCGCCGGCATCAACGTCAAGTCCATGTACGTCTACGCGATGCTGTTCTCGGGCGCGCTGCTCGGTCTCGCGGGTGTCGACCAGGCGCTCGGCACGGTGACGACGGGCTTCTCGAGCGGCATCGACGCCGGAATCGGATTCGACGCCATCACGGTCGCGCTGCTCGGGCGATCCACCCCGGTCGGCGTGCTGATCGCCGGCATCCTCTTCGGCGCGTTCAAGGCCGGCGGATTCTCGATGCAGGCCGCCGAGGGGATCCCCGTCGACATCGTCCTGGTCGTCCAGTCGCTCATCGTGCTCTTCATCGCCGCCCCGCCGCTCGTGCGGGCGATCTTCCGGCTGCCCGCCCCCGGGGCCAAACCGCGCGCGAAGCGACGCTCCCGCAAGAACCAGGAGGTGATCGCGCGATGACCGCCGTATCGCCGAACCAGACCGCACCGAGCGCGCAGCCCGCTGCGCTCGACTCCACGGTCGTCGTCGGGTGGAAAGTCCCGATCATCTACCTCGTGTTCACGGTGCTGGCCGCGCTGCTGTTCATCGTCGGCGGCCAGTCGGAGAACGCGGTGTTCCGGCTCTCCGGCGACAACGATGCGATCCAGGTGCCGTCCGTCGTGCTCAACGGTGCCGCCACCGGCATCGTGGTGACCATCGCCCTCGCCGCGCTCACCGTCGCCGCCGGACTCCTCGTCCGCGGACGTCGCCGGGTGCCGCTGTGGATGACGATCGTCTTCGCCGTCCTCTTCATGGGCGGATTCCTCGCGTGGGCGGCGGCGGGCGGCTCCGACAGCCACGTCATCCCGCTCGCGGGTCTGCTCGCGGGCGGGCTGAGCCTGTCGGTGCCGCTGATCTACGGCGCGATGGCGGGCGTCATCAGCGAGCGCGTGGGCGTCGTGAACATCGCGATCGAGGGTCAGCTGCTCGCGGGGGCGTTCACGTCCGCCGTGGTGGCGACCGCGACCGGGCAGCCGATCCTCGGGCTCGTCGCCGCGGCGGTGGCCGGCGTGCTGGTGTCGTTCGTGCTGGCGGCTTTCGCGATCAAGTACCTCGTCGACCAGGTGATCGTCGGTGTCGTGCTCAACGTTCTGGTGGTGGGGCTCACGAGCTTCCTCTTCTCGCAGCTGCTATCGCCGAACCGCGAGACGCTCAACACCCCGCCGCGCTTCGACCGCATCCCCATCCCGTTCCTGTCCGAGATCCCGGTGATCGGTCCGATGCTGTTCCGCCAGACGATCGTCGTGTACCTCGTGTACGTCACGGTCATCGCGGTCTACATCGGACTGTTCCACACCCGCTGGGGGCTGCGGCTGCGTGCCGTCGGCGAGCACCCGGAGGCGGCGGACACGGTCGGTATCAACATCCCGCGCACGCGCTTCTGGAACGTGTCGCTGGGCGGTGCGATCGCCGGCATCGGCGGCTCGTTCTTCACCCTCGGGTCGGTGGGCGCCTTCAACCAGGAGATGACCGCCGGCGCCGGGTACATCGCCCTCGCCGCCGTCATCTTCGGGCAGTGGGATCCCCTGAAGGCCACCCTCGCGGCGCTCCTGTTCGGGTTCACCTCGAACCTGCAGAACACTCTGGGCGCCATCGGCTCGCCCGTGCCGAGCGAGTTCCTGCTCATGCTCCCGTACATCGTGACGATCTTCGCCGTCGCCGGCCTCGTCGGCGTGGCGCGGGGACCGGCGGCGGCGGGCAAGCCGTACATCAAGGGCTGATGCCCCCTACGGATGCGGCAGCATCCCCGAATCGGAAGGCGATCGTGACGGACATCGACTGGGACCAGCTGCGCGTCGTGGCGAACGAGGCCATGCAGCGCGCGTACGCGCCCTACTCGCGCTACAAGGTGGGTGCGGCGGCGCTCGTCTCCGACGGACGGATCGTGTCGGGCTGCAACGTCGAGAACGCGTCGTACGGGGTCGGGCTCTGCGCCGAGTGCGGGCTGGTGTCGGAGCTCAACATGACCGGCGGCGGCCGGCTCGTGGCGTTCGTCTGCGTGAACGGCGACGGCGAGACGATCATGCCGTGCGGCCGGTGCCGGCAGCTCCTGTTCGAGTTCGCCCTGCCCGGGATGCTGCTCGAGACGGTGTCGGGCATCCGCACGATCGACGAGGTGCTGCCGGATGCGTTCGGCCCCCGCGACCTCGAGGACTACCGCCGATGAGCGCTCCCGCCACGCTGCGCGCGACGCCGCGAATGTCACCGTGCGGTGCTGCGGCAGCGGCCGCTCCGACGTCTCGGCCGAGGGGGATGGGCCGGTGAGCGGGGTCGAGGCCTTCGACGCGGTCGACGTCATCCGTGCCAAGCGCGACGGCGGGGACGTGCCGGAGGCCGCCCTCCGGTGGATGATCGACGCGTACACGCGCGAGTACGTCACGGACGCGCAGATGGCGGCGTTCGCGATGGCGGTGCTTCTGAACGGCATGGGACGCGACGAGATCCGGGTCATGACCGACGCGATGATCGCGTCGGGGGAGCGCATGAGCTTCGCAGGTCTCGGCAAGACGACGGTCGACAAGCACTCCACGGGTGGCGTCGGCGACAAGATCACCCTGCCGCTCGCCCCTCTCGTCGCGGCGTTCGGGGTGGCCGTGCCGCAGCTCTCGGGGCGCGGCCTCGGCCACACCGGCGGCACCCTCGACAAGCTCGAGTCCATCCCGGGCTGGCGGGCGTCGCTGTCGAACGCCGAGATGTCGGCGCAGCTGGCCGACGTCGGCGCGGTCATCTGCGCGGCGGGCTCTGGGCTCGCGCCGGCCGACAAGCGGCTGTACGCGCTCCGCGACGTGACCGGCACGGTCGAGGCGATCCCGCTCATCGCCTCGAGCATCATGTCGAAGAAGATCGCCGAGGGCACCGCGGCCCTCGTGCTCGACGTGAAGTTCGGCTCCGGCGCCTTCATGTCGGACATCGAACGGGCACGGGAGCTGGCCCGCACCATGGTCGCGCTCGGCACCGACTCCGGGGTCGCGACGACGGCCCTGCTCACCGACATGAACACCCCGCTCGGACGCGCGATCGGCAACGCCAACGAGGTCCGCGAATCCGTCGAGGTGCTCGCCGGCGGCGGCCCGGCCGATGTCGTCGAGCTCACCGTCGCCCTCGCGCGGGAGATGCTCGCGCTCGCCGGACAGCCGGACGCCGATGTCGCGGAGGCGCTGCGGGACGGCCGGGCGATGGACGGGTGGCGGCGCATGATCGCGGCCCAGGGCGGCGACCCGGATGCGGCGCTCCCCGTCGCGCGCGAGACCCACACGGTGACGGCGCCCCGCGCGGGCGTCGTGTCGCGCATCGACGCGCTGCCCTTCGGGATCGCGGCGTGGCGGCTGGGGGCGGGGCGTGCGCGCCCGCAGGATCCCGTCGTGCACGCCGCCGGCATCGACCTGCACGCCAAGCCGGGCGATCCGATCGCCGCCGGCGCACCGTTGTTCACCCTGTCGGCGGACGACGGCGACCGCTTCGCACGCGCCCTCGAGGCGCTCGAGGGCGCGTGGGAGATCGGAGACGCGGCACCCGCCGCATCCGCCCGCGTCGTCGAGCGCATCACCGCCTGAGTCTTTCCCCCATCACGAGGAGTACCGGATGCCCATCGATCAGCACGCAGACGCACTGCTGGAAGGCGTGTCGCTGCGCAGCCTGCCCAAGGTCTCGCTGCACGACCACCTGGACGGCGCGCTGCGCCCCGAGACGATCATCGAGCTCGCGGATGCCGCGGGGGTCGAGGTGCCCGAGACCGACCCCGAGGACCTCGCCGACTGGTTCGCCGACCGCAGCGATTCGGGGTCGCTCGTCGAGTACCTGAAGACGTTCGACCTGACGACCGCGGTCATGCAGACCCGCGACGGTCTCGCACGCGTCGCGCGGGAGTTCGTTGAGGACCTCGCCGAGGACGGCGTGATCTACGGCGAGGTGCGCTGGGCGCCCGAGCAGCACCTCGGCGGCGGACTGTCGCTCGAGGAGGTCGTCGAGGCCGTGCAGCAGGGCATCGAGGAGGGCGAGGATGCGGCCGCCGAGGCGGGCCGCGACATCCGTGTGGGTCAGCTCGTCACCGCGATGCGCCACACCGACCGCTCCCTCGAGATCGCCAAGCTCGCCGTCGCCTTCCGCGACCGCGGGGCGGTCGGTTTCGACATCGCCGGCCCCGAGGACGGTTTTCCGCCGTCGCGGCACCGCGCGGCCTTCGACTATCTCGCGAGCGAGTTCTTCCCCGTGACGGTGCACGCGGGCGAGGCGGCGGGCCTCGACAGCATCCGGTCGGCGCTGATCGACGGCCGGGCGCTGCGTCTCGGTCACGGGGTGCGGATCGCCGAGGACCTCGAGATCGTGTCCCGTGCCGGCGACACCGTGGAGGTCGTGTTCGGCGACCTCGCGCGCTGGGTGCGCGATCGGGAGATCCCGCTCGAGCTGTCGCCGTCCTCGAACCTGCAGACGGGCGCGATCGCGGCGTGGGGCGAGGAGTTCGCCGACCACCCGTTCGATCTGCTCTACCAGCTCGGGTTCGCGGTGACCGTGAATGTCGACAACCGCACGATGAGCCGCACCTCGCTCACCCGCGAGCTGGCTCTGCTCGCAGAGACGTTCGAGTACGGCCTGGACGACATCGAAGCGTTCCAGCTCAACGCCGCCGCGGGAGCGTTCCTCCCGGTGGAGGAGCGCGAGGAGCTCATCGAGCTGATCGGCGAGGGCTTCGACCGCTAATCGACCGCGGCGGTGAGGGCGCCGGCGAGGCCCCCCACCGCCGTCGTGATCTGTGCGCGCATGTCCGCATCCGTGATCGCCGGGGTGCCGTCACCGGGCTGATCCCCGTAGTCGCCGAACGACGAGTGGGCGGCGCCGGCGATCTCGTCGAGCACGGCATCGGCGGGGAGGAGCGGGCGGGCGTCGGCGACCTTCTCCGGCGTCGAGAGGCCGTCTTCGTTGCCGGACAGGCTGAGCACGGGCAGCTCCGAATCGGACAGGTCGTTCGCGCAGTACGAGGCGAAGAGGACGAGGGCATCCGCATCCGGTGCCAACTGGCAGGCGCGGACGCCGCCGAGCGAATGGCCGCCGACCATCCACGTGTCCACTCCGCTCGCGAGGCCCGTGAAGGTGTCGAGGGGGCGCGGGTCGAAGAAGGCGAGGTTCAGCCACGGCTTCGTGATGACCACGGTGATGCCGTTCGTCGTGACGACGTCCGCGAGTTTCGCGGCGTATGCCCACGGGTCGACCTTCGCGCCCGGGATGTACACCAGGCCGATGCCGCTTCCGCCGTCCGCGGGGGAGAGCACGATGCCGGCCGGGTCGTCGACGATGTCGATCGCGTCGTCGGCGCGGACGGCGGCGAGCGGCTCGGGTTCGGCGGCCATGACGCCGACCTGGCTCCAGATGAGGATGCCCGCGATCGCCGCGATCAGGACCGCGCCGATCGCTCCGAACACCCACGCCAGGATGCGGCGGCGACGGCGTTTCACGCGGGCTTCAGGCTCAGCACTCACCTCGCCAGCCTAAGCCGCCCCCGCCCCCCGCCGTGTGCCAACGCGGGCACACGGCGGGGGGAGGCAAGGCGGGGCTCAGGCGAGCTGGGCCTGGCGGGCGGCTACGGCCTCGCGGATGCGGTCGAACAGCGGATGCGGCGGCTCGAGGCCCGTGAGCTCCGCCGTGAGCGTCGCCGCATCGGTCTCGCGCAGCCGTCGCTGCAGCTCGACGGCCTCGGGATCCTCAGCGAAGGCGAACTCCAGCGCCGCGGCGATCGTCGCGACGAGCGCATCGACCGGCAGCCCGCGCTCCGCCGCGTCGGCAGCCGGGCCGACGAACCGTTCGTGCCGGGAGAGCTTGCGCAGCGGCTGCCGGCCCACCCGCCATACGGTGTCGGGCAGGGCGGGATTGCGGAAGCGCCCCAGGATCGTCTCGCGGTAGCGCGCCAGCTCGTCGGGGGCGAACTCGTGCTTCGCGATCAGCACCGCAGAGGTCTCGGCGAGGGTCGCCGACACCGCAGCCGCGATCTCGGGCACCGCGAGCGCGTCGCTGATCCGTTCGACGCCCGCGCGTGCGCCGTAGTACGCGGTCGCCGCGTGACCGGTGTTCACCGTGAAGAGCTTCCGCTCGATGTACGGCGCGAGATCGTCGACGAAGTGCGCGCCCGGCACGTTCGGCAGCGCGCCCGCGACCGGCCCGCGCTCGATCGCCCACTCGTAGAAGGGCTCGACGACGACGTCGACGCCGGCATCGGCGGGCTGACCGGGCACGATCCGATCGACGGCGGTGTTGGCGAAGACCGCGCGGTCGGCGATGGCGGCCCAGGTGTCACCGGCGTGCGCGCGGATATGGCCCTGCAGCTGGTCGGTCGCGCGGATCGCGTTCTCGCACGCCATCACCTGCAGCGGGGCGAGGGCCCCGTCGCGGGCGGCGAGGCCGGCGGCGATGAGCGGCGCGATGAACCTCAGGATG
>JAVBUN010000291.1:0-8762 GCA_031555335.1 Microbacterium sp.
CATCGGCCGGTGCGCCGCGATCATGGCGAACCCCGATACCGGCGAGCGCGACGCCCGGCTGCTGCGGCTGCTGACGACCGAGTTCGATCAGTCCGAACCGACGCTCGGCATCCTGCTCCTTCCGACCGCGGGCGGCGGCACGGTGCGGGTCGGCGACGAGGTCGTCCCCGACGCCGATTGAGCGGCCTCGACCCGAAGAAGTAACACCGCAGACGTCCACCCCCTCGCAATCGACGCCAGGATAGAAGGATGACGACGCCCCGCCGCGGGCTCGCGGATCCCGACCGCAGAGCCGCCGCCCTCATGCTGGCCGCCACGCTGCTGGCGATCCTGTGGGCGAACTCACCCTGGGGCACGGGCTACGAGGACTTCTGGTCGACGCCGCTCGTGGTGGGCGTCGGCGACATGCAGATCACGGCGACGCTGCACTCGCTCGTCAACGACGCCCTGATGACGCTCTTCTTCTTCCTCGTCGGGCTCGAGGTGAAGCGGGAACTCACCATCGGCGAGCTCACCGACCGCTCCCGCGCGATCGTGCCGATCACCGCGGCGATCGCGGGTCTCGTCGTCCCCGCCGCGATCTTCGTGCTGTTCACGGCGAGTTCGGGCAACGCGCATGCGTGGGGCGTCGTGATCTCGACCGACACGGCGTTCCTCATCGGGGCACTCGCGATCATCGGGCCCAAGTTCCCCGCCCGCATCCGCACGTTCCTGCTCACGTTGGCCGTCGTCGACGACATCGGCGCCCTGCTCGTGATCGGCCTGTTCTACAGCAGCGGCCTGAACCCGGTGCCGTTCATCGTCGCGATCGTGCTGATGGGCGCCATCCTCTGCGTGCGTTTCCTGCCGTTCGGCCGCGGCTTCTCGTATGCCGTTTTCGGCATCGCGCTCTGGGGCGCGACGGCGCAGGCCGGCATCCACCCGACACTCGCGGGCGTCGCCGTCGCCCTCCTCATCCCGGTCTTCCCCCCACGTCGGGCCGACGTCGAGCGCACGGCCGAGCTGTCCCGCGCGTTCCGCGAGTCTCCGAACACGACCTATGCCGCCGCCGTCACCCGGAGCCTCCGCGAATCGCTGTCGATCAACGAGCGGATCGACACCGCCTGGCGGCCGTACATCTCCTACGGCGTGCTGCCGATCTTCGCGTTCGCGAACGCCGGCGTGCACCTCGACCCGGCGACGCTGCGGGATGCGGTGACCTCGCCCGTGACCTGGGGCGTCATCGTCGCCCTCGTCGGCGGCAAGTTCCTCGGCATCACCGGCGCCACCTGGCTCACCCGCGCGCTCGGCAAGGGCCAGCTCGCGCCGGGACTCGGCATGCACCGGATCGCGGGCGGCGCCGCCCTGTCCGGCATCGGCTTCACGATCGCCCTGTTCCTCGTGCCGATCGCGATCCCCGACGAACGGACCCAGGACCTCGCCCGCGTCGGCATCCTGACCGCCTCCGTGCTCGCGTTCCTCCTCGGCTGGGCGATCATGACGATCGGCGACCGGCTGCGTCCCCCGATGGCGGTGGGCGCGAAGCTGAACCGGCCCGTCGATGCGACCCGGGACCACATCAAGGGCTCACCGGATGCGGAATTCACAATCGTCGAGTACGGCGACTTCGAGTGCCCGTTCTGCGGTCGCGCGACCGGCTCGATCGACGAGGTGTTCGCGTACTTCGGCCCGCGGGTGCGCTGGGTGTGGCGCCACTTCCCCCTCGACCAGCCGCATCCGCACGCGCAGCAGGCGGCCCAGGCCTACGAGGCCGCCGCCCGACAGGGCAAATTCCTGGAGATGTCGAAGAAGCTCTTCGCGCACCAGCTCGACCTCGAAACCGAGGATCTGTTCCGCTACGCAGCGGAACTCGGGCTGGATGCGGACGCATTCGCCGAGGACTTCCGTTCGCCGCAGACGCTGCGCCGCATTCAGGACGACCGGCTCGATGCCGAGCTGATGGATCTGCACTCGACCCCGACGTTCTTCATCGGGGATCGGCGCCACATCGGCCCGTACGACTCGGCCACCCTCATCCGCGCGCTCGAAGCGTCGGCGGCGGTCGAACAGAAGCACTGACCCGGGACGACTCAGTCGTCGGACCGGTCCTTGTCCTTCTTGCCGTTCCCGCTGTTGCCGTTGCCGTTGCCGCTGTTCCCGCTGTTGCCGTTGCCGCTGTTCCCGTTGCCGGGCGCGGAGTCCTCGTCGTCCTCGACCACGGGCGTGGTGTCCTCGGGTTCGGGCGTCACGTCCGGCGTCGCCTCCGGTGCCGGCGCCGGCAGAAGCGCCTGCAGATCGGTCCGCACCGCATCCAGCGCCGTCTGGATCGACGCTCCTTCTGCCGCGCCGATCGAGCCGTCGGCGAGTCCGGCGGACAGCTGCTGCTGCATGCGGTCCGCCTCGGCGACGGCCGTCTCGATGTCGCCGGATGCGGCCGACTCCGCGATGCTCACGACGTTCTGCTGGAGCGCGCCGCTGGTCTCGGCGGAGATCGGGGCG
Organism: Microbacterium sp.; assembly: GCA_031555335.1. Lineage (GTDB taxonomy): Bacteria > Actinomycetota > Actinomycetes > Actinomycetales > Microbacteriaceae > Microbacterium. The sequence goes on from JAVBUN010000291.1 coordinate 2,479, forward strand.
GGCGCACAGCCGGAGAGGGCGAGAAGGAGCGCGGCGGCGGCCATCGCCGCGCCGAGGTACGGCCGCGGTGCGCGCATCATGGCGTCACCGCGTCGAGCAGGTCGTCGAGGTGCGTGCCGAGCGGCTCGTCGACGGCGGGAAGCTGCGGGGGCTGCGCGCTGCCGCCCTGCGCCGCGTTGATCCCCCAGATCGCGCCGCCGATCACGACGAGTGCGGCCACGGCCCAGAGCCACCAGCCGCGCCGGAGCGCCCGCCGACGGTGATCGCGGCGCGTGCGCGACCGCGAGGCGTCGACGGCCGGCGTCGGGGGCACGACGGGCGGAGCGGGACGGGTGGGGATCGCGTCCTCGCCGGGCGCCACCGGCGCGGTCACGGCCGCATCCGCCGGTGTCATCGGAAGCGGCGGGACGGGCATCCGCAGCGTGGGCTCCTCGCCCGGGGTGAACGCCGCCGTCGTGGCGGGATCCGCATCCGCATCGGGCGCCGTCGAGAGCACGGATGCGGCGATCGCGACCTCGAGAGCGGTCGGGCGCGCGGCAGCGTCGGTGGCCGTCATCGCCGAGAGCAGGTCCTGCCACGGCGGCGAGAGCGTCGACGGGATCGCGGGCGGGTTCACGAGTCGTGCCAGGGCGGCCTCGTGGCTGACCTCCTGCGGGAACGCCCGACGACCCGACAGGGCCTCGATGAGCACGAGCCCGAGGGCATAGACGTCGGCGGGCGGAGCCGGGCTCTCGCCGCGCACCTGCTCGGGCGCGAGATAGGCGGCTGTTCCGATCACACTCCCCGGCATCGTGAGACGGGTGGAGTCGAGCAGGTAGGCGATGCCGAAGTCGGCGAGCTTCGCGCGGAACTCCCGCCCCGGCAGGTGCGCCGTCGCGAGGAGCACGTTCGAGGGCTTGATATCGCGGTGCACGACACCGGCAGCGTGAACGACGTGGAGTGCTTCGGCGAGGTCGGAGGCCATGGCCGCCACCGTTCGAGGCGGGAGGACGCCGGCGACGATACGCTCGCGCAGCGTGTTGCCGTCGACGTACTCCATCACGAGGAACTGCGGTCCGTCGTCATCCAGATGGGCGTCGTACAGGGTGACCAGCGAGGCGTGGCTGAGCGACGCCAGCAGGCGCGTCTCGGACCGCGAACGGTCGTCGGTGACGACGTCGTCTCCCGCCGCGCGGAAGATCTTGAGCGCGACCGTGCGGCGGAGCACCGCATCCTCGGCCCGGAACACGCGGGCCATGCCGCCCGACCCGATGAGCCCCTCGATGCGGTATCGGCGCGCGAGGATCTCGCCCGTGCCGGGGCCGTCGGGGGCGCGGAGGTCGGTCATCGTCTCGTCTCGGTCGGGTCGGCGCGCGCGGGGAGCCGCTGACCCGACAGTAGTCCGGGGCACTGCGGGCCCACCCCGCGCTTGCGCGCCGGCGCGGGCTGTGCAAGCGGCACCGGGCGGGGTCCGCGGCACGAAGACGAGCCGCCGGGACGCGTCGCGAGATCAGGAGACGACGCGGGATCAGGACACGACGCGAGAACAGGACACGACGCGGGATCAGGAGACGACGCGAGATCAGGAGAATGGACGACGCATCCTCCTGATCTCACGTGTTCTCCTGATCTCGCGTCGCGCCGTCGCGCCGTCCCGGCCAGCGCGGGCACGAGACACGGGCGTCGCGCGGGCGCGAGACACGGGCGTCGCGCGGGCCCGCCCTGCGGGCGCCGCTCGGCGCCGGTCACGACGTGCGAAGCTCGGCGCCCGCGTGGGCGATCTCGGCGAGCGCGGTGTCGCTCGACTCGGCGTTCACGCCCGCGATCAGGTCGGTGAACACCCGCACGTGACGGCCCGCCGCGACCGCGTCGAGCGCTGAGGCGCGCACGCAGTAGTCGGTGGCGATGCCCACGATGTCGATGTCGAGGATGCCGTGCTCGTTGAGCAGTTCCGTCGCCGTCACGCCGTCGTCCGAGACTCCCTCGAACAGCGAGTACGCCGGCTTCCCCTGCCCCTTCTTGAGGTGATGGGTGACCCGCGACGTGTCGAAGGCCTCGTCGTATTCGGCTCCGTCGGTTCCCCCGACGCAGTGCACCGGCCACGTCGCCACGAAGTCCGGCTCATCCGCGAAGTGGCCGCCGTTGTCGTTGTCGGCATCGTGCCAGTCGCGCGACGCGACGATGATCTCGTACTCGTCGGCGTGCGCGGCGAGGTACTGCGAGATGCGGGCGGCGACGGCGTCTCCGCCCACCACTCCCAGCGCCCCGCGCTCCGTGAAATCGTTCTGGACGTCGACGATGAACAGTGCCTTGCTCATGATCCGAGAGTACGCCGGTACTCCGCTCGCGTCAGGTCGTCCGCGGACCGCTCGTCGGCGACGTCCTCGCCGTCCGACATGGTCGAAGAATCCGGATGCGGCGGCACGGCCGCATCCGACCCGCCGCGCGTCTCGGGACCCTGTCGCCACAGCTTCGAGGGCCACCAGATGGCACGGCCGATGTCGTAACCGATCGCCGGCACCAGCAGCGAACGGACGATGAACGTGTCGAGCAGCACACCGAACGCCACGATGAAGGCGAGCTGCGCCAGGAAGAGGATCGGGATGACACCCAGCGCGGCGAACGTCGCCGCCAGGACGAGCCCCGCCGAGGTGATCACGCCGCCTGTGGAGACGAGCCCGCGACGGATGCCGGCACGCGTGCCGTGCTGGAGCGACTCCTCGCGCACCCGAGACATCAGGAAGATGTTGTAGTCGATGCCGAGCGCCACCAGGAAGACGAAGCCGTACAGCGGCACGGCCGGGTCCGCCCCCGGGAACTGGAACAGGTTGTTGAACACGAGGGCACTCACGCCCATCGCCGTGCCGAAGGAGACGACCGTACTGACGATCAGCAGGATCGGCGCGAGGATGGCCCGCAGCAACAGCATGAGGATCAGCAGCACGACCAGGAGGATCGTCGGGATGATCACCGTGCGGTCCCGGATCGACGTGTCGTTCGTGTCGACGTCGATCGCGGTCTGCCCGCCGACGAGAGCCGCCCCCGCACCGAGGGAGTCATCGAGGCTCGTGCGCACGTCGCGGACGGTGTCCTCGGCGGCGAGCGAGTCCGCCGCATCCGACAACGTCGCCACGAGCAGCACATCGCCGCTCTCGACCGTCGGTTCCGGCGCCGGCGTGCCGGGAGGTCCCACGGCGGTGAGCGCGAGCGCACCGTCCTCCACCGTCACCGCGGCCTGGCCGGTCGGCGAATCGGTCGATGCGATCGACACGCTGTCGATCCCGTCGCTCTCCGCGAGCACCTGCGCCGCATCCGCCGCCTGGTCCTCCGGCACCAGCACGTACACGGGGCTTCCCGAGCCCGCGGGGAAGTGCTCGGCAAGCACGTCCTGTCCGTCGCGCGCCTCGGATGCCCCGAGCACGAGGTCGCTCGCCGGAACACCGTCGGCCTTCAGCTGCGTGAGGCCCGCTGCCCCGACGAGCAGCACGATCGTGCTGATGATCCACACCGGCCGCGCGTGTCGGGCGACGAAGCGGCCCACGCGCTGCCAGATTCCGCGCACCGGCTGCGAAAGATCGTCGGAGACCTCGGCCGCCGGGCGCTTCGGGATGAAGGGCCAGAACGCCGCGCGACCCACCAGCGCCAGCAGCGCCGGCAGGAAGGTCAGAGCGGACAGCACGGAGAAGACGATGCCGATCGACGCGATCGGGCCCAGCGCCCGGTTGCTGGCGAGGTCCGAGAGAAGCAGACACAGCAGTCCTGCGATCACCGTGCCGCCCGAGGCGAGGATCGGCTCGAATGCGCCCCGCCAGGATCGGACCGTGGCCTCCCAGCGTCCGGCGCCGTCGGCCACCGCTTCCCGGAACCGCGCCACGTAGAGCAGCGCGTAGTCGGTCGCGGCGCCGATCACGAGGATGAACAGGATCCCCTGCACCTGCCCGTTCAGCACGAAGATGTTCGCCTTGGCGAGCCACCAGACCGTCAACAGCGCGACGCACAGCGCGAACAGCGAGGTCATGAGCACGAGCACCGGCAGCAGCGGCGAGCGGTACACGATGATCAAGATGATGAAGACCGCCGCCAAGGCGACGAGAAGCAGCAGGCCGTCGATGCCGAGGAACCCCTCGACGAGGTCGGCCGTGAACCCGGCGGGCCCCGTGACCCATCCCTCCGTCCCGCTCGGCAGCTCGTCGGCGAGGACGCCGCGGATCTCCGCCACGACCTCACCCACCTCGGCCGAGCCGTCGATGGGCACGAAGATCTGCACCGCCTCACCGTCATCCGCGGCGATCGGCGGCGAGACGCCGTCGAGGACCCCGTCGATGCCGGCGATGTCGTCGGCCACCGTCTGCAGCTCGCCGAGCTGATCGTCGGTCAGGGTCGAGTCCCCCGCGATCACCACGACGGCCGGGATGCTGTCGTCGCCGAGGAACTCGGGCAACCGCTCGTTCACCTGCGTCGCCGCCGCGCTCTGGGGCAGGAACGAGGACTGGTCGTTGGTGGAGACCTCATCGACCTTGCCGAAGTACGGCCCGCCGATGGATCCGCCGATGATCCAGATGAGCACGAGCACCACCGGGATGCCGATCCGCAGCCAACGGGTGGGACGTGCAGTGCCAGGGCGTCGCGTGCTCATATAGCTAGCTTATCTAGCTACATGGCGATCCGTCGACCTCCGGGAGGATAGATACGCGTCATCCGGTGGCGAACATGAGCACGAGCGATGTGATGAGTGAGAGCAGCCCCAGCCCCAAGAGGCCCACGGCCAGCCACACCGTCAGCCGCACCGCGGGCGATGACCGCGAGAACCGGATGCGGTTGGACCCCACGCGGTAGTACAGCTCGGCCGCATCCGCATCGCCGACGTGCGCCTCGTCGTGCGGCGAGAGCACGGCGGAACCGACGCCCCCGTCGTGCGTGAACCACCGGGCCACGCGCCCCTCGGGCGAGGGTTCGAGCAGCGCGGATGCGGGCAGCCATGTGCCGTCGGCGACGTAGACGATGAGCGCGACACCGGCGAAGAGCGCACCCGCCCCGAACCCCACCCAGGTGAAGGTCTCGAGGAGGATGTCGAGAGTGCTCCCCATATGCGCCCGCTGCCCTCGGAGTCCGGCGCGTCGGATCCGTCACCCGCCGCGATTGTCGTCGTCGATTCTATCCGGCCGAGTGCGAGGCGAACCCGGCCTCTACTTGCGCGTGAACCCCTCGAACGGGGTCATGTACGTCGAGCCGAAGCCGTCGAGGATCTCCTTGGCAGCCGCATCCGGCGTGCCGAAGACGACGAATGCCGTGATGTCGACGCACTCGTTGAAGCCGTCCGCGAACTGCGGGAAGACGGTGGTCACGTGGCTGACGACCGCGGCGGAATCCCGGTAGGCCTCGAAGATGTGGACCAGGGTCTGATCCTCGTTGACGGTGTAGTCGTAGGCCAGAGACCCCGCCTCCGCCTTGGTGGCGGCCACCAGCGGCTTCACCACGCGGGTGAACTCGTCGAACTTGCCCGACTTCACCACACAGGTGACCAGCCAGTAGATCTCTTCTCGCATCGTCATTTCCTCTCCTCGATCCACATTGATCGGAGACGACACCCCGGCCGGGGCCGGTGCGCACGACTCTCGATCTCGATCATGGCGACGGATCGCGTCGCGCGCGGAATGTGTTCAGAATCCGAGCAGGCCGAGGGGCCCGGTGCAGCGAGGATGACGGCTCGCGGGGGGAAGAATCCTGTGGAGCCACCTAAGGGAATCGAACCCTTGACCTATTCATTACGAGTGAATCGCTCTGCCGACTGAGCTAAGGTGGCGTGCCGCGCTCGCGCGTCGCACGATGTTCGATCCTACATGTTCACGGCGTGCCCCGCGAACCACGGACGGCCCGCCCCGCCACCCCGAGCGTCGAGATCACTCGCAGCGCAGGCCGTCCACGGGCACGGTGCCATCCACGAAGTACGCATCGACCGCCTCATCCACGCACGCATTGCCCTTGTTGTACCCGGTGTGGCCTTCACCGACGCGGGTGATGAGCACACCCGAGGAGAGCTGGTCCGCGAGCGCCACCGACCATTCGTAGGGCGTCGCCGGGTCGTTCGTGGTGCCGACCACGAGGATGGGGGCAGCGCCCGCGGCCGTGAGCGCCTCGCGGGTGCCGGTCGGCGGGGCGGGCCAATCGGCGCAGCCGTCGACATCGCTCGACCAGTACGGCGCCACGGTCGGCGCCTTCTCGGCGAGCAGCGCATCGGCCGCCTGCTGCTGCTCGGCGGTCGTCTCGGCGGGGTAGTCCATGCAGTTGTAGGCCGAGAACGCCTC
>JAVBUN010000222.1:0-5693 GCA_031555335.1 Microbacterium sp.
GCGCGTCTGACCTCGTCGTGCGTGCGCACGACATCGGGCGTACCCTGCGCGATGACCTTGCCGAATTCGAGCACCGTGATGTGGTCGCAGACGCGCATCACGAGATCCACGTCGTGCTCGACGAGCAGGATCGCCATGTTCCACTGCTCGGCCATCTCGCGCACGAGGTCGCCGAGCTCGACGCGTTCGGGGGCGGAGAGACCGGCGGCGGGCTCGTCGAGCAGCAGCACGTCGGGCTGCGCTGCGATGGATCGGGCGATCGCGACGAGCCGGCGGCGGCCGTAGGGGAGCGCGCCGGGCATCGCGTCGAGCACGTCGGCGAGACCGAACCGGTGCACCGCCGCCCACGCCGCCGGGCTCAGCTGCGCGCGTCCCGGGCGCACGAGATCGGTGACGTAGGCGTGCCACGAGCGGGGGTCGGAGCCGACGACGAGGTTCTCGTAGACCGTGAGCTCCTCGAACAGCTCGAGGCCCTGCAGCGTCCGGCCGAGGCCGCGCCGGGCGCGTTCGGCGGCGGTGACGCGCTCGAGCGGCTCGCCCGAGAGAGCCACCGATCCCGAGTAGCGGCGGGTGATGCCGGTCACCGAGTCGATGAGCGTCGTCTTGCCCGCACCGTTCGGTCCGATGAGGCCGACCACCTGGCCGGGTTCGATCGCGAGCGACACGTCGTCGAGGGCGCGGATGCCGCCGAACTCGACCGTGAGGCCCTGCACCGTGAGGCTCTGTCCCCGTGCGGTGAGCGCGGCCGCATCCGTCGTCGCGGGTGCGGCGGCCGCCGGCGTCACCGGGCGCGCCGTCCGGCGGAACCGGGCGGTCAGCGCGCGGAACCAGGCCGCGTTCGCGGGGATGACCCCATCGGGCACGAGCACCAGGTTCACGAGGAGGGCGAGTCCGAGCAGGAGCGGCAGGAACTGCTGCCAGCCGCTGAGGGTCATGAGGTAGTAGACGAAACCGCCGGTGACCGCGAAGCCGCCGACCACACCGGCCGCGATGTAGCCGACCCCGCCGAGCACGACGGCCCCGAGCAGCGTCATCGACGCGTCCACGGTGAAGCCGTCGAAGGTGAGCGAGGGGGCGCGGAACGCCAGGAGCGCGCCGGCGAGACCTGCGAGACCGCCGGCGACGGCGAGGGCGTAGAGCCGCGCGCCGCGCACCGAGATGCCGAGGCTCGACGCGGCACGTTCGCCGGAGCGCATCGCCAGCATCCGCCGGCCGGCGGCGCCTCGACGCACGTTCGCGACGATCAGGGCGCCGAGGATGAGGATCACGGCGCATACGAGCGCGAACCGCTCGGGGTGTTCGACCGCATCCACGCTGAGTCCCAGCAGCGACGGCGAGGGCACCGAGATGCCGCTGATTCCGCCGGTGATCGCCGGGTTCTCGAGCACGAGGGCCTGCACCGCGAGCGCGAGGCCCACGGTGATGATCGCGACGACGTCGCCGCGGACGCGGAGCGATAGCAGTCCGATGACCACGCCCGCGCAGAGACCGGCCGCCGCGCCGATGACGAGGGCGATCGGGAACGGCAGACCGAGGGCGCTCGCCGCCTGCGCCGCCGCGAGGGCGCCGAGGCCGGCGACGGCGTACTGGGCGAGCGAGAGCTCGCCGGCGTATCCGGTCGCGACGACGACCGAGAGAGCGAGGAGGGCGACGATCAGCGAGGTGCTGAACGCGTCGAGCGCGCTGTGTCCGAGCAGCAGGGATCCGGCGCCCGCGAGGACGACGCACACCACGAGCCATGCCGGTTTGACGATGCCGGTGCCGACGGCGGAGAGGCGCTGGCGCACCCCGCCGCGTCCGCGCACGACGTCGCCACGGATGAGGATCGCGGCCACGATCACGATGAAGGGGATGGCGGTGGACCAGCCGACCTCGCCGTGGATGCGGACCGCCTCGGACTGGGCGATGCCGAGGATGAGCCCGCCGCCCATCGCCCAGCCGAACGACCGGAACCCGCCGATGAGCGCCGCCGCGAGGGCGCAGTAGACGATCTGTCCCATGCCGCCGACGCTGATGCCGTTCATCGGGGCGATGAGGATGCCGGCGAGCCCGGCGAGGAGCGCACCGACCGTCCAGTTCACGAGCGAGATCGACCGCGACGACCAGCCGAGCACCTCGACCGCCGTGGCGTTCTCGGCGGTGCCGACCGTCGCGAGCCCGAGCCGGGTGCGTCGCACCAGCACGGTCAGCGCGACGGTCACGACCACCCCGATGGCCAGCACGATGGCGCGGTCTGCGCCGATCACGAGGGTCTCGGTGAGCTGGATCGGGGTGGTCGGGAGCAGCCCCGGCACGAACTGGGTGGTGTCGCCGTAGATGAGCGCGGCGGTCGACTGGATGACGGTCAGTACCGCGATCGTGGCGACGAGCCGGGTGACGGTGGACGAGTTCCGCATGGGCCGCATGATGAGCAGCTCGATGAGAGCCCCGGATGCGGCGGCCACCACGAGGGCGATGATCGCCGCCGCCCACAGCGGCACACCCACCCGGGTGCTCTCGAAGTACGTGTACGCCGCGATCAGGGCGATCGCACCCTGCGCGAAGTTGAGCACCCGGCTGCTGAGGAACACCAGCACCAGGCCCTGCGCGGTGAGGCCGTACACGGCACCGATACCGATGCCCAGCAGTGCGAATCTGAGGAACTCGTCCATGACGTCGTCTTTCTCCGGTCTAGCCGACGGTGTCGGTGATGAGGTCGGTGATCGGCACGAACGGGTCGGCGTCCGCATCCTGCAGGACGATCTCGCCGTCCTCGACCTTCTGGAACACCACGGTCGAGTTGAACATGCGCGGGTACGTCGTGCTGGCCGACGTCGTCGTGTACGGCGGGGTGATGCCGCCCATGTCGAGGTTCTCGACGCTGCCCATCGCGGTCATGACCGAGGCGGGGTCGATCGTGTCGAGACCGTCGATCACGCGGAGGAAGGTCCACATGGCGAGCCACTCGTGGAGTCCCGTGGTCGAGGCGACGAGCGAGGGGTCGTATGCCGTGAGGTCCTCGATGAAGGCCTTCGTGCCCTCGGTGTCGGCCGTCGGCGGCACGAGTCCGTCCACGGCCAGCACGCCTTCCGCGGCCGCGCCGGCGCTCTCGATGACGCTGTCGGTGAGGTTGAACGGGAAGGTGGAGATCATCGCATCGGGCGCGACCGAGCGCACCGCGTTGATGAACGAGGCCTCGTCGGACGCGAAGCCGGCGATGCTCGCGCCGTTCTCCGAGGCCGAGGCGATCGCGGGGGTGAGGTCGGCGGACTTCGCGGGGATCTGCACGAGGCCGGTGAACTCGGCACCGCCCGAGGTGGCGCCGGCGTTCACCGCGTCGCCCACCTCGGTGGCGATGCCGCCGAGGCCGCCGGGCACGACCGCCGACACGCGGTCCGCGCCCGCCTCCGCCAGCTGCAGGCCCATACCGAGCGTCTGCCCGACGAAGCCGGAGACGTCGGGGAACGAGACGGGGCTCGTCAGCGACACGTTCGTGAAGGGGTAGACGCCGACGGCGGGGATGCCGGCGGACTCGAGGATCGGCAGGATCGCGACCTCGTTGGTGGTCTGGAGGCCCACGATCGCGACGACGCCCTGTTCGACGGCATCCCGCGCGCACTGGCGGGCGGTGTCGGTGTTGAGCTCGTCGCTGCAGGCGATGACCTCGATCGGCCGGCCGTCGATCCCGCCGTCGGCGTTCGCGGCGGCGGCGGCGGCCTGGGCGCCGGCGGGGAACTCCGGGTTGGCGGTGCCGAGCTGCGGCTGGGTCCAGTTGCCGATCGTCATGACCTTGATCGGCTCGCCGTCGAGGCCCGCGAGCGGGTCCTCGGCGCGGCCGGTCGCGGCGGTCTCGCTCGCGCCCACCTGGCTGCACGCGCTGAGCGCCAGGGCGAGGACGGCGCCGGTTGCGGCGACCGTGGCGATCCGGTGAAGGTGCTTCTTGTTCATGAGTGCCTCTCGATGCTCTCTCACGCCGTGGCGGGAGTCGTGGGGAAGGGTGGTGCGGATTCGCCGACGAGGACGACGATCTTGCCGAACGTCGACGGATCGGCGCGGCGCAGGTGCGCCTGGTCCATCTGGTCGAGGGTGAAGACGGAGTCGATCGGCATGCGGTAGCGGCCGCTCTCGATGCCCGAGACCCACTCGCGCACGAGCGCCGGGGTGCGCGCCGTGCCGTCGACGCCGCCGACGGTCAGTCGCACCGTCGGCGGGATGAGCTCCATCGGATGCGGGAAGCCGGGGATTGCCCGGTCCTCGCGGATGCCGGAGCGGATGGACTCCGCCTGGTCGCGCAGCAGCCCGGTGAGGCAGGCGGTGCCGTACTCCGACACGCAGCGCAGCGTCTCGGCGAGGGCGTCGACCCCGAGCAGCTCGATCGCGAGATCGACGCCGCCCGGCACGAGGGCGCGCACGCGCTCGGCGAGACCAGGGCCGTCGATCAGGACATCGCTCACGCCGTGCTCCCGGAGGCGTTCGGCCTTCGCCGCATCCCGGGTCGTCGCGATCACGCGCGCTCCGGCGTCGATCGCGATCGTCGCCGCCGCGAGGCCGACGCCCGAGGTGCCGCCGCGGATGAGGAGGGTCTTCCCGGCGACGTCGCCGAGGCTGCGGATGGCGCCGGATGCGGCGGTGAAGGACCCCGGCATAGCGGCGAGGGACACCGTGTCGAGACTCGTCTCGACGGGGAAGACGTCGGGCTCGTCGACCACCACGTAGTCGGCCCAGGCGCCGTCCCGGGTGTAGCCGTAGCCGCCGTACGCGCCTACGACCCGCGCACCGAGCAGGGCGGGGGCGGTCGGTGCCTCGACGACCGTGCCGACGAAGTCGTTGCCGAGAACGAGGGGGAGCGCCGCGGTCGAGACACCCTCGCGGGTCGCGATCTCGGACGAGATGACGGTCGTCGCGAGCACCTGCACGAGCACCTGGCCGGCAGACGGGACGGGGACGGCGACGCGCTCGTGGGCGAGCCCGGTCGCGTCGCTCCGTTCGCGGATCACGACGGCGCGCATCGTGTCGGGTCGCACGAAGGCCGCCGCGGTGGAGTCGAGGGCGGTGGGAATCACAGGGGAAGGTCCTTTCGGCTCCGTCGCGAGCGCGACGGATGACGCATCCGTCGTGGCGGCGGGTGCGTGGTCGGAGGGGAGGGTCAGTCGGCGGCGGGCGCGGCGCGCGAGTGCCGTTGTCGGAGGGTCAGGCGGTCGCCGCGGATGCGGGTGAACGCGTATTCGCGGGGGATGTCGCCCGCGTCGTACACGAGGCGTTCGAGGACGAGCAGCGGGTGCCCCGGGTCGACCTCGAGGAGCGAGGCGCTGAACGGATCGGCCACCGAGGCCTCGATCGTGTGCTCGGTCGTGCCGAGCTCGATGCCCGCCCGGCCGTACAGCGCGAACCATTCGCCGTGCGGATCGAAGTCCGACAGCTGCGGCAGGAACGAGGTCAGGACGTACGCGGTCGTGATGTGCAGCGGTGCGTCGTCGAGCAGCGTGACGGTCTCCACGATCGCGCAGGTCTCGCCGGGGCCGAGTGCGAGCTTGCGGGCGACGCTCGGCGGTGCCAGCTCTTCGCTGATGGAGAGCATGCGGTGCTCGACCTGCTGCTCGGGGCCGTGCAAAAAGTCGAAGTCATGGGTGACGCGGATGGAGGTGACGAGCGTGCCGGTGCCCTGCAGGCGCCGCACGAGCCCCTCGCGCTGCAGCAACTCGAGTGCGCCGCGG
>JAVBUN010000131.1:0-11543 GCA_031555335.1 Microbacterium sp.
GCGGGATGGCGGGAGTGGGCAGCATCCGGGGACGGCTGGTTCCTCATGCCCCACGGCGAGATCCTCGGTCGCGGCGAGGCACGATCGTGAGCGAGGAGCTCCCCGCGCGAAGCCGGCTCGTCCACGATTCCCTCCGGGCCGCGGGCATCCGCAGCGACATCCGGATGCTGCCCGACGCCGCCTCCACGGCCGCCCTCGCGGCGGAGGTCCTGGGAGTGCCCGTCGGCGCGATCGCGAACAGCCTCATCTTCTGGTCGGACGACGAGCCCCTGCTGGTCATGACCAGCGGCGCGCATCGCGTCGACACCGAGGCGCTCGCGGTGCGCGCCGGGCGCGGACGCATCTCACGGGCGAATGCCGATCAGGTGCGGGCCGCCACGGGCCAGGCGATCGGCGGGGTCGCACCCACCGGGCATCCGCAGCCGATCACGACGATCGTCGATGAGGCGCTCGCGGAGTATGACGAGCTGTGGGCGGCGGGCGGGACGCCGCACACGCTCTTCCCGCTGACGTTCGCTCAGCTCGTCGCCCTGACCGGCGGGACCGTCATGCAGGTCGCGGCGGACTGACCGGACCGCTCATCGCGGCTCGTCGAACAGCCAGCGCGCGGGCGGCTGCGCGAGCGCTGAGGACCAATCGTCGGTATCCCACACGAAGGTCGCGACCGCACACGTCGGCATGTGCGTGATGTCGGCGGCGAGGGCGTGCGCGAGCTCGCTGAGTCCGGGGTCGTGCGCGACGAGGAGGACGCGCTCCTCGCCGCTGGCCGCCGCGACCGCGAGGAGGGTCCCGGCCGAGGCGCCGTAGAGCGACCGCTCCAGGGTGACCGGCACACCCAGCGCCGCGGCGAAGGCCGCTGCCGTGTCCTGGGCGCGTGTCGCGGTGCTCGAGAGGATCGCGGCGGGCCGGAAGCCGCGTGCGGCGAGCAGCTTCGCCATCGCCGGTGCGTCCCGGCGACCCCGGGCGTTCAGCGGGCGATCGTGGTCGGAGAGCACGGGATCGCCCCAGTCGGACTTGGCATGGCGGGCGATGGCCAACGTGATCATGGGGTTCCTCTCGCGGGGGACGGCGACGCGGGGCTCACGCGCCGAACAGGGCGTGCGCGATCGTGAAGATCACGAGTCCGGCGAGCGATCCCACGACCGTGCCGTTGAGTCGGATGTACTGCAGATCGCGTCCCACCATCAGCTCGATCTTCTCCGTCGTCTCTTCCGGATCCCAGCGGGCGACGGTGTCGGTGATGATCGAGGCGATGTCGTGTCGGTAGCGATCGACCAGGAAGACCGCCGCATCCGTGACCCAGCCGTCGACCCGGCTCTGCAGCGCGGAGTCGGTCACCAGGCGGTCGCCGATCTCGGCCAGGGCCGTGGTCGCGCGACGGCGCAGCCCGCTATCTGGATCGCGGAGCGCGGACGCCAGTCCGTTCTTCGCCGTGGACCATGCCTCGGCGGCGAGCTCGCGCACCCGAGGGGAGTCGAACACCGTGGACTTGGCGTCCTCGAACCGACCGATCGTGGCGGGGTCGTTCTGCAGGTTGTCGGCGAGACGCGCGAGGTATCCGTCGATCGCGAGCCGAGCGGGATGCTGCGGGTCCTCACGGACGGCCGCCACGAACTTGACGGCCTCGTGGTAGGCGGCCTCGTCGATCAATGCGTTCACCATGGACGGCACCCACGAGGGGAGGCGGCGCGACAGCAGTCCGCTGAACGCGTCCCGGTTGGCGTCGAGCCACGAACCGATGCTGTCCGCGGCGAGATCGACGGCCTCGTGGTGCGCGCCGGACGCCACGAGCCGCTCGAGCCATCCGCCGAGCGGTGGTCCCCACTCCGGGACGATGAGGTGCTCTCTGGCGAGGTCGGTGATGACATCCTGGACGTCCTCGTCGCTGAGCGCATCGAGGATGCCGGCGGCCATCGCGGCACCCTCGGACGCGACGCGCTGCGCGTGCCGCGGGTCCCGCAGCCACTCGCCGAGCCGCGCGGCGATGGGCGTCGCGGACAGCTTCGTGCGGATGATGTCGCCCGACAGGAAGTTGGTCTCCACGAACTCGCCGAGCGTGCGTCCGATCTCGTCCTTGCGGGTCGGGATGATCGCCGTGTGGGGGATGGGCAGGCCGAGCGGCCGGCGGAAGAGCGCCGTCACCGCGAACCAGTCCGCGAGCGCGCCGACCATGCCGCCCTCCGCCGCCGCGCGCACATACGCGAGCCACGGATACCGGCTCTGCAGCGCGAAGGCGATCACGAACACGATCGCGAGGAACACCAGTGCGCCGAGCGCGATGGCCTTCATCGCCCGCAGCCCGCGCAGACGGTCCTGATCGGCGGGACTCAGCAGAGCCATCGGGGTGCGGGCCATTCGGCCATCCTCGCACGGCGTACTCTGAACGCGTGATCGACGACATCAAGAAGCGCGCGCTCCACCGCACCAGCATTCTCGAGGGCCAACTGCGGGGGCTCGGCAAGATGATCGAGGCCGAGGACTACTGCATGGACATCATCACCCAGTCCCGTGCCATCCAGCGCTCTCTCGAGTCGCTGAACCGGATGCTGCTCGAGAATCACCTCCGCACCCACGTGACCGAGATGTTCGAGGCCGGGGGCGCCGAGGCCGATCAGGCCGTCGCGGAGCTGCTCAAGGCCTTCGACTTCGCGGGCAAGTAGCCCTCACGCCGCGAGGTCGCCGCGCTGGCTCGTCCAGTTGAGGTCGAAGCTGCGGTTGCCGACGATGCGGTCGGCGATGCCGTCGAGGCGCGCCATCACCGCGGCATCCAGCCGCACCGGGACGGCCGGCATCCACTCGTCCACGTGGCGGGCGAATCGTGACCCCGGGATGGGGGAGATGCGGAGGCCGAGCGCATCGGCGCGCGTGTAGAGCCACGCCAGGGCCAGCTGGGCGCCGGTGAGGCCGCCGTCGGCCGCGATCGCGAGCACGTCGGTGCGCAGGGCGGAGTTGGCGAGCAGGTTCTCGGGAGAGAAGCGCGGGAACTTCGGGCGTCCGTCGCCCTCGCCGATCTGCGCCGGCGAGAACTCGTCGGTGAGCCAGGCGCGGCTGAGCGGCGAGTACGGCACGAACCCGATGCCGAGCTCGACCGCGGCGGGGATGACGGAGCGTTCGACGTCGCGGCTCACGACGCTCCACTCCGTCTGCACGGCGGCGATCGGGTGCACGGCGTTCGCGCGCCGGATCTCGTCCGCCGTGGCCTCCGACAGACCGAGGTGGCGCACCTTGCCCGCGGCGACGAGCTCGGACATCGCTCCGACCGTCTCCTCGATCGGCACGTTCGGGTCGACCCGATGCTGGTAGTACAGGTCGACGTGATCCGTGCCGAGTCGCTGCAGGCTGAGGTCGATCTGCTCGCGGACGTATGCGGCATCGCCACGGATGCCCCGCCGGCCGATCGCTCCGCCGTCGATGCCGAACTTCGTCGCCAGCACGATGTCGTCGCGACGGGTCGCGTTCAGGCGCGAGATGATGCGCTCGCTGCGCCCCGCGCCGTAGATGTTCGCGGTGTCGACGAAGGTGATCCCGCTGTCGACGGCGTGGGTGAGCGTTGCAAGCGCCGTGTCGTCGTCGATCGGTCCGTACACGTCGCTGAGGCTCATCGCGCCGTACCCGAGCGCACTCACCTCGAGGCCGTCGCCGAGGGTGGTCGTGTCGATGCCGGTCATGTCGTTCCTTACGCGTCGAGGGGCCCGAGCCAGGCGGTGGCGACCGTCGCGTGCGCGGACTCGGGGTCGGAGGGGTGGAAGTGGCCCGCGAGCACGTCGCGGTACAGCCGGCCGAGCTCGTGGTCGGCGGAATAGGCAGCGCCGCCGGCGACGAGCACGGCGTCGTCGACGACGCGTTTCGCCGTCGTCGTGGCCCGGTGCTTGACTCCCGACAGGAGCGAGAACCATCGCGCGCCGTGGTCGACGCGTTCGTCGACGTCGCGCGCGAGTGAGGCGATCTGAGGCCCGAGCGCGTCGTAGGCGAGCGCCATGTCGGCGATGCGCCACCGGATGTCGGGATCCTGGCTGTACGCGCGACCGGTCTTCCGCGACATCCGGGACTGCGCCGCAGCCACCGCGAGATCGAGGGCGCGCTGCGCGATGCCGGTGTACACGGAGGCCAGCAGGATCTCGAACACGCTGAAGATGCCGAAGACGATCGGGTCGGGATTCGGACCGGGCGCGACGCGGCGCACCACCCGGTCCGCCGGCGCCACCGCGCCGTGCAGCTCGGTGGTGCGCGACTGGGTACCGCGCATGCCGACCGTGTCCCAGTCGTCGCGGGTGGTCACCGCATCCGACCGCGGCACGAACGCGTAGACGAGCTGCGGCGCGTCGGGCGAGGTGGTGTCGAGGCCGTGCAGCCCGAGCTGCGTCCACACCGGGGCGAGCGAGGTGAAGATCTTGGTGCCGGTGAACGCGTAGGAACCGTCGGCGCGGGGCGCCGCATCCGTCCCGCTTGCGAACAGCACGAGGTCGTTGCCGGCCTCGCTGATGCCGAACGCGAAGATCTCGCCGGCGGCCGCGCCGGTCTGCACGAACGCGAGATCGTCGATCCCGCGGTCGCGGAGCACCTTCGCGACGCCTGTCCACACCAGGTGCATGTTGATCGCCAGCGCTGTCGCGGGGGCGGCCGTGGCGAGGCGCTGCTGGAGCAGCGCGGCCTCGGCGAGACTCAGCCCGGCTCCGCCGCGATCTGCCGGCACCAGGATGCGGAGGTATCCGGCGGCGCGGAGCTCCTCGAGGTCCGCGTGGGGGAACACGTTGTCGCGGTCGACCGCCGCCGCGCGGGAGCGGATGCGCGCGAGCAGATCGTCGGGCAGGAATCGCTGCACGTCGAGCGTCACGACAGTGCCGTCCGCAGCGCCTCGAGCGTCTCGACGGGCCGGTCGCGATGCGGCGAGTGTCCGGCGCGCGCGACGACGGACATGGTGATGAGGGCGTTCGAGGCGAGCACCCCGGCGGCGAGATCACCGGTGAAGATGCTGTACACCGCGGGGTCGGAGCCGAGCACATGGGTGGGGACGGTCAGCCGCGCGGCGGCCTCGCGCACATCCCACGCCGGGTTCTGCTCGCTCGTCTGCGCGACCGCCCACGGACTCGCCTGCTGCGCGGCGAGAGCCTTCAGCTCGAGGTCCTGCGCATGCCAGCGCGGATGCTGCGCCCGCACCGCCTCGACCGAGGTGTCCGCGAAGGCGGCTTCCTGGCTGTTGCGGACGATCTCGCGGTCGGCGGGGAGCAGGTGGATCGCGGGGTCCACGAGGACGAGGCGACGGGTCCAGTCCGGCGCGTCGGCCGCGGCGAGGGCGGTCGCCGCGCCGCCGAGCGAGTGGCCGATGACGAGGTCCCACCCGCCGCCGTGAGCCGGGGCGGTGGCGGCCACATCCGCCGCATACGCCGGGATCGTGTAGTCGAGCGTGCGAGGCGCGGAACCGTGACCCCGCAGGTCCACGGCGACCGCGTGCCAGCCGTCGTCGGCGAGGGCGGATCCGAACCGCCACATCAGGGCCGCGGAGGACCCGAGACCATGGACGAGCAGCGCGTGTCGCTCGGCGGCGGGATCCCCCCAGGAGAGACGGGGGAGGACGACGGATGCGGGCATACCCCGAGCGTAGAGCCCATCTCCGCGGCGGAGCGCGGGATTGCGGGATGTGGCGCTCAGGTGATGATCGGCGTCGGTTCCGTGTCGGGGATCGGGCTCGGATCGCGGTGGCGGAGGTCCGGGAACGCGCGGACGCACACGACGGCGACGAGCGCGCCGACCACGGCGAAGATCGCGGCAGCCACGTACGCGCCCTGCGGGCCGACCCCGTCGATGAGGAACCCGGCGACCGCGGAGCCTGCGGCCGCGCCGATGAGCTGACCGGTGCCGACCCAGCCGTACGCCTCGGCCGTGTCGCTGAACTTCACGCTCGCCGACGTCATCGCGAACAGCACCGCGAGCGCCGGCGCGATGCCGATGCCGGCGAAGAAGAGGGTGCCGCTGAGCCAGAACACGTCGAGCGAGATCATGGTGAGCGTGAGCCCCACGGCGACGATCGCCATCCGCCGGGCCATCGCCCAGGGACCCATCGGGATGTGGCCGAACGAGAGCCCGCCGGCGAGACTGCCGACCGAGAAGATCGCGAGGACGATGCCCGCCTCGAGTCCGCCGTGGCCGAAGGTCGCGACGACTCCGGCTTCGACGGCGGCGCACGCTCCGATGAGGAGGAATCCGATGACGGTGGCGAGCAGCACGGCGGGCCGGGCGAGCACCTTGCCGAAACGGCGCTTGCTGCGCGGGATCCGCACGCGGCCGACCTCGGGCGAGAGCACGAACCATGCCCCGCCGCCGAGGAGGATCGCGACGATGAGGATGAGCGCCTGCCACGTGCCGACCTGCGTGGCGACCACCGTGATCACCACCGGCGCGAGGATCCAGATGATCTCCTGCAGCGATGCGTCGAGGGAGTAGAGGGGGGTGAGCTGGCGCGAGTTCACGAGCTTCGGATAGATCGTGCGCGCGGCGGACTGGATGGGGGGAGTGGAGAGTCCCGCGAGCAGGCCGAGGGCGATGTACGAGGGCAGGACGGTCTCGACGAGGGCGATCATGGTCAGTGCCACCGCGCAGATCACCATCGTGAGCGTGATGACCTTCCGCATCCCCCACATGCCCATCCAGCGGCTCGTGACCGGACCCGAGACGGCCTGACCGACGGATGTGGCGGCGAGGACGAGTCCCGCGGCGCCGTAGGAGCCGGTGACGTGCTCGACGTGCAGCAGGATCGCGAGGCTCGTCATCCCGTTCGGGAAGCGCGCCGTCAGCTGGGCGGCGATGATGCGGCCGACACCCGGGGTGCGAAGGAGATCTCGGTAGCCGGCCACCGGTCAACGGTATCGCGACGACGTCCCGGCGCGCGGGTCGAGGCGCCGGGTCGTGCGACACGCCGACGCGCCGACGGACGCCGGATCCACGTGTCGGAGGACGCGATGTGCGGCCCGCCTGTGGATGACCTGCGGCGGCGGTGCGGAATCGCCCGCGATTCAGGGTTTTTTCAGGCTTCGCAACGGCCGTCGACCTGTGGATGAATCGGTGGAGAACCTGTGTTGTACATGGGGACAGCGGTGGAAAATCACACGGATGTAACTACTACCCCTTGTGGTGCTTCCCGATGTCGGTACCCATATGTAGTATTGAGGTCCCGGCGGCACCACAGCCGGAATATCCAACTGATTGAGGGGAGAAAGCGGTCGACATGGCTATCACCGTTTACACCAAGCCTTCCTGCGTGCAGTGCACTGCGACCTATCGTGCGCTGGACTCCAAGGGGATCGAATACGACGTGCTGGACCTCTCCGAGGACCCCGCGGCCCTCGAGCAGGTCAAGGCGCTCGGCTACCTGCAGGCGCCGGTCGTCATCACGGACGAGGACCACTGGTCCGGCTTCCGTCCCGACAAGATCGACGAGCTGGCCTCCCGACTGGTCTGACCGATGACAACCGCGGTCGCAGACCACGCCGGCGCGGTTGTCTCCTCGGATCGGGGCGAGCGCCCCACCAGCCCGCTCCTGGTCTACTTCTCGAGCGTGTCGGGCAACACGGCACGTTTCATCGAGAAGCTCGGGATGCGGGCGGTGCGGATCCCGCTTCGCCCCACCGAATCGATGCCCATCATCGACGAGCCGTACGTCCTGGTCACCCCCACCTACGGGGGAGGTCAGGGGCGCGGTGAGGAGAAGGGCGCCGTTCCCAAGCAGGTCATCCGATTCCTCAACGGCGAGGACCATCGGAACCTGATCCGAGGCGTCATCTCGGCCGGGAACACCAACTTCGGCGATGCGTTCTGCCTCGCCGGCGACATCATCAGCCGCAAGTGCCACGTGCCGCACTTGTATCGGCTGGAACTTTTCGGCACCCCAGAAGACGTCGATCGCGTCAGCGAAGGATTGGAACGATGGTGGAAGCAGCACTGAAAGAGCTGGACTTCAAGACCGAGGCACGGTTCGAGGGCATGGATTACCACGCCCTCAACGCGATGCTCAACCTGTACGACGCGAACGGGAAGATCCAGTTCGACGCCGACAAGCGTGCCGCTCGGGAGTACTTCCTGCAGCACGTCAACCAGAACACCGTCTTCTTCCACTCGTTGAAGGAGCGGCTCGACTACCTGGTCGAGAAGGAGTACTACGAGCCCGCGGTGCTCGAGAAGTACTCGCTCGAGTTCATCCAGAAGCTCAACGACTTCGCCTACGGCAAGAAGTTCCGCTTCGAGACGTTCCTCGGCGCCTTCAAGTACTACACGAGCTACACGCTCAAGACCTTCGACGGCAAGCGGTACCTCGAGCGCTTCGAGGACCGTGTCGTGATGACCGGCCTCGGCCTCGCCGACGGCGACGAGGACCTCGCGATGCAGCTCGTCGACGAGATCCTGTCGGGCCGTTTCCAGCCCGCCACGCCCACCTTCCTCAACACGGGCAAGGCCCAGCGCGGCGAGCTCGTCTCCTGCTTCCTCCTGCGCATCGAGGACAACATGGAGTCGATCGCCCGCGGCATCAACTCCGCGCTGCAGCTGTCCAAGCGCGGTGGCGGCGTGGCCCTCCTCCTCTCCAACATCCGCGAGTCGGGTGCGCCGATCAAGCAGATCGAGAACCAGTCCAGCGGCATCATCCCCGTCATGAAGCTGCTCGAAGACAGCTTCAGCTACGCCAACCAGCTCGGTGCGCGTCAGGGCGCGGGCGCGGTGTACCTCAACGCCCACCACCCCGACATCATGAAGTTCCTCGACACCAAGCGTGAGAACGCCGACGAGAAGATCCGCATCAAGACGCTGTCGCTCGGCGTCGTGATCCCGGACATCACGTTCGAGCTCGCCAAGAACGGCGAGGACATGTACCTCTTCTCGCCGTACGACGTCGAGAAGGTCTACGGTCTGCCGTTCGGTGACATCTCCGTCACCGAGAAGTACCGCGAGATGGTCGACGACCCGCGCATCAAGAAGACGAAGATCAACGCCCGCGAGTTCTTCCAGACGCTCGCCGAGATCCAGTTCGAGTCGGGCTACCCGTACATCATGTTCGAGGACACGGTGAACGCGGCGAACCCGATCAAGGGCCGCATCAACATGTCGAACCTGTGCTCGGAGATCCTCCAGGTCAACACGCCGACGACCTACAACGAGGACCTCTCCTACGCCCAGGTCGGCAAGGACATCTCCTGCAACCTGGGTTCGCTGAACATCGCGCTGGCCATGGATGGCGGGGACCTCGGCCGCACGGTGGACGCCAGCATCCGGGCACTCACCGCGGTGAGCGACCAGAGCCACATCCGCTCGGTCCGCTCGATCGAGGACGGCAACGACCGGTCGCACGCGATCGGCCTCGGCCAGATGAACCTGCACGGCTACCTGGCGCGCGAGCACGTGTACTACGGCTCCGAAGAGGGCATCGACTTCACGAACATCTACTTCTACACGGTGCTGTTCCACGCGCTGCGGGCCTCCAACCGCATCGCGATCGAGCGCGGCACGACGTTCGAGGGCTTCGCTGACTCCACCTACGCGTCGGGTGCGTTCTTCGACAAGTACCTCGAGCAGGAGTGGGTGCCGCAGACCGAGAAGGTCAAGGAGATGTTCGCGGGCCACCACATCCCGACCCAGGCGGACTGGGCCGAGCTGAAGGCATCCGTCCAGCAGCACGGCATCTACAACCAGAACCTGCAGGCGGTGCCGCCGACCGGCTCGATCTCGTACATCAACAACTCCACGAGCTCGATCCACCCGATCGCCGCGAAGGTCGAGATCCGCAAGGAAGGCAAGCTCGGCCGCGTCTACTACCCGGCGCCGTTCATGACGAACGACAACCTGGACTACTACCAGGACGCGTACGAGATCGGTGCCGAGAAGATCATCGACACGTACGCCGCGGCGACGCAGCACGTGGACCAGGGCCTGTCCCTGACGCTGTTCTTCAAGGACACCGCCACCACGCGCGACATCAACAAGGCGCAGATCTACGCATGGCGCAAGGGCATCAAGACGATCTACTACATCCGTCTGCGCCAGATGGCCCTCGAGGGCACCGACATGACCGAGTGCGTCAGCTGCACGCTGTAGCCCTCCGACCCGGGATATAGGAAAGACGATGACACCCGAACCCCTCAAGCTGCTCTCGCACGTCGAGGCCATCAACTGGAACCGCATCCAGGACGACAAGGACCTCGAGGTGTGGAACCGCCTCGTGAACAACTTCTGGCTGCCCGAGAAGGTGCCGCTGTCGAACGACATCCAGTCGTGGAACACGCTGACGCCCGACGAGCAGACGCTGACGATGCGGGTGTTCACCGGCCTCACTCTGCTCGACACCATCCAGGGCACGGTCGGCGCGGTCTCGCTCATCCCCGATGCGATCACGCCGCACGAGGAGGCCGTCTACACGAACATCGCGTTCATGGAGTCGGTGCACGCGAAGAGCTACTCGTCGATCTTCTCGACGCTCGCGTCGACCCCCGAGATCGACGACGCGTTCCGGTGGTCGGTGGAGAATCCGAACCTTCAGAAGAAGGCGCGGATCGTCATGGAGTACTACCGCGGCGACGAACCCCTCAAGCGCAAGGCCGCCTCGACCCTGCTCGAGTCGTTCCTCTTCTACTCGGGGTTCTATCTGCCGCTGCACTGGTCGGCCAAGGCCAAGCTCACGAACACGGCCGACATCATCCGCCTCATCATCCGCGACGAGGCCGTGCACGGGTACTACATCGGGTACAAGTTCCAGAAGGGGCTCGAGACGCTGGGGCAGGCCGAGCGCGACGAGATCAAGGACTACACGTTCTCGCTGCTGTACGAGCTCTACGACAACGAGGTGCAGTACACGCAGGACCTCTACGACTCCGTCGGTCTCACCGAGGACGTCAAGAAGTTCCTGCACTACAACGCCAACAAGGCCCTCATGAACCTGGGCTACGAGGCGATGTTCCCCGCGACGGTCACGAACGTGAACCCGGCGATCCTGTCGGCCCTGTCGCCGAACGCCGACGAGAACCACGACTTCTTCAGTGGGTCGGGCTCGTCGTACGTCATCGGCAAGGCCGAGGCCACCGAGGACGACGACTGGGACTTCTGAACGGCGGATGAACGAGGGCGGATGCTGCGGCATCCGCCCTCGTTTCGTCGTGGGGCGTCGTTTAGCATGAACGGGTGGACCAGGAGACGTACGAGGTCGTCGGGTTCGTCGTCTCGTTCGCCGCGCTGCTGGTGCTGACCTGCGCGGTCGGCGTGGCCGCCGCGATTCGCCGGCGCTGAGTCGGGGTGCCTGTGCCTCTGCTTCAGCGACTCACTCCTCGGCGAGCTTCGCCTTCGCGTAGGCGACGATCGCGTTCGCGTGACCGTGCCCCAGGCCGTGCTCATCCTTGAGCCAGGCGACGACCTCCATGTGAGGGCGACCGGCGTCGAGCTGCGCGACCACGAGGTCGAGCCACTCCTGCATCGGGCGGCCATAGGTCTTCTCGATGCTCGGGAAGTACGAGGCCGGTCCCTTGGGCTTCTCGCCGCTCGAGAGGTCCGGCGCGCTCACGCGGTGGGTG
>JAVBUN010000207.1:0-2546 GCA_031555335.1 Microbacterium sp.
GATGGCACCGCTGTGGACGCAGCGCGACGACCTCATGCCCATGACCCCCGCCCCCGTCGCCGTACCGCACGTCTGGCGCTGGAAGACGCTGTTCGACATCGCCGAGCGATCGGGCGAGCTGGTGCCGGTCGGCCGCGGCGGTGAGCGCCGCGCGATCGGTCTCGTGAACCCGGGCCTTCCCGGGACCGCGTACGCCACCCCCACGCTGTGGTGCGCCATCCAGTACCTCGGTGGATTCGAGACGGCCCCCGAGCACCGGCACAGCCAGAACGCGTTCCGCTTCGTCGTCGAGGGCGAAGGAGTCTGGACCGTCGTCAACGGCGACCCCGTCCGCATGAGCCGGGGCGACCTGCTGCTCACGCCGGGATGGAACTTCCACGGCCACCACAACGACACCGCCGAGCCGATGGCCTGGATCGACGGCCTCGACATCCCCTTCTCCAGCTACACCGACGTCGGGTTCTTCGAGTTCGGATCCGAGCGCGTCACCGACGAGGCCTCGCCGCAGACCTCGCGCGCCGAGCGCCTGTGGGCGCACCCCGGCCTGCGCCCGCTCTCGGGCCTCGACGACAAGGTCAGCTCGCCGTTGTCGGCTTACCGCTGGGAGTACACCGACGCCGCCCTGCGCGAGCAGCTGGCGCTCGAGGACGAGGGCTACCCGGCCACGGTCGAGCAGGGCCATGCCGCCATCCGGTACACGAACCCCACCACCGGCGGCGACGTGATGCCCACGATCCGGTGCGAGTTCCACCGCATCCGGGCCGGCTTCCAGACGGCGCTGCGCCACGAGGTGGGCTCGTCGGTCTGGCAGGTCTTCGAGGGCAGCGGCTCCGTCGTGCTCGGCGATACGGAGCATCGGCTCGAGAAGGGCGACCTGTTCGTGGTGCCAAGCTGGGTGCCGTGGTCGCTTCGGGCCGATACCGAGTTCGACCTGTTCCGCTTCAACGACGGCCCGATCATCGACCGTCTCGGCTTCACCCGCACCTACACCCCCGATAAGGACAACATCTGATGCGCCTCGCCACCCTCCGCACCTCCGACGGCACGATCGCGGTCCGCGTCGACGACGCCCACGCGATCGAGATCCCGGGCGTCGCGGACGTCGGCGACCTGTTGCGCGACCCCCGCTGGCGCGAGCGCGCGGCCGAGGCGGACGGCCCCGCCCGGCCCCTCGCTGACCTCGCGGACGAGGCGTGGGCCCCGGTCGTCCCCGCCCCGGGCAAGATCGTGTGCGTCGGTCTGAACTACCGCAACCACATCCTCGAGATGGGACGCGAGCTGCCCGAGTACCCGACCCTGTTCGCGAAGTACCCCGAGGCGCTCGTCGGACCGTACGACCCGATCGTGCTGCCCGCGGTCGCGGCGGATGCGGTGGACTGGGAGGCGGAGCTCGCGGTCGTGATCGGCACGACGGTGCGAAACGCCACCGAGGTCGAGGCCGAGGAGAGCATCGCGGGATACTCCGTCATGAACGACGTCACGATGCGCGACTACCAGTACCGCACCCCCGAGTGGTTCCAGGGCAAGACCTTCGAGGCGACGGCCCCGTTCGGTCCGGTGCTCGTCACCGCGGACGACTACGCCCTCGGTGGGCTGCTGCAGGGCGAGGTCGACGGTGAGACCGTGCAGCAGACGCCGACGGACGACCTCGTCTTCGGGCCGGCCGCGCTGATCTCCTACATCTCGCAGATCTTCACGCTGCGCCCGGGCGACGTCATCGTCACCGGAACCCCCGGCGGCGTCGGACACGCCCGCAAGCCCGCGCGCTATCTCACCCCCGGGTCGACGCTGGTCACCCGCGTGGAGGGGATCGGGGAACTGCGCAACGTCATCACGGCGAGCTGACATGCCGGGCCGCACCGACAACGTCACCGACCCGGCGCTCGCCGCGGGGCTGCTGCTCATGCGGCGCGGGCAGGCGTACTGGGCGCGCAAGCTCAACGAGCTGCCGGACCGCGAGTTCGACGCGCCGTCGCTGCTTCCCGGATGGACCCGTCGGCACCTCGTCGCCCACGTCGGGTTCAACGCGCGTGCGGTCGCCCGGCTGGTCGAATGGGCCCGCACCGGGATCGAGACCCCGATGTACAGCTCGGACGGGCAGCGCGCCGAGGAGATTGCCTTCGGCGCGACGCTTCCGACCGAGGCGCTGCGCAACCTCGCCGCCCACGCCGCAGTGCACCTGAACGTCGAGTGGCGGGACCTCCCCGAGGAGGCGTGGTCGCATCAGGTGCGGACCGCCCAGGGGCGTCTCGTCCCGGCGTCCGAGACGGTGTGGATGCGGACGAGGGAGGTCTGGATCCACGCGGTGGACCTCCGCAACGGCGGCCGGTTCACGGACTTCCCGGCGCCTCTCCACGACCTGCTGCTCGAGGACCTCATCAAGGTCTGGCGCCGCAAGCGCTCGGACGGCGACCGGGACGTCGTGCTCGAGCCGGTGGACCGGGATGCGGTGTACCGGATCCTGGAGCCGGGCGAATCGGACGACCCGCTCGTCGTGCGGGGGACGGCGGCGGACCTGACCGCCTGGGGGACCGGTCGATACGCGA
>JAVBUN010000249.1:0-5428 GCA_031555335.1 Microbacterium sp.
GCATCCTCCGCGCCCGTCGCGTAGCGCACGAGCTCCTTCGGGCCGCTCTGCTCCGTCATGAGGGTGTAGCCGAATCGCGTCATCGTCCTGTCCTTCCGGGGTGGGGTGCGGACTCGACGTTAGGCATGCGCCGGCGAGACGCCCGGGGGTTGCGCGAGGCGCACGGATGCGGCAGCGCGAGGCGCAGGGAGGCGGCAGCGCGAGGCGCACGGAGGATATTCGACGGTGGGAGGATGCTTCGGGGCCGAACGCTCCTCCGCCGGTCGGATCCCCTCCGCTCGTTGCGCGGCGGCGTCGGAGAGTACGGGCGGATGCGGATGCGGATGCGGGGGAGCAGCGCGTGCGGGGGCGCAGCGCGTGCGGCCGCGCTCAGGCGCGCAGGCGCTGCACCGCGTCCCAGAGGGACTCGGCGACCTCGCGCTTGCTGCCGTGCACCGGCGTCACCGGCTCCGCGTCCGCGGTCAGCAGCAGGAGAGTGTTGTCCGCCGCTTCGAACCCGCGGTCCCAGCCGACCTCGTTGACCGCCAGGAGATCAACGCCCTTCCGGGCGCGCTTGGCCCGCGCGCGGGTGAGCAGCTCGTCGCCGGTCGCCGTCTCGGCCGCGAAGCCCACGATCGTCTGTCCCGGGCGTCGCCGGGCCACGAGCCCGGCGACGATGTCGGGGTTCTCGGTCAGCGCGAGCGTCAACGTGCCGTCGCCGGCGTCCTTCGTGAGCTTCCGATCCGACACCTCGGCGACGCGGTAGTCGGCGACCGCGGCGGCCATCACGATCACGTCGACGTCGGCAGCCGCATCCGTCGCCGCGGACTGCAGCTCGGCGGCCGACCCGGCGTGCGAGACCCGGACGCGCGGGTGCGCGGATGCGACCGCGAGCACCGCCGCGTCGATGTGCGCGGCGACGAGGCTCACGGCCGCGCCGCGATCGGCGGCCGCGAGCGCCACGGCGACGCCCTGCCGCCCGCTCGAGCGGTTGCCGAGATAGCGCACCGGGTCGATGGGCTCGCGGGTGCCGCCCGCGGTCACGAGCACGCGGATGCCGGCGAGATCCTGCGGGGCGAGCGCGCCGAGCGCGGCGTGGAGGATGTCCGCGGGCTCGCTCATCCGACCCGGGCCGCTGTCGCCACCGGTGAGGGGTCCGTCCTCGGGCCCGATCATCCGGACGCCGCGGTCGCGGAGGATCGCCGCGTTCGCGACGGTCGCGGGATGCCGCCACATCTCGGTGTGCATCGCGGGCGCCACGACGATCGGCGCGGTGGTGGCGAGCAGAGTCGTGCCGAGCAGGTCGTCCGCAATGCCGGCGGCCATCTTCGCGAGCGTGTTCGCGGTGGCGGGCGCCACGATGACGAGCTCGGCCCGCTGCCCGAGGGCGACGTGCCGCACCCGCGCGACGTCGTCGTGCACCGATGTCGTCACCGGGTTGCGGCTGATCGCCTCCCAGGTCGGGAGCCCGACGAAACGCAGCGCGTCCTCGGTCGGGATCACGTGCACCTCGTGCCCGGCGCGGACGAGCTCTCGAACCAGCTGTACCGTTTTGTACGCGGCGATACCGCCCGTGACTCCGACGACGACGAACACGGCTCGATTCTCGCACGCCCGTTCCCCCGCCTCGAAGGAGCCCCCCGCGTATGTGCACCGTTGTCATCCGCGTGCCCGACGATCCGGCCGAGCCCACGCGGCTCGTCGCCGTGCGGGACGAGGACCCGGGGCGGCCGTGGCATCCCCTCGGCGCATGGTGGCCCGACACCCATCCCGGCGTGATCGGCGTGCACGACGTGCGCGCCGGCGGCGCCTGGCTCGCCGCCGATCCCGCCACCTCGCGACTCGCGGTGCTGCTGAACCGCGCGGACGACGGCACGCTGCCCGACGCGGCCGCGGTGAGCCGCGGCACCCTCCCGCTCGCGTCCGTCGCGGGCGCCGGACCGGATGCGGCGCCGCGCACCCGCGGGTTCAACCTGCTCGAGGTGGGTGCCGACGGGGCGCGGGTGCGCAGCTGGGACGGCGCGGTGCTGCGCACGGCGACGCTCGAGCCGGGCACGCACATGATCGCCCACGACGACCTCGACGATCCGCGGACCGCGCGCATCACGGCGTGGCTCCCCGCGTTCGCCGCGGCGGGGACGGACGCGGGGGAGGCCGCGGACGGGCGGTGGTGGGACGAGTGGATCGCGGTCATCGATCGCAGCGCCGCGCTCCCGGCGACCGACGATCGCGCCATTATCCGGGATCACCGGCACATCGGCATCCCGACGCTGTCTCTGCTCGCCTGCGTCGCGAGCGTCGGGCCGCAGGGGATCGACGTGCGGGACGCCGCCCTCCCCGCCCCGGGCGTCTGGGGCCCGCCGGCGTTCTCGGCGCCGCGCTGATCGGCGGTGCGCGCCGCGGCGACACGTGCGGCTCGCGGCTCGCGCCGTTGACCGACAGGATGGACCCATGATCATCGTCGGGCTCGTCTTCGCGGGGCTCGCCGCCGCCGTGCACGTCTACATCTTCTGGCTCGAGTCGCTCGTCTGGACGGGTCCGTGGGCGCGGCGCACCTTCGGCCTGGGCGAGGACGAGGCGCGCATCACCCGGCCGCTCGCCTTCAACCAGGGGTTCTACAACCTGTTCCTCGCGGTGGCCGCGGTGCTCGGCGTGGTGCTCGTCGCGCTCGGCCTCATACCGGTCGGCGCGACCCTCGTGTTCGTGGGATGCGGCTCGATGGTCGCCGCCGGCCTCGTGCTGCTAATCTCCGACCCGTCGAAGGCGCGCGCGGCCCTCGTGCAGCTGGTCCTGCCGCTGATCTCGATCGTCGCGCTCGCGGTGGGCCTGGCGCTCTGACCCCTGCCGCGATCAGCTCTCGACGGTCGGGAGCGTCTCGGTGTCGAAGTGCTCGGAGACGAGCATGATGCCGCCCGAGGAGTTGGCGGAGTTCGCGAGCTCCTCGATCCACTCCCGGCTCAGCATCGCGGGCTCGGGGTCGTCGAAGACGAAGCGCAGCGGGATCGACGGATGCAGCCACAGTGTGCTGCGGCCGCGCGGCTGGTCGTCGGGGTGACGCCACGAGAGGGTGAAACTCTCACCGCGGCGCAGTTTCGTCGCGATGACGACCTTCAGGTGGGCGAGGGCCCGATCCTCGATGTGGATCGGGGTGCTGCTCCCGCCGTAGTAGATCGTTCCCATGGGGCCACCATAGTCGGCGGTGGTTCGGAAGTGTGTGCCGAGTCGCCTGGCCTATGCTCGAGTCGTGGGCCGATTCATCTACGACACCAACGCGAATGCGGTCGACATCGAGGACCGCACGCTCTCGCACCTGCGCATCGTCGTGATGAACAAGCTGCGCCGGGGCGAGGCGTTCATGTTCGACGTCGAGATCGGCGACGGCAGCGGCCGCCGGAGCTTCTGGGTGCACCCCTCGGTGCCGATGCAGTTCCACTTCTACGGCAGCCGCCAACCGAAGATCAACCGGGCGTGGATCGAGGAGCTGATGCTCGCGGCGTCCGGCCCCGCCGGACTCACGATCGTCCCCGAGCCGCCGGACGAGCCGGTCGAGCCGACCGCCTGACCCCGGGTACGCCCGAGGCTGGAGCCTGTCAAGGGCCCCCGGCGCCGCGCGGGGATGCGGCACAGTGAGGACATCCTTGGAGGTGTTGCTCGTGATCGCTCGGCCCGACGACTCGAAGCCCGATCCCGCATCCGCGGTACCCGCCTTCGAGGGTGTTCCCGGTATCGACGTCATCGACGGCGAGCTGGTGCCGCGCCACGGCGAATCGGCCTGACGGGAAACCGCGGCTGCCGCTCGTCGGACGCGGGGATGAGGCGTGCAGTGGCTCCGGCCGCTGATCAGGCGACGGTCGTCTCCACGAGGGGGTCCGCGAGCACCGGCGCGAAGGCGAGCTCCGCCGCTCCGACGAGGAGCCGGTCGTCGGCGAGCGACGCCAGGCGGAGTTCGAGACCCTCGGCGCAGGCCGACATCGCCTGCGCTCTCACGTCTTCGGCGAGCCCTTCGAGGTCGCGGCCGGCGAGCGAGGCGAGGAATCCGCCCAGCACGACGACGCCCGGGTTCAGCACGTTGACGGCGTTGGCGAGGGCCGTCGCGAGGATGCGGCGCTGCCGCTCGATCTCCTCGAGCGCTGCGGGGGCGTCGGCGGCGCCGAGGGCGCGGGATAGTTCGGCGTCGTCGGCATCCCGCAGCTCGAGCGCGGTGAGCAGCCGGGTGCGATTGACCTCGTCCTCCAGGACTCCGCCCGGAACGCGTCGATCCGCGGCATCCTCGATGCCGGGACGATTCTGCCCGAACTCTCCGGCGTAGCCGCCGGCCCCGCCGAGGGGAACGCCTCCGACGATGACGCCGCCGCCGATGCCGCTCGCCCCGCCGTTGAGGTAGACGACGTCGTCCGCGTCGCGCGCCGCGCCGAACCGGTGCTCGGCGAGGGCGCCCAGGCTCGCGTCGTTGCCGACCCCGGTCGACAGTCCGGTCTCGCGGCGCACGAGTGCGGCGAGCGGCACGTCGCGCCAGCGCAGGTGGGGGGCGTCGCGCACGACCCCGTCGTCCGCGCGGACGAGGCCCGGGACGGCGATTCCGGCGCCGACCAGCCGGTGCCCGGCGAGGAGCGTCGAGCGCCAGCTGCGCACCTGTTCTCCCAGCAGCGTCGCCGTGAGTGCCGGGGAGGCTTCCGCATCCCACACGATGCGGGCGCGCGCGAGGATCGTGCGGTCCAGTCCGATCGCGGCCACGGTGAGCGCGTCCACCTCGGGGTTCGCCGCGATCGCCACGGCGTGCGAGGTGAGGGCGACGACGGGAGAAGGTCGCCCGGCGCGTCGGGCGGCGTCCGGCGCGCGCTCCTCGGCGAGCCGGTGCGAGACCAGCTCGGCGACGAGATCGCCGACCGTGGATCTGTTCAGCCCTGTGGTCTCGGTGAGTGCTGCACGGGCCTGCGGACCGCCGTGGTGCAGTAGCTCCACCACGGCCGCGAGGTTCTGCTGTCGGATGCGTGTCGCACTCATTGTCCCAGCGTAGTATGTTGTGAAGCACAACTTATTGGTTGGTGCCTCGCACATCGCAAAGGAGCGTCATGCCCACCCCTACTCCCGCCGACAAGTTCTCGTTCGGTCTCTGGACGATCGGCTACAACGGCACCGATCCGTTCGGTGGTCCGACACGCCCTGCGCTCGACGTGGTCCACGCCGTCGAGAAGCTCGCCGAGCTGGGCGCCTACGGCTTGACCTTCCACGACGACGACCTGTTCGCGTTCGGCTCGACGGATGCGGAGCGCCAGACGCAGATCGACCGCCTCACCGGGGCGCTCGCCGACACCGGCCTCATCGTGCCGATGGTCACCACCAACCTGTTCTCCGCCCCCGTGTTCAAGGACGGCGGCTTCACCTCCAACGACCGCCAGGTGCGCCGGTTCGCGCTGCGCAAGGTGTTCCGCCAGCTCGACCTCGGTGC
>JAVBUN010000076.1:0-2560 GCA_031555335.1 Microbacterium sp.
CCCTTCTCGGTGCGGATGCGGAACGTCCACTCGTCCAGACGGATGCGGGGGGTCGGCCCCGCCGACAGCACGGGGAAGTCGGCGGTGAGGTACTGCCCGGGCGGCAGATCCGGAACGGGCTCGCGCCGTCTGGCTCCGAAACCGCGGCTGAACTCGGCCATGACTGCATCCTTCCCTCGTGCGGACACGCCCACTCTAGGGCTCGTCGCGCGCGGGTGCGGCGACAGGGCGGCGCGGGGTTCCCGCGGCGTCTCAGCGAGTGGTCTCGCGCCGTCGCATGACGACCGCGGCGGCGACCGTCGCGACCAGCACGAGTGCCGAGAAGACGAGGAGCACCGTCGTCTGCGGCACGAACGTGAGGAAGACGCCGACCGCGAGCACGGGGAGCGCGAGCCCGCAGTACGCGACGAGGAAGATGAGCGCGAGCGTCTCGCCCCGGCGGTGCGGATCGGCGAGCGACGCGGCGGTCGCGATCGCGGACTTGAAGAGCACGCCGACGCCGAGGCCGGCGACGACACCGCCGACGATGAAGAGCGCGAAGACGGGGAGGAGGGCGCCGGTCGCGATCAGCACGAGCCCGACGCCGCACGCGACGCCCGCGACCGCGAGCTGGGTGCGCAGCCGCAGCCCCGCCAGCACGACCTGCCCGGCCGCCGCGGCGGCGAACACGGAGAAGGCGACCGCCCCCGCGACCAGATGGTCGGAGACGTGGAAGGTGCCGGTGAGAAAGGTCGGGGTGAGCGAGGTGAACAGCCCGAAGATGGCGAATCCGGCGAATGCGCCGAACCCGGCGGCGATGAAGGCCGAACGGGACGCCGGCGGGACGGCGATCCGCTGCGGCCGGTACTTCCGCGGCACCTCGGGCGGCTGCACCGTCTCGGGAACACGGGTGAGCAGGAACGCGCCCACGAGCAGCACCACGAGGAAGACGGCGTGGGGGAGCAGGAGCGGCGCCGGCAGGTACTCGGCGAACAGGCCGCCGATGAGGGGACCGAGCGCGAGCCCGCCGAGGTTCGCGACCCCGGCGACGGATGCGGCGACGATACGGGTCTCGTCGGGCCGCGCCCGGGCGCGCAGTTCGCCGAGATGCGCCGTCGCGGTGGCGGTCAGCATCCCGACGCTGACGCCGTTCACGAAGCGGGCCACGAGCAGGCCCGGCACGTCGTTCCAGACGAGGAACAGCACGGCCGACAGTGCGGAGACCAGCACGGCGACCAGGAGCACCCGGCGGCGCCCCATCCAGTCGCTCACGTGCCCGGCGAGGAAGAGGCTCACGACGACGCCGACCGCGTAGGCCGCGAAGATCAGCGTCACGACGGGCACCGGGAAGCCGTCGCGCTCCTGGTAGATCGGGTAGAGGGGCGTCGGTACCGTCGAGTACGCCATGACGGCGAGGAAGACGCCGGCGACGATCCAGAAGCCCGCGTGGTGCGAGACGAGCCTGCGTGCGGACATCCGTGGTCCTTTCGGTGGTGATGGGGACCGCGCTGTCGTGATCTCAGCGTAGCCCGCGCCCCGCCGCCCCCGGATCGAGGGGGCGGGGCGGCGGGAGGCGGTCAGCCGGCGTCGCCGACGAGGACGGCGGCGGCCTCCTCGGCGGGCGCGGCCTCCCGCTCGTCGATCCGGGCGAGCGCCCTGCGACCGAGCGCGATCGTCAGCGCGGCGAGCAGGACGGCCGCGGCGGCGACGAGGTAGGGCACCGTCGCGTCGAACGCATGCCAGAGGAGGGCGGCGAGCGGCGGCGCCGCTGCCCCGCCGAGGAAGCGCACCGACGAGTAGGCCGACGAGGCGACCGAGCGCGGCAGGTCCGTCGCCTCCATGACGGCCTCGGTCAGGACGGTGTTCATGACGCCGAGGAGGAGCCCGCCCACGATGATGCAGGTCACCAGCGCCGCCGCATCCGCCACCAGCAGCCCGCCCACGATCAGGTCGACGGCGAGCAGCGGCAGGACCGCCAGCATCACGCTCGACCGGCGGAAGCGGCGCAGCAGAAGGGGTGCGACCCACACGCTCGTGACGGCGAGTGCCACGCCCCATCCGAAGAACGTGAAGCCGATTCCCATGGCGCCGAATCCGAGGGGGAACGGCGAGAACGCGAGGAGCGTGAAGAACCCGATGTTGTAGAACAGCGCGGCGGTGGCGAGGATCGCGAGCGCAGGACGCCCGAGTGCGCGAAACGGCGCGGAGAGGGCGACCGGGTGCCGCTCCTCGCGCGGTCCGCGCAACAGCACCAGCACCGCGACGAAGGCGATCGCCATGAGCGCGACGACGCCGAAGAACGGGCCGCGCCAACTGACCTCGCCGAGGAGCCCGCCGAGGAGGGGGCCGACCGCGATGCCGATGCCGAGCGCCGCCTCGTAGAGGACGATCGCCGCGCCGCTGCCGCCCGTGGCCGAGCCCACGATCGTGGCGAGCGCGGTGGAGATGAAGAGCGCGTTTCCGAGCCCCCAGCCCGCGCGGAAGCCGATGATGGCGTCGACACTGCCGCTGAGGGCGCAGAACAGGGCGAACACCACGATGAGGCCGAGGCCGATCAGGAGCGTCGCCTTGGCGCCGATGC
>JAVBUN010000169.1:0-10302 GCA_031555335.1 Microbacterium sp.
CGAGACCCGGGTGCCCTGGTGGTCGGGGTGGTACTCCACGAACGGGATCGGCGCCGTGTCGGACCGGAAGGGCGTGCCCGAGAGCAGCAGCCGTCGGGTGGCGCGCGCGTATGCCTCGCGCAGCGCGTCGCCCCAGCTGAGTGCGTCGCCGCCGTGGTGCACCTCGTCGAGGATCACGAGCGTCCGCCGATCCATCACGAGCAGCTGATGCACGGAGGCCTTCACCGCGACCTGCGCGTAGGTCACGGCCACGCCGTGGTACTGGCGCGAGGGCATCGCGTGGCGGTTGGAGAAGTGCGGATCGAGACGGATGCCGACGCGCGCCGCCGCATCCGCCCACTGGGTCTTCAGGTGCTCGGTCGGGGCGACGACCACGATGCGGTCGACGACGCCGCGGCGCATCTGCTCGCTCGCGAGCCGGAGCGCGAACGTGGTCTTGCCGGCGCCCGGGGTCGCGGCGGCGAGGAAATCGCGCGGTCCCTTGCCGACGCCGTCGGGTCCGTCGAGCGAGAAGTACAGATCGAGCGCCTCGGCCTGCCAGGCGCGCAACCGCTGCGCGGTGCCCCACGGCGCGCGCTGCGGATACGTCGGCGAGAGGTGCTCGGCGGCGAAGCTGCCGATGTGCGGCGCGTCCGCGGACTCGGGGTCGACCGCGAGCAGCTGCTCGTCCTCGCTCACGACATCACCTCCGCCCGCTCTCGATCGCGACTGTCCACGATAGGCGACCCCGACCCCACTCGGATGCACCCACCGGATGCCGCGGAGGGCGCTCCGGGCAGGGGCGGGGTTAGGCTGACGACGAGGTGACCAGATGACGACAGACGACGCCCTCGACGCGAATCGCACGCCCTACGTCCCGAACCCGCACCCCCATCCGTGGCGCCGGTTCGTGGCGATCGGCGACTCCTTCACGGAGGGGATCGGCGACCCCTCGCCCGATTCCCCCGGCGGCAACCGCGGGTGGGCCGATCGCGTGGCCGAGGTGCTGTCCGCATCCGTCGAAGACTTCGCCTACGCCAACCTGGCGGTGCGCGGCCGGCTCATCGGGCAGATCGTCGCCGAACAGGTGGAGCCGGCGCTCGCGCTGCAACCCGATCTGGTGAGCCTCTGCGCCGGCGGCAACGATGTGATCCGTCCCGGCACCGATCCCGACGAGATCGCCGAGCAGTTCGAGGACGCCGTGATCCGGCTGAGCTCCGCGGGCGCCTCCGTCCTCGTGTTCACCGGCATCGACACGAACTTCACCCCGGTCTTCCGGCCGTTCCGCGGCAAAGTGGCGATCTACAACGAGAACGTGCGCGCGATCGCCGAGAAGTACGACTGCATCGTCGCCGACCAGTGGGCGCTCAAAGAGATCCAGGACATGCGCTTCTTCGCCGACGACCGGTTGCACATGAACCCGCTCGGCCACCACGAGGTCGCGCGGATGGTGCTGCGCGCGCTGAACGTGCCGAACGAGCTGATGCCCATGCAGCCCGACCCGTTGCCGCGGCTCACCTGGCGCGCAGCGCGCGGCGGCGATCTCGTGTGGGCCCGCACGCATCTCGTGCCGTGGGTGCTCCGGCGGCTGCGGCATCAGTCCTCCGGCGACCATCTCACGGCGAAGCGCCCGGAACCTGCGCCCGTGTTCCTCCGGCGGGCGACGGACGGGGCCGCGGTCGTGGCGTCGACGGATGTGGACGATTCGGCGCCGACCGCGTGACCCGTCCCTCCCACCCGCGAGTCAGCGCGGCGGGTGCGCGAGCGCCCAGAGCGCCACGGCGCTCGCCGAAGCGACGTTGAGCGAGTCGACGCCGCCCGCCATGGGGATCGTCACGACCGTGTCGGCGGCGCCGAGCGCCGCCCGGCTGAGTCCGTCGCCCTCGGCGCCGAGCAGGACGGCGACCCGCTCCGGGCGGGACGCGGCGAACACGTCGAGATCGACGGCGTCCTCCGCGAGCGCGAGCGCCGCCACGTGCACGTCGGCGTCCTGCAGCAGCCGGCGCGCCGCGGGCCACGCCGGCAGGC
The DNA here is from genome assembly GCA_031555335.1 of Microbacterium sp. GTDB lineage: Bacteria > Actinomycetota > Actinomycetes > Actinomycetales > Microbacteriaceae > Microbacterium. The sequence goes on from JAVBUN010000169.1 coordinate 2,008, forward strand.
GCGTCCACGGCACCTGGAACACGGTCCCCATGCTCACTCGGACGCTCCGCCGGTAGAGCGGGTCGGCGCAGCGCTCGGTGACCAGCACCGCATCCGCCCCGAGCCCCGCCGCCGCGCGGAAGGCGGCGCCGACGTTGGTGTGGTCGACGATGTCCTCGAGGATGACGACCGTCCGCGCGTCCCGCAGGATCGCGGCCGGGTCGGGCAGCGGCGGCCGGTGCATCGCGGCCAGCGCCCCGCGGTGCACGGCGTAGCCGGTCAGCTGCTCGGCGATCCGGGCGTCGGTCACGTACAACGGGGCGTCGGTGTCACCGAGCAGCGTCACGACTTCGTCGACCCACTTCTCCTGGACGAGCACCGAACGCACGCGGTGTCCGGCTCGGAGAGCCCGGGCGATCACCTTCGCCGACTCCGCGATGTACAGCCCCTCGGCCGGCTCCTGCACCCGCCGCAGGGCCACATCGGTCAGGTCCCGGTAGTCCGACAGCCTCGGGTCGTCGGCATCTGGGATCCGTTCGATACGCATGCCTCCACCTAACCAGCCGCACGTCGGGGATTTCTCGTCGCCACGAAACCTCCCGGCAAACCTGCGGGCGTAGGCTCGATGTGTGGAGGAACTGTGCCAGTCGTGACGGATGCGGACGCTGCGACCAACGCGCAGATCGAGCGTGCGATCGAGGTCCTCGCGGGCCGCCGGGTGGCGGTGCTGACCGGTGCGGGCGTCTCGACGGACTCGGGGATCCCCGACTATCGCGGCCAGGGCGCGCCCGCACGGACGCCGATGACGGTGCAGGACTTCCTCGCCAGCGACCTCTCCCGGCAGCGCTACTGGATCGGCAGCCATCTCGGCTGGCGTCGTTTCGCCGCCGCGCGTCCCAACGCGGGCCACCGTGCGCTGGCGGCGCTCGAGCTCGACGAGGTGATCACCGGCGTCGTCACCCAGAACGTCGACGGCCTGCACGTGAGCGCCGGCAACCGGCGCGTCGTCGAACTGCACGGCACGATGCGCCGCGTCGGCTGTCTGCAGTGCGGGCAGGTGTTCGATCGCCGCGACCTCGCCGCCCGCGTCGAGGCCGACAACCCCTGGCTCGACGTCGACGAGGAGCTGCCCCTCGGCCCGGACGGTGACGTCGCCCCCGAGAACGCGGCGGAGTTCCGCATCCCGGCCTGCAGCGTGTGCGGCGGGATGCTGAAGCCGGATGTGGTGTTCTTCGGCGAGTTCATCCCCGCGGAGAAGTTCCGCGAGGCCGAGCAGCTGGTGCGCACGAGCGAGGCGCTGCTCGTGGCGGGTTCCTCGCTCGTCGTCAACTCCGGCGTCCGGCTCGTCGAACGAGCCCGACGCCGCAAGATCCCCGTCGTCATCGTGAACCGCGGTGCGACGCGCGTCGACGCCCGCGCGACCGTCAAGATCGACGCCGGCACGAGCGAAGTGCTCTCGGCCTTCGCAGACGCGCTGCCCGCGCTGCACTGACCACCCGCCTGTCCCCGAGGAGAGATCCACCACCGTGACCCGCCTCATCCTGATCCGCCACGGCGAGACCGCCTGGAATCACACGCAGCGCATCCAGGGCTCCACCGACATCCCCCTCAACGACACCGGTCGCGCGCAAGCCGCCGCCACGGCGGAGGCGCTGCGCGACGAGATCGACCCCGCCGCGACCTGGCTCGCCGCGAGCGACCTGTCGCGCGCGCGAGAGACGGCCGAGATCATCGGCACCGGCCTCGGCCTCGGCGCGCCCCGGCTCTATCCGGCGCTCCGGGAGCGATCCTACGGCGACGCCGAGGGGCTGACCGCGGCGGAGTTCCACGCACGATGGGGCGCCTGGTTCGATGCCGATGTGCCGAACGCCGAGACGCGCGAACAGCTGCGCGCGCGGGCCCTCGCCGGTCTGCAGCGTGTCGTCGCCGACGCGCGTCGCAGCGGCACGGTCGCGCAGAGCACCGTCGTCGCGGTCGCGCACGGCGCCCTCATCCGCGAGGTCATCGGTCATGCCAGCGGCGACGAGTTCCCGATCCCCGGCGAACGCCTCGCGAACGGCTCGGCGCACATCATCCTGTGGGAGCGCGAGCGACTGCGGCTGCTCTCGTACGCGGCGGTCTGACGACACGCGCACGCCGCGGCTGCGAAGACCATTACACCGCGGACAGCGAAGACGCCGCAGCAGCGTCGGGTTCCGGCGGTGTCGTAGCCTGAGGGCGATGAGCTCCCGCGACGACCCCACCCCCGGCGCCCCGACACCGGCGACCACCAGTCGGCGTGACTTCCTGCGCGTCGGAGGTTTCGCGCTGGGCGGCCTCGCGGTCGGCGGTGCCGCCGGTGCGGCCGTCGCAGCCGCCGGCACGGCCCGACCGTCGGTCGCGGCGGACGAGCCGGGCTTCGCGCACATCGTCGTGCTGATGGGCGAGAACCGCTCCTTCGACAACATGCTGGGCCGCCTCTACGACGAGAAGACGCTGCCGGCGGGCGCGACGTTCGACGGGCTGGCTTTCGGCTCGTACCGCAACAGGGCCCCGGATGGTCGCGAGATCCCCGCGCACGTCTACACGGGCAGCACCGACGCGATCATGTGCTCGCCCGACCCCGATCCGGGCGAGACCTATCCGCACGTCAACACCCAGCTGTTCGACATCGTCGATCCGGCCTCGAACGAGACGGACTGGAAGGCGGGGATCCGCGCGCCGTACAACGCGCCGGGCGAGGGGGCGACGCCCACGATGAGCGGGTTCGTCCGCGACTACGTGGTCAACTACCGACGCACGAGCCACGGCAAAGATCCGTCTGCGGCGGAGACCGATGTGATCATGGGCGGGTTCTCCCCCGCCATGCTCCCGGTGCTGTCGACGCTGGCGAAGGAGTTCGCGGTCTTCGACCAGTGGCACTGCGCGGTGCCCAGCCAGACCTATTGCAACCGGTCGTTCTTCCATGCTTCGACCTCCCACGGGTTCGTCACGAACCGCGACGGCGGCGGATACGCCAAATGGCTGTCGGCACCCGACACGCCCACGATCTTCAACCGCCTCGAGGAGGCGGGGGTGAGCTGGCGGATCTACTTCGACGAGGACCAGCTCGTCTCGTTGACCGGAGTCATGCACGCCCCCGCACTCGAGCAGTACTGGCGCACCGACCACTTCGCCTACATGGACCGGTTCTACGCGGATGCGGCGGCCGGCACGCTCCCGGCGTACGCCTTCATCGAGCCCCGCATGGTGTACAACCACAACGACTTCCACCCGCCCTTCGGCGTGCTGCGCGGCAGCGACGCCGACGGGTCGCCGGTGTTCGACTCCGCGATCTCCGACGTCCGCGCCGGCGAAGCTCTCGTGGCGAACGTGTACGACGCGGTGCGCACCTCCGCCAGTACGTCCGGCTCGAACGCGCTCAACACCCTGCTGCTGATCACGTTCGACGAGCACGGCGGCACGTACGATCACGTCCCGCCGCCCGCGGCCGTGCCCCCCGACCCGCAGCATCCGGCCGGCGAGATGGGGTTCCGGTTCGACCGCCTCGGCCTCCGCGTGCCGGCGATCGCCGTGTCGGCGTACACGAAGGCGGGCACGATCGTCCACGACGAGATCCACCACGCCGCCGTGATCGCGACCCTGAGCGCCCTCCACGGGCTCGCACCGCTCACGGATCGGGACCGCGGCGCGCGCACGCTCTTCGACGTCACGAACCTCACCACGCCCCGGCATCCGTCCACGTGGCCCACCGTGTCGCCGGCCTACGTCCCCCCGCTCCTCGACGAGGACCAGGTCGAGGAGCTGAAGTCCTCCCTGAAGCCGCTCACCTCCCCCGCGAAGGGCCTGTTGGGCCTGTTGCTAGCGAAGTACGCCGGTCCCGGGCATCCGGAGCCGGAGACCTACCAGGACGCGTACGACATCCTCACGACATACGGCCTGGGCCTGTTCACGGACCGGGGCTCCGGCACGCCGACGCCGACCCCCTCCCCGACGCGCAGCTGAGCCCGCTCCGCCCGACCATCTGCTCCCCCGCTGGTGAGCAGATTGCGAACATTCCCGCATGCTACCCCTGGTAATGTTGTGCATCGTGTCACATCTGGATCGCATCGACCTCGAACTGCTCAAGGTCCTCGCCGGCGACCACCGCGCAACCGTGGTCGCCCTCGCCGAACGCCTCGGCCTGTCCCGGAACACCGTCCAGGCGCGGATGGCGCGACTGGACAAGGCGGGAGCGTTCCTCAGCTACGAGCGCGCGATCTCCTCGGACGCACTCGGCTTCCCGATCGAGGCGTACATCAGCGTGACCCTCCGTCAGCACGAGCTGCCGCGCATCCGCGAGCAGCTCGCCCTCGTTCCCGAGGTCGTGCAGGCGCACGGCCTGAGCGGTGCCGTCGACCTGCTCGTGCGGGTCGCGTGCCGCGATACCCAGCATCTCTTCGACACGGACGCGCGCATCCTCGCGATCGACGGTGTCGAGCGCACCGAGACGTCGCTCGTGATGGGCGAGGTGATCCCCTACCGGGTCGGCCCGCTCATGGAGCTGGCACGACCGGAACGCTAGCGGCCTCGCCGCGCGGCTCGACGGCCGGTGCGGCATCGAGCCGGACGAGCACGACTCCCCCGACGATCAGCACTCCCCCGACGATCTGCCACAGCCCCGGCGCCTCACCGAGCAGCAGCCACGCGAAGCCGAGCGCGAACAGCACCTCCGACAGGCCGACGAACGACGCGACGCGGGAACCGAGCAGGGGCACCGCCCGGACCCCCAGCGCGTAGCCGAGCGTCGTCGCGATCCCCCCGATCCACAGGATCGGCACGAGCGCGGGCAGAGTCACCTCGGCCACCGTGACGTCGACCATGGGCATCGCGAACGGCAGGATCCCGAGGACGCACAGGACCAGCATGAGGGCGGCGCCCACGACGAGTCCGCCCGAGGCCAGCGCGAGCGGGGGCAGTTCGTCGCCCGCTCGCGCGGAGAGCACGAAGTACGCCGCCATGCAGCACGCGGCGAGCAGCGCGAAGCCGGTGCCGAGGAGGTCGAATCGCGCTCCGGAGATGTCCACGACCAGCACCAGCCCGGCGATGGCGACGAGCGATCCGGCCAGGACGAGTCTGGACGGCGCCCGGCGCGTACGGATCCACGCGAGGAGCACGAGGAGCACCGGCGTGAGGTACTGGATCAGCAGCGCCACCGCCACCGGCATGCGCTGCAGGGCCGCGAAGTAGAAGATCTGACAGCCCGCGACAGCCGTGAGGCCGAAGCCGACGATGACGGGCCACTGCCGGCGGAGCATGCCGGGGCGGCGGCGGACCGCCAGGACGATGGCCGGCGAGAGGATGAGGGCGGCCAGGCCCATGCGGATCAGCAGGGCCGCGCCGAGGGTCCAGCCCGCCTCCAGCAGGGGCTTCACGAGCGGCCCGCTCGAGGAGAACGCGAGCGCGGAGCCGAGTCCGATCACGAGACCCGCGGCGCGGGGCGCGGAACTCGGCGACGGAGGCCCCATGATCGGATGTGGAGCGGTCGAGTCGACCATGGCGACCCCTGTCATGAGTGTCATCGATTACGCTCGTGACACTACCGGTCCTCGATGTCAGGAGTCAACATGGTGTTCATCCATGACACACGATTGGCGCTGGATGCCGCCGTCGACCTCGTGAACACCTCACCGGACACGTCGGACGAACGCGGCGACGATCTGCTCGGTCTCGACGACCTGAACCGCTTCCTCGATGAACGGCCCTACAGCGGGCGCCTGGACCGGGATGCCGGCGAACTCGCGGCCCTGCGCGGCATCCGCCCCCGCCTGCGGGAGCTCTGGAGCGTCGACCGCGTCCGCGCCGTGCCGCTCGTGAATGCGATGCTGAGCGATGGCCGCGCGCTTCCGCAGCTCGTCTCGCACGAGGGGTACGAGCAGTGGCACATCCACGGCACCGACGACGACGCCCCGCTGGCGACCCGGGTGCTGGTCGAGACGGCGATGGCGTTCGTGGACGTGATCCGGGCCGACGAGTACGACCGCATCCGCGTGTGCTCGGCGGACGGCTGCCGTTCCGTCTACGTCGACTACTCGCGCAACAAGTCGAAGCGGTACTGCGACACCGGCAACTGCGGCAATCGCATGAACGTCAACGCGTACCGGCGTCGGAAAGCGCGAGAAACCGTCTGATCGCGGCCGCGGCGACGGCGGGCGTCTCGTAGTGGATGAGGTGCCCGACATCCGGGATCTCGACGAGCTCCGCATCGGCGAACATCCGGGCGAGACGTCGCTCGGCCTCGATCGGGGTGATGTCGTCGCGCTGCGCGGCCACCAGCAGCACCGGGATCGTGATCCGCGGCGCCGACGCCCTGACGTCGTTCGACACGGATGCGACGAACGCGTCGAGGAGGACGTCCCGATCGGCGAACCGCGAGAAGTACGTGTCGTGCTGATCATGGATGAACCGGCGCAGTGCCGGGTCGTGCGTCTTCGCCATGGAGATGCTCATGACCCGCACGATGACGCGATTGCGCAGCAGCCCCTCGCCGAGGGATCGCGGCAGCCGCGCCGCGGCCCGATAGTAGAGGACGGCCAGGCGCGTGAGGACGCCGCGCGGACCCTCCAGCGCCGGCGCGCCGATCGGGTTGACGAGCACGAGGCGCGGAGTCGGCAGTCCCTCGGCGACAGCGGCGGCCGCCACGATGGACCCGAACGAGTGCCCCAGCACGACGGCGCCGGGGGCGACGGCGGCGGCGAAGACCGCCAGCCACTCCGCATATGCGGCGATGTCGTGGGTGCGGCCGGGCAGCGGCGCCGTCTCGCCGAAGCCGGGCAGATCCGGGGACACGATCCGAAGGCCGGGCAGGTGGGCGACGACGGGTTCGAGGCCGTGATGCTCGCCGCGGAATCCGTGCACGAGCAGCAGCGACGTGGTGGCATCCGGATCGCCGTAGACCCAGTAGACCGTCTCGCCGCCCAGGATCTCGACGGTGCGCCGCTCGACGGGGATCTCGGCGAGCAGGGCGGCGTACGGATGCGGAGCGGTCACCCGACGAGTCTACGAGCCGCCCCCGGCGTGGTCTCGCGGCGGTGTCCTCACCCTCGCGTACCGTTGGCGGCATGCATCCGAGTCCGGCCGACATGCTGTCCCTCTTCGACCGGCCGCGATGGGCCGAGCGGGTCGGCGTCTTCGATCTCGAGACGACCGGGATCGACGTCACGGCCGACCGCATCGTGACGGCTCACGTCGGGCTGCTCGACGCGACGGGACACCCGCTCGAGTCCACCGCCTGGCTCGCCGACCCGCAGATCGAGATCCCCGCCGGGGCCACGGCCGTGCACGGGATCACCACCGATCACGCGCGCCGGGAGGGCCGCCCGTCGGGCGAGGTCGTCGCCGAGATCATCGAGGCGTTGCGCGATCTGTTCGCGCGCGGCATCGCGGTCGTCGCCTACAACGCGCCGTTCGACTTCTCCATGCTCAAGCACGAGGCTCTCCGCCACGGCCTCGAGCCCATCCACGCGCCGGCGCCCGTCGTGGACCCGCTGGTGCTCGACAAGGCCGTCGACCGCTTCCGCCGCGGCAAGCGGACGCTCGACGTCGTCGCCGCCCACTACGCCGTGCCGCTGCGGGCGGCGCACGAGGCGGCGGCCGACGCCATCGCAGCCGGCCGCGTCGCCCAGGCGCTGGCCGAGCGCTTCGGCGACCGGCTCCCCGCCGAGGGTTCCGAACTGCACGCGCAGCAGATCGGGTGGGCGCGCGAGCAGGCCGAGAGCCTCACCGAATACTTCGTCAAGCTCGGCCGCATCGACCCCGCGGATCCGATCGACGGCCGCTGGCCGATCCGCTGAGATCGCACCGCGGTCGCCCACAACGAGAACGGCCCCGCCGAAGCGGGGCCGTTCTCGTGAGACGCCTTACTTGGCGCCGAAGTTCTTGAAGCGCTGGTTGAACTTCTCGACGCGGCCGGCCGAGTCCATGATGCGCTGCTTGCCGGTGTAGAACGGGTGAGACTCCGCCGAGATCTCGACGTCGAGGACCGGGTAGGTGTTCCCGTCCTCCCACTCGATGGTCTTGTCGCTCGTCTTGGTCGAACGCGTGAGGAACGTCGCACCGCTCGCGAGGTCACGGAAGACGATCGGGGCGTACTCGGGGTGGATCGCGGACTTCATGGGATGTGCTCCTGAAAGATCTTGGGCGCTGGGCCGACGAACGATCTTATCAGAAGGCAGTCCCAGAGGGAGCCCGCAGGGCGAGATGGAGGGTCACACGCCTCGGGCAGCGAACCGGTCCTCGGTCGCCGTCACCTCGAGCGGTCGGCTGAAGGCCGTCGACAGTGCCGCCGACGTGATCACG
>JAVBUN010000064.1:0-6437 GCA_031555335.1 Microbacterium sp.
AGGCCGCGACACGGGGCACGCGCCCCGCATCACGGCGACCCGTTAGAACTCCTCGTGCGTGTCGGGGTCGCCGTCCCAGAGCCGTCCGCGTTCGAGACCCGAGATGGCGTCGACCTCGTCGTCGCTCAGCGAGAAGCCGAAAACGTCGGCGTTCTCGAGCTGACGCGAGGCATCCGCCGACTTCGGGATCGGCGTGCTGCCCAGCTGCACGTGCCACCGCAGCACGACCTGCGTCGGGGTCGCACCGTGCCGGTCGGCGATCTCCCGGATCACACTCTCGTCCAGCAGCTCGCTGCGGCGCGCGAGGGGGCTCCAGCTCTCGGTGCGGATGTCGTGCTCCGCATGGAAGGCGCGCAGCTCGGACTGCGGGAAGTACGGATGCAGCTCCACCTGGTTCACGGCCGGCGCGACGCCTGTCTCGTCGATGAGGCGGGTGAGCATCGCGGGCGTGAAGTTGGACACCCCGATCGAGCGCACGATGCCCTCGTCGCGCAGCGCGATCATCGCCCGCCACGTCTCGACGTACTTGTCGATGCGGGGGTTCGGCCAGTGGATGAGGTAGACGTCGATGCGGTCGAGGCCGAGCCGCTGCAGCGACCCCCGGGCGCTCGCGATCGTCTCGTCGTAACCGTGATCCCGACCGGGGATCTTCGTCGTGACGATGATCTCGTCTCGCGAGAGGCCACTGCGACGCACGGCGTCGCCGACCTCGCGTTCGTTCTCGTAGTTCACGGCGGTGTCGAGCAGCCGGTAGCCGGTCTCGAGCGCCGACACGACGGCGTCGACGCCCTCCGATCCGGTCAGCCCGTAGGTTCCGAACCCGAGTTCGGGAAACGTCGTGCCGTCATTCAGGGTGATGGTGGGAATCGTGACCATGGTTCCATCCTGCTCCTTCCTCCCTAGGATGGGCCCGTGACGACACCGGATGCCGCCCTCCCCCCGATTGCTCCTCCCCCCGCCGCCGGCCCCGCTCTCGAGCTGACCGCGCTCACCAAGCGGTTCGGGGAGAAGGTCGCGGTCGACCGGCTCGATCTGAGCGTTCCGACCGGATCGTTCTACGGGCTCGTGGGCCCGAACGGTGCGGGCAAGACCACCACGCTCTCGATGGCGACGGGCCTGCTGCGACCCGACGCCGGGACGGCGGTGCTGCACGGCGTGGACGTCTGGGCGGACCCGGTGACGGCGAAGGGCATGATCGGGAACCTCGCCGACGGGGTCCGGCTGTTCGACCGCCTCACGGGCGAGCAGCTCATCACCTACACCGGCATGATGTTCGGGCTCCCGCGCGAGCAGGTGACGGCGCGCACGGCCGACCTGCTCGCCCTGATGGACCTCACCGAGGCCGCGGGCACGGCGGTGGTCGACTACTCCGCGGGAATGACGAAGAAGGTCTCGCTCGCGTGCGCCCTCATGCACGCGCCCCGCATCCTGGTGCTCGACGAGCCGTTCGAGTCGGTCGATCCGGTGTCGGCGGCCAACATCGAGGATGTCCTGCGCGGCTATGCCGGCAGCGGCGGCACGGTGATCGTGTCGAGTCACTCCATGGACCTCGTGCAGCGGATGTGCGACCACGTCGCGGTGATCGCGGCCGGGCGGGTACTGGCGGCGGGCACGATCGACGAAGTGCGCGGCGAGCAGAGCCTGCAGGACCGATTCGTGGAGCTCGTCGGCGGGCGCCACCACTCGAAGGGGCCGGAGTGGTTGCGACTCTCCTGAGGATCCGGTTCCGCGTCCTCGGCAATACGCTCGCGTCGAACCCCTGGCAGCTCGTCGGCTTCATCTTCGGCAGCCTGTGGGCGGCGGGGATGCTGCTGCTCGCCTGGGTCGGACTCTTCTTCGCCGGTGCCGCCGGCCTCGACGTCGCCCGGGTGGTCGTGACGATCGCGGGCGGGGTGCTGCTGCTCGGCTGGACGCTCGGGCCGCTGTTCGTCGCCGGCGTCGACACGACTCTCGATCCCGCGAAGCTCGCCCCCTTCCCGATCTCGACCGGGCAGATGGTGCGCGCGCTCACCGCGGCGGGGCTCACGGGGGTGCCGGGCATCGCGACGATCGCGGGCGCTCTCGGCATCTTCCTGGCCTACTTCCGCTGGCCGGGCGCGGCAGCCGCGGCCGTCGTCTGCATCCCGCTCGGAGTGCTGACGTGCGTGGTCTCGTCGCGCCTGATCGCTTCGCTCTCCCGCGGCGCCGGAGGAAATCGGCGCGTCAGGGAACTGATCGGCGGGGTCGCATTCCTGATCATCATCCTGGCGGGTCCGATCATCATCGGCATCATGAACCTCATCGAGGCCGGCGTCTCGGCGGGCCCGAACCCGCTCGCGCGGCTGGGCGGCATCGTCTCGGCGCTCTCGTGGACTCCGCTGGCGGCCGCGTGGGCGGTGCCCGGCGACCTCGCCGCCGGAGCTCTCGTCCCGGCCGTGCTGAAGCTCCTGATCGCGGTCGCGACGCTCGGCGTCCTGGTCTGGCTGTGGCGCCGGTCACTCGATGCCGCACTGGTCTCGCCCGCCCGGGCGAGCACCGCGAAGGTCAAGACCGGCACCCTCGGGTGGATCGGGCGGGTGCCGACCGGTGCCACCGGCGCCACATGGGGGCGCGCGCAGGCCTATTGGCTGCACGACCCCCGCTATCTGCGTCAGCTCCTGGTCGTCCCGGTGTTCCCCGTGCTGATGCTCTTCTACTCGGGCTGGGATGTGACGAGCCCCGTCTTCGCGTTCGCGGCGCTGCTGGTCGCGTTCATCCTCGGGGTCGTCCCCTACGTCGACATCTCCTACGACGGCACCGCCTTCGCCACCGTGCTCGCCACCGGTATCCGCGGCCGACAGGACCGCGTCGGCCGTCTGCTGGGCGCGGGTGTGCTGGGGCTTCCGCTCACGCTCGTCGCGGCGGTGGTCACGGTGGGCATCTCGGGCCACTGGACGCTGCTCGCACCCGTTCTCGGCGCGAGCATCGGTCTGCTTCTCGTCGGCTACGGCGTCTCGTCGATCACCTCCGCGCTCATCGTGATGCCCGTGCCCGCGCCGGGCGACAGCCCGTTCAAGCGCGTACCCGGCACGAACGCGCTGACGGGCCTCTCGGTCTTCCTCATCTGGGGCGTCGTGGTGCTGCTCGCGGCACCGTCGGTGATCCTCGCGATCCTCGCCGCGACGACCGGCGACGCAGTGTTCGGATGGCTCGCCGTTGCCGTCGGCCCCGTCGTGGGTGCGATCGTGCTCGTCGTGGGCGTGATCGTGGGCGGTCGCATCTTCGACCGCAATGCGCCCACGCTCCTCGCGCGGCTGCGGAGCTTCAAGAACGCCTGACCGCCCCCGCGCCCCCGCCCCGCCGCCCGCCCGCACGACCGCGAGACAGCAGTGGTTCCACGAGACAGCATGGATCACGCGCTGTTTCGTGGAACGGATGCTGTCTCGCGGGCTGGAGGGGCGGGGGCGGGGGCGCGGGAGCGAGGGGCGGGGGGTCAGGGGGCGAGCAGGCGCTCCAGCACCCGGATGACGCCGTGGTCCCGGTTCGACGGCGCGCGGTGGCGGGCGCGGGCCGCGACCTCGGCGTGCGCGTTCGCCATCGCGTACGAGTGCTCCGCCGCATCCATCATCTCGAGGTCGTTCAGGTAGTCGCCGAAGACGACGGTCTGGGCCGGCGTCACGCCGAGCGCCTCCTGCAGCCGGCGCAGCGCTCTGCCCTTGTTGACGCCGGCGTTCATGATGTCCACCCAGTGCGCCCCCGAGACCACGACCTGCATCTCGTCGCGGAATCGCGCCAGTGCGGGGGCGGTGGTGCGTTCGGCATCTCCGAAGTCGAACACCGCGATCTTCAGGATGTCGTCGTCGACCGTCGCGAGATCGGCCACGACCTGCACGCTCGCGTAGTACTTGTCGACCTCGGCGCGGAACGGGGCGTCGTCCCGCGCGATGTAGGCGGAGCGCTTGCCGCACAGCACCACGCCGGAGTCCTGCGCGATACCCTGCGCGGCGGTGACCACCCGCGAGACGAGCGACGGATCGATGACGTCGGAGCTCACCTCCTGCTCGTCGCGCACGACGTACGTCCCGTTCTCGGCGATGAAGACCATGTGATCGCCGTGGCTGCCGAACTCCCGCCGCAGCGTCGCGTACTGCCGGCCGCTCGCCGGGGCGAACAGGATGCCGCGCTCGCGCAGGTCGTCGAGCAAAGGCCAGAGCTCGGTCGGTACGCGGCCGTTCTCGTCGAGGAGCGTGCCGTCCATGTCGACGGCGATGAGGCGGATGTCGAGCGCGCTGGCCACGGGAGGAGCAGAAGTCATCCCTCCATCCTCCCCCGCCCGCCGGTGACCGGAGTCCGACGGCCGGCTACGCGGGGAGGCCCGGCGCTGCGGCCTGCCCGCCCGACAGCGGAGGCTCGGCGGCCGCGTAGGACGCCGACAGCCGCCGGTAGGGCGCCGACATCAGGGCCAGCACGACGAGCACGAGCATCACGAGGCTCGCGAGGACGAAGACGAGGGCGATCCCGCGCGCCTCGCCGTCGCCCAGCAGCCATCCCCACGCCTGCGTCCCCTCATCCGTGCGCATGTACGGGATCAGCCAGAACTGCGCGAGCGGTCCGATGAGGAACGCCGAGACGGGCGATGCGGCCGATTCGATGCTCGCCGCGAATCCGAACACCCGTCCCTGCGTCTCGTAGGGCACCACCCGCTGGATGATCGTCTGCTCGGCCGCCTCGGCGATCGGCATGAGGCACATGAAGACGAGGAGCCCGGCGGCGTAGAGCCACCACCAGTCCCGGATCGCGAAGGTGAGCCCGAGGATGGAGACGCCCATGTTCACCAGCAGGAGGGTGCGCACCGGGTTGCTGCCCAGGCCGAACTTCGCGACGAGCCCACCGCCGATGATGAAGCCGATGCTCGTGACGCCCAGCACGATCCCCCAGGCCTCGACCGAGAACAGCGTCAGCCCGTACGGGTCCATGAGCGCCATGAACACCCCGCCGATGAGGTTGTTGAAGGTCGTGAACACGATCAGCGGCATGAGTCCGGGCACCGCGCGGATCGCCGGGATCACGCCCCGGATCGTGATCTTCTTCGGCGCCGCGTCCGGGTCGCGCAGCACGCCCCGCTCGGGGATGCGGACGAAGAGGATGTGGACGAATGCGACGGCGGTCGCCGCGATCGCGATGAACACGGTCGGCCCCATGCCGAGCTGCCCGATCGAGAGTCCGGAGAACACGCTCGTGACCATGAAGGCGATGCCCTGCACGGTGCCGACAAGGCCGTTCGCCCGGTCACGCCGATCGGACGGCACGAGCAGCGTGACGGTGGTCGACAGCGCGATGTTGCGGAGGTTCTCGACCACGCCGCCGACGAGGATGACGCCCGCGAACACCCAGAACCACGGTCCGTTCCAGTCGATGAGCACGGACTCCGGGAACGCCAGGAACAGGGCCCCGGCGAGCAGGTAGGCAGCGAGGGTGATGGCGCTCGAGAGCACCATCACCGCCTTCTTCTTCATGTGGTCGACGATCGCCCCGAACACGATGCCGAACACCGCGACCAGCAGCATGTAACTGCCGCCGATGATCGAGGTGGCGAGCACGTTCTCGGTCTCGAGGTACGCCCAGAAGGTGAGCGCGAACCACAGGTAGCTCGTGGTGACGTTGGCGACCAGGGTGTTCGCGAGCACCTGACGGAAGCTGCGCATGGTCGCCGGCCCCTGCACGACGGGGGCGTCGACGGTACGTTCGCTCATGGGTGGGCTCCGGTCGGGGAGGGAGGACCTCGCACCATCTTGACCCGCACCCCCGGCATCCGTCGAGCATCGATGCGTCCGCATCCGCCGGAGCCTTCGGGTTTTCCCGAAGCGATCCGTCGGGATGGCTCGGCTGCGCGGGCGGATGCGGGGGACCTACCGTGGGGACATGACCACCGCCGTCCTCCCCCCGCCCACTCGCGCCGCGACTCTGGCGCCGCTCCCGGTCGCCGGCGCGGTCGCGCAGGTCGCGGCCCTCGGGATCATGGGCCCGCTGGCCTTCACCGCGCTGTTCTCCCTGATCGGCACCGGCCTCGGCCTCATCCCCGCGCTCGGCGTCGGACTCCTCCTGCTCGTCGGCGCCGTGTACGTGCTCTTCGCCCTCGCGTGGCTCGAGGTGTCGCGGGTCGACGGGCTCTACGGCCTCGGGCTGCCGCCGCTCCGGCTGCGCAGCCGGGTGCGTCCCGGTTTCGGCGGATGGCTGCTGACCCTCTGGCGCCAGTCCATCGATCCCGCCGTGTGGCGCGCGATCGCGAACCTCGCCCTCGCCAGCGTGCTGGGACTCCTCGTGCTGCCGATCGCCACCGCGTTCGCCGCATCCGTCGCGCTCGCGTTCGCTCCGCTCTACGACGACGGCGGTTCCCTCGACCTCTGGGGCACCGGAGCCACCATCGCCGTCGGCTGGGCACCGCTGGTCGGCATCCTGCTGGCTCTGCTCTCCGTCGC
>JAVBUN010000200.1:0-2632 GCA_031555335.1 Microbacterium sp.
GAACAGATCGTGGTCCGGGAACTGCTTCTCGAACTCGGCGATGATCGTGTCGGTCCAGTCGCCGTACTGCGCCTGGAGGCGCTCCCGCACCCGTGCCTCGTCGTTGTTCGGCTTGTACGCGTCCTTCAGCGGGTCCGCCGACGTCGTCCACGAGGTCAGTGCGACCGAGTTGCCGATGACCTCACCGAACGTGTTGGTGGTCAGCACCGGGATGTCCTTCGACAGCGGCGAGAACACACCGTCCACGACCGTCGCTTCGGGCAGGACGTCGCCGTCGACGACGTTGGTGGCGACGAAACCGGTCGCATCCGCGGCGGCCTTCAGATCCGCGTACGGAACGGCCTTCAGCTGCTCGACCGTGCTGACACCGAGCTTGTCCATGACCTTCGCGGTCTGCGCCTGCGCCTGATCGAGCGGGATGCTGACGGGGCCGCTGCTCATCATGATGGCCTTCTGGAACAGCCCCTGCGCGGCGGGCATCGCCATGAGCGCGCCGACCTTCTGCGCGCCACCCGACTGACCCATGATCGTCACGTTGTTGATGTCGCCGCCGAACGTGGCGGCGTTGTCCCGCACCCACTTCAGCGCCTCGATGAGGTCGAGCTGTCCAAGGTTGCCCGTTCCGGCATACTCGTCGCCGTAGGCCGAGAGCTCGAGGTAGCCCAGCACGTTGAGCCGGTGGTTCACGCTGACGACGACGGCGTCGTTGTTCTTCGCGAAGTTGTGACCGTCGTAGTAGGACAGCTCCGCACTCGAACCGTTCGAGAGACCGCCGCCGTGCAGGAACACCAGGACCGGCTTCTTGGCCTCGGTCTCCTGCGTCGTGGACCACACATTGAGGTTCAGGCAGTCCTCGTTCTCCACGAGGTCCTGACCCGAGGGGGTCACGAACTCGTGGACGTTCACGGAGGTCGCGCCGTTCGGGCACACCTCGCCGTAGACGAGAGCCTTGCGGGTGTCCGACCAGCTGGCCGGCTCCGGCTTCTCGAAGCGGTCCGCCGTCGCATAGGGCACGCCCTTGTATTCGTAGACGCCGTCCGTCTTCGCGCCCATGATCGAGCCGCCGGTCACTGTCGTGAACGCCGGCTCGGTCGCGCTCGCGGCCGACACGACACCCGCGGGCGCAGCAGCCGGAACGGCGGCGATAGCGCTCTGCGCGCCCACCGTCGTCGCCAGCAGCGCAAGCACCGCGGTCGCCGACACGATGCCGGCTCGTCGATTCATCTTCATCGATTTCCTCGTTCTTCCAACCTCAGGGCAGTCCCGTCCGCGTCCCGGGGAACAAAAAAAACCTGAACGCCGAAGCGTTCAGGTTTTGCCCGCGGAGGTAACAATCCTGGCCGGGACCATTCCCGGCCACTGACGGTAACAGAGGCGAGGAGAGCTGCACAAGAATGTTGTGCAGCTCTCCTCGAACGACATTTAGTGCACGAGCTCGCGTTCCAGGCGGGCGTAGCTGGTCTCCATGCCGTCGGTCATGCCCGTCGCGAGCACCATGTCGCGGATCTCGGCGTTCGGATACTCGATGAGCGTCGTGATGAGGGTGGCGCCGTCCTCCTCGTAGAGCGAGAGGTCGTTGATGGTCGACGGGTAGTCGGTGTCGGTCATGTGCTCCGTGCTCACCATCCGCCGCTGCGGTTCGGAACGGAGGGTCTCGCCGTCGAAGCCGAAGGGCTCGCCGTCGGTCCCCTCCTCCGGCGCCCACGCATAGCGGTACCGGCCGCCGGGCGTCGGGTCGACCTCGCACACCGTCATCCGCCAGCCGTCGGGTCCGAGCAGCCACCGCTTCATCAGCTCCGGCTCGGTGTGCGCGCGCCACACCAGATCGCGGGGACCGTCGATCAGTCGCGTGATACGCACGTGCTGGTCGCCCAGGATCTCGGTGCGCGTGCCCTTGCCCTGCGCGTACTCGCGGAGGTCCTGCAGCACCGAATCGAGCTGGTTCATCGCGAGCGTCGAGCCCTCGACGGCACCCATCGCGAGGGTCTTCTCGAGGCCGTCGAGCGACGGGAAGTGGGTGACGCTCGTGACCCGCGACCCGTCGGCGGTCGCCTCGAACGCGAAGCTCATCCGCGAGACGGGCATGTCCTTCGCGGGTGCCCACGACTCGTCCGCGAACGCGTCGAGCACCTCGAACCCGTTCGGCGCGTCGATGCGGACGAACTCCCAGGTACCGCGGAACTTCTCGCCCTGCGGACTCGTCATCGTGTAATGCGCTCGGCCGCCGGGCTCGAAGTCGAAGCGCTCGAACGTCGACGGGTACCCCGGAGGACCCCAGAAGCGCTCGAGCTGGACCGGATCGGTGAACGCGCGCCAGAGGCGCTCCGGCGGGGCGGCGAACTCTCCGACGAGCGTCATGGTCAGGGCGTCGGCGTCGGTGGTGACAGCGGTGACAGGCATGTCCTTCTCCTTCAGATGGATGATTCGGGTGGTGACGGATGCGGCGGGGCCGCATCCGTCAGGGTTCTTCGGCGAGCAGGTCGTCGAGGCGATCGACGCGCGCGCGCCACATCTGCTCGTAGCCGGCGAGCAGGCGACGGGCGCGGGCGAGGGCGGCGGGATTGGCACGCACGAGGCGCTCCCTTCCTTCGGCGCGCTTGACCACCAGGTGCGCGGCCTCCAGCACCGCCAC
>JAVBUN010000159.1:0-2578 GCA_031555335.1 Microbacterium sp.
AGTCGACACGCTTCTCGTGCAGCACGTCGCGGAGGATCGAGATGCCGAGGGGGATGACGCCCGCGACCGCGCCCTGCAGGGTCCGGCCGACGATCATGCTGACGATGTCGTGCGACAGGGCGGAGATCACCGAGCCGAGGATGAGGACGAGGAGCAGGATGAGCAGGATGCGGCGCTTGCCGTACATGTCGCCGAGGCGCCCCGCGATCGGGGTGATCACCGCGGAGGCGACGAGAGTCGCCGTGATGACCCACGCCGTGTCGTCGCGGCTCGCGTCGAGTAGTTCGGGCAGCTTCGCCTGGATCGGGACGACCAGCGTGAACATGATCGAGGCGGCGAGCCCGGCGATCGCGAGCACCGCGACGATCGCTCCCTGCGCCGGCATCCGGGTGAGTCTGCTGCGTCTGTCCTCGTCCCGTGTACCCATCAGTTCAGGCTATCGGCGTCCGGGGAGCGGGCGGCCCGCCGGCCGCGTCCCGCAGCCCCGTCTCGACCGCGCCGAGCCACCGCGCCATCGACTTCCGCGCCTCGGGGGTGTCGGGATACCGGCACCGCAGATGCAGGCCGGAGTCGTTCACGACGAACCAGATCATCACGCCATCGGTGCGGATGACCGCCGACACCCAGTGCGCGTTCGACTCGGCCGGCACCGCGACCGGAAGACGGCGCGTGTCGAGCCACGAGACCGCGAACATGCCCGGGGTGTCCGGCATCCCGCCGTAGGGCGCGAAGATCGGGGCGAGGGGGAACGAACCCAGCCGGAGGGCGCGTTTCACGTCGGCGGCCACGGCGGGCGGATGCGGATCGTCGCACTCGATGACGGCGTTCGTGATGAACCATCCGACGGCGTCGAGCCAGCGCTCGTCGCTCCTGCTGTGCACCGGGAACACGGCACGCAGCGGGGCGCCGGCGAGCCTCAGCGAGACGTCGGCGAGCACACCGAGGGCGACCGACGTCACCCGCACGCCGTGCGCGTCGGCCGCGCGGGTGAGCCGTGCGACGCCGTCCGCGTCGAGCACGTCGCGCACCTCCACCACCTCGTCCCGAGGCTCCGACACATCACCGAGCGGCAACGGGAAGCGCGGCATGCGGCCGCCTTCGGCCGCCAGCAGTCGCTCCCACGTGAGCGCGACGTCGGCGGGGGTGGGCGGCATCCGTTCGAGCATCGTGGTGTGCGCGGCGAAGGCGGGCGCGGGTGGCAGCGCCGGGTCGGCGCCCGCGCGCACCTGCTCGACGGCGGAGCCCAGGTCCCGGCCGAGCACGAGCAGCGACCACATGTCGACGTGCGCATGGTCGGCGCCGATGACGACGACCGGCTCGCCCGCATCCGGCTGGACGACGCAGAGCAGCATCGACCCCGCCGCGTAGGGACGGCATTCGGCGTCCAGCACCTGCCGGAGCGTTCCGGCCACGGCGCCGGACACCGGATGCTGCCGCCAGACGCCCGGTGCCGGCTCGCCCGCGTAGAGGCGCAGCCGGTCCGGACCCTCGACGAACACCGTCCGGAGCGTGCCGTGGCGGGCGACGACGGCGTCCCATGCCGCGGCGAGCTCGTCGCGCGTCACCCCCGGCATCCGGAACGAGATCGCCATCCACGAGCCCGGTCGGTCGCCCTGACCGACGTGGCGGCCCTGGTCGAACGACACCGGCAGCTCGACGTCGCCGCGGTTCACGCGGACGGCGTAGCTGTGCAGTTCGCCGTCGGGCAGGGAGAGCTGGGCGACATTGGTCAGGCGCATCGCGCCGTAGTCTAAGGGGCGCAGATTGCGGATCGACGTCGGGGGAGTGGCCATGCCCGCCATGCAGGTACGCGGGGCGATGCTCGACTACGACATCACCGGCGAGGACGGCCCGCTCGTCGTGCAGCTCCACGGGCTGACCTCCAGCCGTGCGCGCGACGCGCAGCTGGGGCTCGATCTCGGCCGGGCGCTGCGCGGGCACCGCGTGCTGCGGTACGACGCCCGCGCGCACGGGCATTCGACCGGCACGGATCGCGCGGCCGACTACGGCTGGGACGCGCTCGCCGAAGACCTGCTCGTTCTGCTCGACCGGGTCGCGCCCGGCGAGAGCGTGCACGGTGTCGGCCCGTCGATGGGTACCGGGACGCTGCTGCACGCGGCCGTCGACGACCCGCACCGGTTCACGAGCCTCACCCTCGTCACCCCGCCGACGGCGTGGAAGCGCCGCGGCGCGCAGGGCGACCTGTACCGCGCCAATGCCGATCTCGTGGAGCGGGGCGGCATCGCCGCGCTCCTCGCGCTCGGGGACACCGCCCCCGTGCCCCCCGCGCTCGCCGATGCACCCGAGACGCGGCCGGCGGTCCCGTCCGCACTCCTGCCGACGGTGCTGCGCGGTGCCGCCGGCACCGACTTCCCCACGCGCAAGAAGATCTCCCGCATCACGGTGCCGACGCTGCTGCTCGCGTGGACGGGTGATCGGACGCATCCGCTGAAGACGGCGCGCACCCTCCGCGAGCTCATGCCCGACAGCCGGCTCGTCGTCGCGCGCAGCCCGTACGGCGTGATGGCCTGGCCGGGCCTCTTCGCCGAGCACGTCACGACTCTCGGCTGACCCGCGC
>JAVBUN010000256.1:0-7385 GCA_031555335.1 Microbacterium sp.
CCTGAACCTCGACGGCATCTTCGGCCATCTGCCGAACATCGCGTGGACCAACGCCGGGCCCATGCGACCCGAGGATGCCGCCGCCCGCCGTCTCGCTCTCCAGCAGGCCGGCATCCAGGTGCACAGCCTCGACAAGTTCCCCCGGCTGATCGACTACGTAGCCCCGCCCGGTGTGCGGATCGCCGACGCCTCCCGCGTGCGCCTCGGCGCCTACCTCTCCCCCGGCACGACCGTCATGCACGAGGGCTTCGTGAACTTCAACGCCGGCACCCTCGGCGCCTCGATGGTGGAGGGCCGCGTCTCGCAGGGCGTGGTCGTGGGCGACGGCAGCGACATCGGCGGCGGCGCCTCCATCATGGGCACGCTGTCGGGCGGCGGCACGCATCGTGTGTCGATCGGCGCCCGCACCCTGCTCGGGGCGAACGCCGGCATCGGCATCTCACTGGGCGACGACTGCGTCGTCGAGGCGGGCCTCTACGTGACGGCGGGCTCGAAGATCGTGCTGGCCGATGAGCCGACGGATGCGTCCGGCGCGCGGCCGATCGTGAAGGGCGCGGTCCTCTCGGGCCGGGACGGCATCCTGTTCCGTCGCAACTCGCTCACGGGCGCCATCGAGGCGGTGCGCCGCGCCGGCGTCGGGGTGACCCTCAACGAGGCGCTGCACGCCTGACGCGCTGCCGGTTCGTCAGCCGACGCCGGGGTAGTTCCGCTCGGGGGCGCCGGTGTACAGCTGCTGCGGACGGCCGATCTTCGTCTGCGGATCGCCGTTCATCTCGCGCCAGTGCGCGAGCCAGCCGGGCAGCCGGCCGATCGCGAACAGCACGGTGAACATGCGCGTCGGGAAGCCCATCGCCTTGTAGATGACGCCGGTGTAGAAATCGACGTTCGGGTAGAGGCGACGCTCCTTGAAGTAGTCGTCGTTGAGCGCGATCTCCTCGAGCTCCTTGGCGAGATCCAGCAGCGGATCGCTCACCCCGAGCTCGGAGAGCACCTCGTCGGCCGATTCCTTCACGATCGTGGCGCGCGGGTCGTAGTTCTTGTAGACGCGGTGCCCGAAGCCCATGAGCTTCACCCCGTCCTCCTTGTTCTTCACCCGCTCGACGAACCGCTCGACGCTCTCTCCCGAATCGCGGATGCGTCCGAGCATCTCGAGCACGGCCTCGTTCGCTCCGCCGTGCAGCGGCCCCGAGAGCGCGTTGATGCCCGCCGAGATCGACGAGAAGATGTTCGCGCCCGTGGAGCCGACGAGCCGCACGGTCGACGTCGACGCGTTCTGCTCGTGGTCCTCGTGCAGGATGAGCAGGCGCTCGAGCGCGCGCGACATGACGGGGTTGATCTCGTACGACTCGCTGAGCACGCCGAAGTTCAGCTTCAAGAAGTTGTCGACGAAGCTCATCGAGTTGTCGGGGTAGAGGAACGCCTGACCGACGCTCTTCTTGTGCGCGTAGGCGGCGATGACGGGCAGCTTCGCCAGCATCCGGATGGTGTTGAGCTCGACGTGCTCGGGATTGTGCGGGTCGGACTGGTGCTCGTAATAGGTCGAGAGCGCCGCGGTGGCCGCAGACAGCACCGACATGGGGTGCGCGGTGTGGGGCAGTGCCGAGAAGAACCGCTTCAGGTCCTCGTGCAGCAGCGTGTGGCGCCGGATGCGGGTGTCGAACTCCTCGAGCTCGCTCGCGGAGGGCAGCTCGCCGTAGATGAGGAGCCAGGCGACCTCGAGGTAGGTGGAGTTCTTCGCCAGCTGCTCGATCGGATAGCCGCGGTAGCGGAGGATCCCCTGATCGCCGTCGATGTAGGTGATCGCGGACTTCGTCGCCGCGGTGTTGACGAACCCGTAGTCCAGCGTCGTGTGCCCGGTCTGCCGCGTGAGCGTCGAGACGTCGATGCTCGAGGCGCCGTCCGTGCCCTGCAGTACCGGCAGTTCGGCCGTGCGATCCCGGACGGTCAGCGTTGCGTTGTCCTGCGGCGAGCCGGCATCGCTCACGGCGCCTCCTTGCGTTGGGTGTCTTGGACGGTCGACCGCCGGTTGGCGGTCCGCCCGCTGCGCGCTGTGTGTCGGCGCGACCGAGCAGATACAGCCTAGCCGCGGCGCGGGCCAACAGTGGAAACCGCCAAGGGATGGGCGGATCCGATGGAGGTGTGCTACGAAACCGCCGCGAGGCGGGCGGCTGCGGCGGCGATCCGCTCGTCGCTGGCCGTCAGCGACAGGCGGACGTGCTGCCCCTGGTCGGCCCCGTAGAAATGGCCGGGACCGCACAGGATGCCGAGCTGCGCGAACCGATCGACACTCGCCCATGCGTCCTCGTCGCGTGTGGCCCAGAGGTACAGACCCGCCTCGCTGCCGTCGATACGGAAGCCGTACGCCTCCACCGCGGGCTTCAGCACGTCGCGCCGGCGGCGATAGCGCTCCTTCTGCTCCTGCACGTGCGCGTCGTCGCCGAGGGCCGCCGTCATCGCCGCCTGGACGGGACCGGGCAGCATGAGCCCGAGGTGCTTGCGCGCGGTCAGCAGCCGGGCGACGATCGCCGGATCGCCGGCCAGGAACGCCGCACGGTACCCGGCAAGATTCGACTGCTTGCTGAGCGAGTACACCGACAGCACCCCGGTGAGGTCTCCCCCGGTCACCGCCGGATCGAGCACCGAGGGGATCGGCGTCGCGTCCCACGGCGCGTCCCAGCCGAGCTCCGCGTAGCACTCGTCGCCGGCCAGCACAGCGCCGAGCTCGCTCGCGCGTTCCCGGGCGCGGCGGAGCGCCGCCGCATCCCACACCCGCCCGTCGGGGTTCCCGGGCGAGTTGAGCCAGACGAGCCGGGTGCCCGCCGGCCATTCGGCGGGGTCGTCGCTCGCGAGCGGCGTCGCCCCGACGAGGCGCGCGCCCACCTCGTAGGTCGGGTAGGCCGCGCGTGGGTGCACGACCACGTCGCCCGGGCCGAGCCCGAGCAGCAGCGGCAGCAGCGCGACCAGTTCTTTGGAGCCGATGGTCGGCAGGACGTGCGCGGGCGTGAGGTCCGGCACCCCGCGCCGGCGCCGGTACCACTCCACGATCGCCTCGCGCAGCGGCGGGGTGCCGACCGTCTGCGGGTACGCGTGAGCGTCGGTCGCCGCGGCGAGGGCGGCCGCGATCAGTCCGGGCGTCGGATCGATCGGCGACCCGATCGAGAGGTCGACGATCCCGTCGGGGTGCGCACGGGCGATCTCGGCGTACGGCGCGACGGCGTCCCAGGGGTATTCGGCGAGGTCGGCGACGCCCATCTCAGCGGGCGCTCACTCGCCCTGCGGCGGCAGCGCCGCCACGAGCGGGTGATCCTTGTGGATGACGCCGACCTTCGCGGCACCGCCCGGCGACCCCACCTCGTCGAAGAATTCGACGTTGGCCTTGTAGTAGTCCTGCCATTCGTCGGGCAGGTCGTCCTCGTAGTAGATCGCCTCGACCGGGCACACCGGCTCGCACGCACCGCAGTCCACGCACTCGTCGGGGTGGATGTAGAGAGAGCGTTCACCCTCGTAGATGCAGTCGACGGGGCACTCATCGATGCAGGCGCGATCCTTGACATCGACGCACGGGAGGGCGATCACATACGTCACGAGGACAGTCTAGTTCGCCCCGGGGCGTGCTCGACCGACGCCCCGCAGGTCCGGCCAGGCCACCAC
Organism: Microbacterium sp.; assembly: GCA_031555335.1. Taxonomy (GTDB): domain Bacteria; phylum Actinomycetota; class Actinomycetes; order Actinomycetales; family Microbacteriaceae; genus Microbacterium. Next base: position 3,652 of record JAVBUN010000256.1, read on the forward strand.
GATCGCGGTCGCCAGCGGAACCCCCGCCATCCAGATCAACGCGAGCGCCTCGTTCTGCTGCGTGAACAGCACGGACCCCCCCGGCGAGGGCAGCGAGAAGAAGTACGTCGCGAGCATCATGCCGACCCCGCCGGCCAGCGCCGCCCAGCGGTCGGCCGTCAGCAGTCGCAGCGCGAGCAGGAGGGCCGAGGCGCCGACCATGCCGAGCACGAGTCCCACGGGGACGAACCAGAGGAAGGACGAGTGCGCGAGCGATCCCGCGGCGCCGTAGACGACACCGACCAGCAGGGCGATGATCCATGCGGCCAGCCGGGACATGCGGTTGCTCACCCGCGGATTCTACGCCGCGCTCCTGTGCTCCCCCGCTATGCGGCCCACCCGAACAGGCGCAGCAGCGCGGCGACGAGCGCGGCCGCCGCCACGACCACCAGGAACGGCGCACGGATGCTGAGCAGGCCCGCCGCCACCAGCACCGCGGGGATGCGGGCGTCGACGACGACCGCCTGGCCGGCGCCGAGCGTCTGCACCGCCACGAGCGCTGCGAGCAGCGCCACCGTCAGGAGGTCCGCGATCCGCGCGGGACGCGGCGCCGTCACGAACCGGCTCGGGATGAGGTAGCCCACGGCCTTGAGCGCGACGCAGATCATCGCCGCGAGCAGCACGGCCGTCCAGAGGGTCACCTCGCGCCCTCCGCATCCGTCGCCCGCGGACGCCGCTCCCACCAGTTGAACCACCCGACGACGATCGCCACGATCGCGGCGATGAGCACGGGGAGCCCCGGCATCAGGACGGGCGTGAGGACGGTGGCGACCACCGCCGCCGCCACACCGACCGCGATGGCCTGCCGTCCCTTCAGTCGCGGCCACAGGAGCGCCAGGAACGCGGCGGCGGCCGCCGCATCCAGCCCGTACGCCCGAGGATCGCCCAGGACGTCGCCGAGAAGGCCGCCGAGGAGGGTCGAGAGGTTCCAGCCGACGTAGATGCCCACGCCGGTCACCCAGAACCCCAGCGTCCGCGCACGAGGCCGCGTCTGCGCGAGCGCAACGGCCGTCGACTCGTCGATCGTGAAGGGCGCGGCGGCGGCCTTGCGCCAGAAGCCGCCGCCCACGAGCGGCGACATCCGCATCCCGTAGGCGACGTTGCGCACCCCGAGCAGCGCCGCCGACGCGATCGCCGCCGGCGCGGCGGCGAGGCCCCCGGCTCCGATCACGCCGACGAAGGCGAACTGCGATCCGCCGGTGAACATGACGAGGCTGAGGATGCAGGTCTGCCAGAGGTCGAGCCCCGATGCGACGCTCAGCGCCCCGAACGAGATGCCGTACGCGCTGGTCGCGAGCGCGACGGCGAGCCCCTGGCGTACCGCCCGCCGCGCCTCGACGTCACGTGCGTTTCCCACCCCGCGAGCCTAGCGATGCCGCCGCGCCCCCACGCCCGAACGGAAACGGCCGAGCCGAGGACACCCTCAGGGGGGTCATCCTCGGCTCGGCCGATCTCCTCGCCTCGCGAGGACCGCGGATCAGGCGTTGGCGTCCTGGCGCTTCAGGCGGCTCGCGTTGCGGCCGCGAACGGTCGCGTCGAGCTCGACCTTGCGGATGCGGACGACCTCGGGGGTGACCTCGACGCACTCGTCGTCGCGGGCGAACTCGAGGCTCTCCTCCAGGGTCAGCAGGCGCGGCGGGGTCATCGACTCGAACGAGTCGGAGCTCGCGGCGCGCATGTTCGTGAGCTTCTTCTCACGCGTGATGTTCACGTCCATGTCGTCGGCGCGGGAGTTCTCCCCCACCACCATGCCCTCGTAGACCTCCTGCGTCGGCTGCACGAAGAACGACATGCGCTCCTGCAGACCGATGATCGCGAAGGGGGTGACGACGCCGGCACGGTCGGCGACGATCGAGCCGTTCTGGCGCGTGACGATCTGGCCGGCCCACGGCTCGTAGCCGTGCGAGATGGCGTTGGCGATGCCGGTGCCGCGCGTGGTCGTGAGGAACTCGGTACGGAAGCCGATGAGACCGCGCGAGGGCACCACGAACTCCATGCGCACCCAGCCGGTGCCGTGGTTCGTCATGTTCTCCATGCGGCCCTTGCGCGCCGCCAGCAGCTGGGTGATCGCGCCGAGGTACTCCTCGGGGGCGTCGATGGTCAGGTGCTCGAACGGCTCGTGGACCTTGCCGTCGACCTGCTTGGTGACCACCTGCGGCTTGCCGACGGTGAGCTCGAACCCCTCGCGGCGCATGTTCTCGACGAGGATGGCGAGAGCGAGCTCGCCGCGGCCCTGCACCTCCCAGGCGTCGGGGCGCCCGATGTCGACGACCTTGATCGAGACGTTACCGATGAGCTCGCGGTCGAGGCGGTCCTTGACCATGCGGGCGGTCAGCTTGTGACCGCGCACCTTGCCCATGAGCGGCGACGTGTTCGTGCCGATGGTCATCGAGATCGCGGGGTCGTCGACGTGGATCTGCGGGAGCGGGCGCACGTCCTCGGGATCGGCGATCGTCTCACCGATCGTGATGTCCTCGAAGCCGGCGATCGCGACGATGTCACCGGGGCCGGCCGACTCGGCGGGGTAGCGCTCGAGTGCGCGGGTCTTCAGCAGCTCCGTCACGCGGGCGTTGCTCGTGGTGCCGTCGGCGCGGACCCACGCCACGGTCTGACCCTTCTTCAGGGTGCCGTTGAAGACGCGCAGGAGGGCCAGTCGGCCAAGGAACGGGGAGGAGTCGAGGTTCGTGACCCACGCCTGCAGGGGCGCGTCGTCGTCGTACGACGGCGCCGGCACGTGCTGGAGGATCGCCTCGAACAGCGGCTCGAGGTCGTCGTTGTCGGGCAGCGCGCCGTTGTCGGGGCGGTTGCGGGACGCGGCGCCCGCACGGCCGGACGCGTACACGACGGGCACGTCGAGCAGAGCGTCGACGTCGAGATCGGGCACGTCGTCGGCGAGGTCGCTCGCGAGACCGAGGAGCAGGTCGTGGCTCTCCTCGACGACCGCGTCGATGCGGGCATCCGGGCGGTCGGTCTTGTTGACGAGCAGGATGACGGGAAGCTTCGACTCGAGCGCCTTGCGCAGCACGAAGCGCGTCTGCGGCAGCGGGCCCTCACTCGCGTCGACGAGCAGCACGACACCGTCGACCATGGACAGGCCGCGCTCGACCTCGCCACCGAAGTCGGCGTGACCGGGGGTGTCGATCACGTTGATCGTGATCTCCTTGCCGTGGGCGTGCTTGCCCTTGTACGTGATCACCGTGTTCTTGGCGAGGATCGTGATGCCCTTCTCACGCTCGAGATCGTTCGAGTCCATGGCACGCTCATCGACGTGGGCGTGTTCGCCGAAGGAACCCGTCTGGCGGAGCATGGCGTCGACGAGAGTCGTCTTGCCGTGGTCGACGTGCGCGACGATAGCGACATTGCGGAGGTCAGAACGAAGGGCGTGCGCCATGCAAGATTCCTAAAAGGGTGGGGTGTGCGCCGGGATGCCGACGTTACAGGATATCGCAAGATCGCTGATCGATCTCTGAGCGTGCATATGAACGCTCCCGTAACATCGGTCTGTGCACTCCTCAGATCTCACCGCCGCGCCCTCGCGTGCGCGCAGCTGGTGGGAGATCGCGATCGTGTTGGCGCTCGGACTCGGCGAATCCGCCGTGTACTCGATCGTGCAGCTCGCCTACCGGCTCACCGACTCCACGCCGCTCGCGGAGCAGTCGACGGCGCTGAACCCCTCACGCAGCGACCGGGAGATC
>JAVBUN010000220.1:0-2657 GCA_031555335.1 Microbacterium sp.
GCGGTCGACCCCGACGACGATGTCGTCCATGCCGCCTCCTCGCTCTTCGGAGCTCACGGGGGGAACGTAGCCGGATGCAGGAGGCGACCGCAGGCCGAAAGCCCCGTGGTCCCGGCCCCGCACGCGTGTGACCTTCGGCCCACGTTGGCCGCCCGCACCCGACGAGAGTGGCCGCATGGACGATACCTTCTCGGCGGGCCGCATCTGACGGCGAGGGCACCTCGCGCCCGCGCCGGTTCCGACCGCGGCGGCACGGCGGGACGTTCGACCCCCTGCGACACCGGTCGACGCATCACTGTGAGGAACGAGGCAGGGAGCAGAAGATGGACGATGGTCGGCGGTCCGCGAAGGTCGTGCAGCAGGCGGGGCCGTGGGGCTTCTTCGGCCTGCTGGCGTACGTCGGGGCGGCGATCTACTTCGTCTCCCGCTCGGACGGCAGTTTCTGGGGCGTCGTGCTGGGGCTCCTCCAGGCCATGGTCTGGCCGGTGTACCTCGTCTTCCACGTGCTCGAGGCGCTCGGAGTGTGAGGTCGTCCGACGACGAGGTCGCCCGTCCTAGGCGTCGGTGGCAGACGCCGCGTAACGGTCGGGTTCAGGCCTGCGGGCGAAGCGACGGCCCGAGATCGTCGTCACGACGATCCGCACCCAGCGGAACTTGAGGGTGGGGATCCAGGGCGCCAGCGGTAGGGCGTCCGCCTCGTCGATCTCACGCTGCAGCTCGATGCGCTCGGCGATCCCTTTGACCACCACACTGGCCGCGAACGCGCCGTCGTACTCCTCCACCTCGAAGGCGACGCGGGGGTTCGCGGACAGTTCCGCGAGCTTGGAACCGGGAGCCGTGCGGAACAGGATGCGGGTCCCGTCGACGACGTAGTTCACCGGGAAGATGTCGGGCTCGCCGCGGAGGGCGACGGCGATCCGGCCGACCTCCCCGCGAGCGAGCAGGTTCCAGCACTGGTCTTCGCTCAGCACCGAGACGACTTCACTGTCCATCCCGTCCATGACCACCATCTCCGTCCACCGGGGCCGCCGTGCGGACGACCCGTGCGGCCACGGTAGCTGCGGGCGTGGGGCGCGACGGGGCCCAAAGTCCCGGCGCTCGGCGCCGGGGAGAGGACGTTCGGCCCAGGCACGCACGCGCGCCGCGCGTACCGTCGTGCCCACACGGAGAGGGGCGCCTCGTGCGAAGAGTCATCCTGGGCTTCGACGGTCATCGGGCATCGCGGTCGGCACTCGCCTGGGTCGTGCATCGCGCGACGCAGGCGCACGAGCGGCTGCGGGCGATGATCGTGCCGATGGGCGGCGACGAGCAACGCCGCGCGGACCTCGAGGCGGCGGTCGACGCGCTCCGCACCGTCGGAGTGGCCTCGCGGATATCGACGGGTGGACAGCGGGATGATCTCGTCCGCCCGCCCGAGACCGACGACATGGTGGTGCTCGGCGTGCCGGCGCGCCCGCATCCGCATCCGTCCACCGACGACGCCGTCCGGCGGATCCTGCGGTCCGCACCCGCGCCGAGCTGCTTCATCCCCGCCGGCTGGGTGCCGCGGGCGGGGCCGGTGACGGTCGGCGTGGACGCCGATGACTCGTCGGACATCGCCGTCTACTTCGCCGCACGGGAGGCGGCGCAGACGGGGCGGATGCTGCGGCTCGTGCATTCCCTCACGCCCGCGGACACGCGCAGCCCGGCGGGCGGCGCTGCTCCCGGCGCGCAGCCCTCGTCGCGGGCACGGCTGGATGCGGCCGTGCGTGAGGCACGGCTCGCCGCGGAGGGTATCCCGATCGAGGTCGACCTGCGCCGGACGGAGCCGACCGCGGCGCTGTCGTCCGCAGCGGCGGACAGCTCGATGATCGTCATCGGCACCCATCGCCGCGGTGTCCTCGACTCGGGGCCGTTCGGATCCGTCGGGCAGCATCTGATCGGCCGGGTGACCTGTCCGGTCTGCGTCGTCCCGCCGGCGCAGTGACGAACCCGGCGCGCGCCGATGGGCGACTCGGCGCTCCCGCACGACACGACCGGTGCCGTCGCGAATGCCGACCTCGCGGGCCGGGACCAACGGCCCTATGCCGGGCCGCGCACCGTCGCAGACTTCTCGCAGGTCGGGCCGGGCGGTCGACGCCGTCGCGCGAGGTCGTCCGCCCGATCCACCGCCCTCGTCCGACTCCGGCGCGGGGTGCGCTCCCCGCGAGAGAAGGGCACGGCACATGAACGTTCTGTCACGAGTCGGGCGGGCGGCCGCCGCGACTGTCGCCGCCGGCATCCTCGTCCTCGCCGCGGCCCCGAGCGCCGCTGTCGCCGCCTCCGCCGCGCCCACGGCCGTGCCGGCAGCGGTGGCGGAGGACGGCGAGGGCCCCCACTTCTACAACGGCGTCGTCATCGATGTCTCCGACGACGTGGCGGGCGACGTCTATGCCACCGGCCAGAGCGTCACCGTGAGCGGGGACGTCACCGGGGACGTGATCGCGGCCGCGCAGACCATCACGATCACGGGCGCCATCGACGGCGACATCCGGCTGGCGGGACAGCGCGTCACGATCGACGGGGAGGTCTCGCGCAGTGCGACGATCTTCGCGGCCGACATCGCCGTCACCGACGCCGGCTCGATCGGGGACGACCTGGTCGGCGGCGCGGAATCGGTCGCGATCACCGGCGAGGTG
>JAVBUN010000070.1:0-30991 GCA_031555335.1 Microbacterium sp.
CCCTGCACGGGTCCGAACTGCGCGATCGAGCCCTGGATGCCGAGCAGACGGAACGGCGTGTCGAGCAGGATGCCGAAGAGGATCTCGACGCCGAGCGAGATCGACAGCAGCCAGCGCATGACGTCGCCGAAGGCGCGCGCCGTCTGCAGGGTGTCCCGCACGTGCGCGATCGTGATCGCGAGCAGCGCGAAGCCGAGGAGCGTCACCCATCCCCAGAGAGACTTCGGCTTGTCGGTCGACCAGACGATGCTGACGCCCGCCCACGCCAGGAAGACGACGACCGAGATCGGTGCGAGCCGCAGCAGCGAGAGCTCCCGTCGGCGGGCGATGAGGATCCCCACCGCCAGCAGGCAGAGGCCGACGATGATCGTGACATACGCGATCCGGCCGGCGATCCGCTCGATCGCGAAGGCGCCGAACGCGGCCGCGATCGTGGTCAGCGTGAACGCGCGCGCGAGGCCGGCCGAGCGCAGCAGGTCGCCGAGGGGTGCCGCGTGGGCCGCATCCGTCATCGAAGCCCCGACGCGCCGGCATCCGGTGCCGCGGTGCTCGATCCCCCGCTGGTCGAAGGTTCCGTGCCGAACGGCCCGGTGTCGACCGATTCGCCGCGTTCGATGGCCAGCGAGTGCTCGGCGGGGCCGACCCCCACGAGCGGCGACTGGGTGATCTTCACGCCGAGCATCACGACGAACATCCACCCCCACAGCAGCAGCGGGCCCGATTCGGCGAGCCCCTGCACGAGAAGCACCGCGCCGACGAGGGTCGGCAGCAGGGTGAGCGGCGAGTAGGGACGGTCGGCGCGCAGATCCCAGCGCGGGCGGTCGATCGCGAAGAACCACGACCGCCAGACGAACGCGATGTAGATGCCGATCATGAGCGTGAGCCCGACGATGCCGAGCTGCAGGAACACATCGATCCACATGTTGTGCGCCTGCATGACGGTCTCGCCGTGGTCGACGATCCAGCCGTCGAACATCGGGTCCCACGGCAGCCACGGCGTCGCGAAGCCCCATCCGATCACCGGATGCTGGGTCGCGCGCTCGAGCACCTGTTCCCAGATGCCCTGTCGCCCGGTGAGATCGCTCGACCGGCCGAGGGCGCGGAAGATGACGTCACGTCCGAACCAGAGCGCCGCCGCCGCGACCACGGCGACGGCGGCGTAGAGGACGTAGTAGACGGTGCGCCCGCCGGGGCGGCGCACCGTGCGCATGAGCAGCACGGTGACGAGCACCACGACGACGGCGGCGGCCGAGAGGTACGCGGTCGCCGAGCCCGCCCGCACGAAGAGGAACGCGGCGAGCACCCACCATGCGATCAGGAGGGGGCGGTGCGGTGCCCGGGCGGCGTAGCGGATGGCGAACACGATGAGGCCGAGCAGCGCCACGACGGCGAGCAGGTTCGCGTTTCCGAAGATCCCCTGGATGCGACCGTCCGCGTCGAACAGGTTGTTCCGCGACCAGTAGACGATGGGGTCCATCTTCTCGGTGGGGATCTCGAAGCCCGGGAGGATCGGCCCCCCGACGAACAGCGAGACGGCGAGCTCGAACAGGATCGACAGGCCGAGCACCCACTTGAGGGCGGCGGCGATCGCGGCGACCGTCTCCTTCCAGGTGAGAACGGCGGCGACGAACATCCCCTGCAGGGTCGTGATCGCCAGCAGCAGCCAGGTGATCCCGGTGGTGCCGAGCCACGCCGACCAGAGCGCGGATGCCGCAGCCCACGCCACGTACGCCAGCACGAACCAGGGGAGCCGCCGGCCGTTGACCGGGGGCCGCAGCACGACCCAGAGGATGCCCGTCACGAGCGCGCTCGCGATGACGACGACGGTCGTCGGCACCTCGCCGATCGCGTTCACCCAGGCGACCCCCGCGAGCGCCTGGAACAGCACGAACACGCACCAGGTGCGCAGGAGCAGGTGGCCGGTCCGCTCGCGCACGGGCGGCGCGGGCGTCGCTCCCGCCGGATGCCTCGTCTGGACCGCCATGATGCACTCACAATATCCCGCGCCCGCCCTACGCTTGGGGTGTGCTGGCACCCCTCTCGAACAGCCCCCGCGACTACGCCTGGGGCTCCACCACGCTCATCGCCGATCTCGAAGGGCGCGTGCCCTCCGGCGCCCCCGAGGCGGAGGTCTGGTTCGGAGACCACCCCGGTTCGCCGGCGCGTGTCGAGGACGGTCGCGGCCTGACTCTCGACGCGTGGCTCACCGCGCACGGGGCGGATGCGGCGGCACCCGGTCGCCTGACGTTCCTGCTGAAGGTGCTGGCGGCCGCATCCCCGCTCTCGATCCAGGTGCACCCGTCGAAGGCCGAAGCGGCCGAGGGGGCGGCGCGCGAGGATGCGGCGGGGGTGCCCGCGGACGCCGCCCACCGCAACTACAAGGACGACAACCACAAGCCCGAGGTGATCGTCGCGGTGTCGGAGCGCTTCGAGGCGCTCGCCGGGCTGCGGGACCTTGCCGCCACGAGGCGCCTCATCGACGCGCTCGGGGACGACCCCGCGCTCGCTCCGCTGCGCGAGAAGCTCGCGGGGGACGACGCCCTTCGCGGGACGATCGCCTGGCTGCTGTCGGGCGACGCGCAGCCCACGGTCGACGCGGTCATCGCGGCGCTGCCGGATGCGGCGGCGCCCGAGTTCGCCGCGGAGCTCACCGCGGCCCGCGGCATCGCCCGGGCGTACCCCGGCGACCCGGGTGTCGTGGTGGCACTGCTCATGAACTACGTCTCGCTCGCGCGCGGCGAGGCGATCTACGTGCCGGCGGGCGTCCTGCACGCGTACCTCTCGGGACTCGGCGTCGAGCTCATGGCCGCGAGCGACAACGTGCTGCGGGGCGGGCTCACCCCCAAGCACATCGACGTCGAGGAGCTCATGGGCATCGTCGATCCGCGGCCGGACGCGCCCCCGCGCCTGGCCCCCCGCGAGGTCGCCGCGGGCGTCGAGGTGTTCGCCCCCGGCATCCCCGACTTCGAGCTCTGGCGTGCGAGCGCCGCGCCGGGGGAGGATCGCCGCATCCCGCTGCACGGCCCCGCCATCGCGCTCGCCGTCGCGGGCGAGGTGTCGGTCGTCGGGGCATCCGGCGCATCGGTCGCCCTGCGCCCCGGCCGCGCGGCGTTCGCCACCCCCGACGAGCACGAGCTCGTGGTGCGCGGCGAGGGCGAGGTCTTCGTCGCGCAGTCCGGACGCTGAGGCCGCCTCCCGCGCAAGAGCCGCACGTCGGGGCGAGGGCTCTCGACCCGCGCGAGGATGTCTCGGTGCCGTGCGCACTCGGCTCGGCCGAATGTTCCCGCGTAAAGGGGCGCCGACACGCGCGTGCGGTGCGACACGCCGCGAAGCCTGTCGATTCTCACGGGCGGCACGCGGCGGATGCTGTGCCGGAGTAACGAATCCGCCGCATCCGACACGCCGTCGGCGCGTCGTGAAGATTCAAGGCGGAGTTGAGGGTTTACGATCTGCGACTTGATTTCGACGAATCACACCTGTGTAATTTAGGCAGCCGCTCATTCCGAGCGAGGTCGCAGAGGTGGGGAGTACCAGATGGCGGGCGCACAGTACCGTTCGGGCGTTCCCGACAATTGGTTCGTCGATCCGGTCAATCTCGGTGTCCCCGGGGTGAGGCGCGCGGCTCCCGCCGAGGATGAGAACGCCCTCTCCTGGCAGAGCGACGCGCTGTGCGCACAGACCGATCCCGAGGCCTTCTTCCCCGAGAAGGGCGGATCCACCCGCGACGCGAAGCGCATCTGCACCACCTGCGACGTCCGCGAGGAGTGCCTCGAGTACGCGCTGCAGAACGACGAGCGATTCGGGATCTGGGGCGGTCTCAGCGAGCGCGAGCGCCGCAAGCTCAAGCGTCGCGCCTGAGACGGCATCCGCCGACACGACATCGCGCTTTCCGGCGCGTGCGCGCGGCGGGGGCGTGTGTGCCGCCTAGGCTGACCAGGCCATGCCCGTCCGAGTACATGCCCTCCTCGTCGTGCGTCCCGACGGACGCAAGACGGCGGCGACCCACCTGCAGCGCACGCTCGAAGCGCTCGCGGCGCAGACCCGACCGGCCGACGCGCTGACGATCGTGCTGTGCGGCGCGGACCGGACGTTGACGGATGCGGCCGCCGCATCCGGTGCCGAAGGCGTCATCACCTCGAGCGGCTCGACGAGCTTCGCCGAGGCGCTGCGGCTCGCCGGCCCGCGGTTGACCGGTGACGCGGTGTGGCTGCTCGCACAGGACACCGCCCCCGAGCCCCGCGCGCTCGAGCGGCTGATCGCCGGTCTCGAACGCGCCCCCTCGGTCGGGATCGTCGCGCCCAAGCTCGTGGATCTCGAGGACGAGTCGCGCATCGTGTCGCTCGGCGTGACGATGACGCCGTTCGGCCGTACGGTCGGCCTCGCCGACGATGAACTCGACCAGGGCCAGCACGACGCCGCGGAGGACGTCCTCGGTGCCGATGTCCGTGGCCTGCTCGTGCGCGCCGGCGTGTGGCGCGACCTCGTCGGAGTCGACCCGGCGCTCGGCGGTGCCGACGAGGGCCTCGACCTGGGCGTGCGTGCGCGCCTCGCCGGGCACCGCGTCAGTCTCGTGCCCACCGCCCACGTCGCGGTGGGCGGCGACGGCGCGGCCGGCCTCCCCGCGCCCACCACGCGCCGCCGGCGCCGCCGCCGCGCCTACGCCATCCGTCTCGCGCAGCTGCACCGGCGCCTGGCGTACGCGCCCGCGGCCACCGTGCCGCTGCATCTGCTTTCGCTCATCCCGCTCGTCCTGTGGCGGGCAGCGGCCCTGCTCGTCGCCAAGCAGCCCGCCCGCGTGCTCCCCGAGTGGGGCGCGTCGATCGTCGTGTTCTTCCGGTGGGGGGCGATCGCCCGGGCGCGCCGCGTGATCCGGCGCTCGCGCACCAGCGCGTGGAGTCAGCTCGCACCGCTGCGCATCACCCGCTCGACCCTGCGTCAGCGTTTCGACGCGGATGCGGACGCCGACGCCATGGACCGGCCGGTCCGCGAGGAGCTGCGCTTCTTCACGGGCGGCGGCGCCTGGCTCGTGCTCGCCGCGCTCGTGCTGTCCGTCATCGCGTTCCCGGCGCTGCTGGCCTGGCCGGTGCTCGGCGGCGGCGCGCTGGAACCGCTGCGGGCGACCCTCGGCCAATTGTGGGCGGATGCGGCGTATGGCGCGCGGGCGATGGGCCTCGACGCCGTCGGGCCCGCCGACCCGTTCGCGGCGCTCATCGCCGTCATCGGCTCGCTCTGGCCGGGCGACCCCTCGCGCGCGCTCGTGCTGCTCTGGATCGCCGCGCTGCCGCTCGCGACGCTCGGCGGCTGGTTCGCCGCCACCCGGCTGACCCCGAACTCGCTGCTGCGCAACACGGCCGGCATCGCGTGGGCGCTCGCGCCCACCTTCTGGTCCGCGCTCGTCGACGGGCGACCCGGCGGGGTCATCGTCCACCTGCTTCTGCCCTGGCTCTTCTACGCGGGTGCCGTCGCCCACCGGTCGTGGGCCGCGGCGGGAGCCGCATCCCTGCTGCTGGCGGGCGTCGTCGCCGCTGCACCGTCGCTCGGGCCCGCGCTCGTGACGATCTGGGCGCTGATGGTGATGCTCGTGGTCGTCGTGCGCGCCGGCCGGGGCGTCGGGCACATCGTGTGGATCGGGGTGCCGTCGATCGCGGTCTTCGCACCTCTCGTGTGGGAGCAACTGCGCGCGGGCAACCCCTGGGGGCTCCTCGCCGATCCGGGCGTCGTCTGGGCGGGACCCGTGGCGGCGGCGGACACCGCGGGCCGGCTCGCGCTCGTCGGCGGATTCCCCACCGGCGGGTTCGGCGGGTGGTCGACGCTGCTGGCAGACACCACGCTCGCGGCCCTCGCGCCGTGGGTGCTGGTGCTGCTCGCGCCTCTCGGTGCGCTCGCGCTGCTGTCGTTGCTCACCCCGCGCTGGATGGTGTCGGCGATCCTTCTCGTCGTCGGTCTTCTCGGCCTTGCGACCGCGTTCGCCGCCGTGGGCATCGCCGTGGCGTTCAGCACCACGGCCGAACCGGTCGCGCTCTGGCCGGGCGCGGGGCTGAGCCTCGCCTGGCTCGGTGTCGTGGGCGCCGCGGTCGTCACGCTCGACGCGGGACTGCCGGTGCGGCAGCGGGCGCTCCGCATCGCCGGCGCAACCGTCGTCATCGGCACCCTGCTCGTCGTCTCGATCCCCTCGATCACCGCGATGATGCGCGGCACATCGCCGCTGCAGAACGGTCCCGTCTCGACGCTGCCGGCCTACGTCGCAGCCCAGGGCCGCGACGACATGACCGTCGGCACGATCCTCATCACCCCGCAGGCCTCCGGCGCCGTCGCCGCCCGCGTCGTGTGGGGCGGGAGCGACACGCTCGGGGGGCACTCCACCCTGGCCGCGACCCGCACCGCCGCGACCGACCAGGACCGCGAGGTCGCCGAGCTCACCGCCGATCTCATCGGATCGACGTCCGAGGACATCGTCGGACGTGTGGCGGCGCACGGTATCCAGTTCGTCGTCGTCGCGCCCGAATCCGACACCGAGACGGATGCAGCACGCGCACTGCGCCTCTCCGCGCAGACCGCGCTCGATCAGCGCGACGACCTCGACGCGGTCGGGGCGACCCCGAAGGGGAGTCTCTGGCGGGTGGATGCGGCCGTCGCCGACCGTCCGTCCCCCTCGGGCGCCGCGCATCGGCTCGCGGTGGCGCTGGCCGCGGTGCAGCTGGTCGTGATCGCGGTCGCCCTGCTGCTGTCGGTGCCCACCGCCGCCTCGCGACGACAGGCCCGCCGGATGCCCCGCACGGTCGGCCCGCGGGCCCGCGAGGAGGAACGATGAGCCGCCGGAGCGCCCTCGCCTGGGCCGCCACCAGTACCCGCCTGCTCGTCGGAGCGGGTCTCGCGGCGGGCATCGTGCTCGTGGTCGGCATCGGCGTGGCCGCGCCCTGGCCGACCCACGAGCAGCAGCCCGCCGGAGTGTCGGTGACTCCGACGCCCGCCGACACGGTCCTCGCGTGCACGGGGCCGCTCGTCGCGCTCGGCCGGGACGCCACCCAGGCGGGGGGCCTCACGGCGGCGGCGCCCAGCGCCCTCGTGTCGGCCTCCGACGGGGCGGACCTCACCTCAGCGGCCGCCGCCGCGTCGCCGCAGGTCGCGGGGAGCGACGGTCCGACGGTGCTCACCGCGGCTCCGGACGGCGATCGCCGATCCGACGCCGCCGGCGCGGGCTCGGCCAGCGTCGCCGCCGACGACCTGCGGGGATTCTCCGCATCCGCGTGCCGACCCCCGCTCATCGAGTCCTGGCTCGTCGCCGGGGCCACGACCACCGGCTCCGCCGATCTCGTGCTGCTGTCGAACCCGTCGGACGTCGCGGCGACGGTCGACCTCACCCTGTACGGCGCGACCGGCCTCACCGCCCCCGCCGGGGGTGCGGACCTCCGCGTCGACGCCCACAGCCAGCGGATCGTGCCGCTCGCCGGCCTCGGCGTCGGTGAAGAGGCGCCGATCGTCCGGGTCACCGCATCCGGGGCGCCGGTCGTGGCGGCGCTGCAGTCGAGCATCACGCGCACGCTGCTGCCCGGCGGGGTGGACCAGACCGGGGCCATCGTCGCCGCCGAGACGTCGCAGATCATCCCCGGCGTCCGCGTGCTCCAGAGCGCCGTCGACGCGTCGTCATCCGGGTCGACGACGCAGCTGCGCGTGCTGTCGCCGGGTGTCGCCAACACCGTCACCGTCACGATCCTCGACGCGTCCGGCGACGAGGTGCGGCGTCAGCAGGCGCCGCTCGAGCCCGACCTGCCGACCGGCGTCGACCTGCCGGGCCTCGCCCCGGGGGAGTACGCCGTGCGCGTCGAGGCCGACGCGCCGGTGACCGCCGCCCTCTGGCAGACGACCGGTCTCGGCGAGGGCTCCGACTTCGCCTGGTACACCCCGGCGCCCGAGATCGCGGTGCCGACCCTCGTCGCCGTTCCGGCCGGGCCCGCCCCCACACTGATGCTGACGGGCGCCGGCGGCGGCGCCGCATCCGTCTCGCTCGAACCGGTGCGCGGCACCGGTGACGCGGCGGAGGTGACGGTGGCCGCGAGCGGGGCCACCGTCGTGGCGCTCACGGCCGGATCCGTCTACCGGCTCACGAGCGACCAGCCGGTGCACGCCGCCGTCACGTACGCGGATGCGGGAGCGCTCGGGGGCTTCCCGGTCTGGCCGGCGGATGCGGCGGCCGCGGCACTGATCGTGCATCCCTGACGCGCGCCGATCCGGAACGGCTCAGAGGTCGCGGAACCGATCGGGACCGAGGTCCCAGGGATCGCGGCCGAGGTAGTCGGCGGCGGCGCGGAAGACGCAGCTCTCGACCATCATCCGCCGGTGAGCGTCGTCGTTGCGGTGCAGGTGCGAGAGCCGCTCGATCGGCAACCGGTACATCACGATGCGTCGCTCCGCGGGGAAGGCGGCCCACCGGGGGATGCCGTCCTCGTCGGTGCTCGGCGGCATGTCCGCCATCTCGAAGCGCACCTCCCGCAGCTCCGCCCACGCGCCGCGCAGGAATTCCGCGGCCGACCCGACGGCCATGTCGAACCTGTCGACGCGGGTCTCGAGCGGCGGGAGCGGCGGCCGGACGACGGCGCTCCGGCCCTCGCGGCCGTGACGGCCGTGGCGCGCGGGACGGGAGCGCGTCGGGGAGGTGCGGGACCGCCGGCGGATCATGCCCCCATCCTAGGCGGGCGGATGCGGCGCGGCGCCCGGGTGCCGCGGGGCGGGCTGGGTAGGGTCGGACCGATGCAAGAGAGACTGTGCTCGAAGGTCGCGTGCGCGCGCGAAGCCGTGTCGACGCTGACCTACGACTACGGGGATCAGATGGCGGCGATCGGCCCGCTCGGCCGCGCCGGCGACCCGCACGCGCACGACCTCTGCGCCATCCACACCGAGCGGCTGTCGGTGCCCAAGGGCTGGCTCGTCGTGCGCCACGAGACGCTGCGCGCCTGAGACCGCCGCATCCGGGCGTCGCGGGTAACACGCCCACGCGCCGCCGGGATCGTGCGCGACAATAGGGGCATGGCCACCCCCACGCAGACCTCCCTCGACCACGCCGTCCGCGATCTCTCGCTCGCCGCCGCCGGACGCCACCAGATCCGCCTCGCCGAGAATGAGATGCCCGGCCTCATGGCGCTCCGCGAGGAGTTCGGGCCGACGCAGCCGCTGAAGGGCGCCCGCATCGCGGGGTCGCTGCACATGACGGTGCAGACGGCGGTCCTCATCGAGACGCTCGTCGCCCTCGGCGCGCAGGTGCGCTGGGCGAGCTGCAACATCTTCTCGACGCAGGACGAGGCGGCCGCCGCGGTCGTCGTCGGCCCCTTCGGGACGGTCGCCGAGCCCCAGGGCGTGCCGGTCTTCGCCTGGAAGGGCGAGACCCTCGAGGAGTACTGGTCGCTCGCCGACCGCATCTTCGACTGGAGCGCGGAAGGCTTCGACGGCCCCAACCTGATCCTCGACGACGGCGGCGATGCCACCCTCCTCGTGCACAAGGGCGTCGAGTTCGAGGCCGCCGGGGCGGTGCCGGATGCGGAAGCCTCCGACTCCGCCGAGTACCGCGTCGTGCTCGACACGCTGCGCGCCTCGCTGGCACGCGATCCGCAGCGCTTCACCCGCATCGCCGCGGGACTCCTCGGGGTCACGGAGGAGACCACCACGGGCGTCCACCGCCTGTACGAGCTCGCCGCGGCCGACCGGCTGCTGTTCGCCGGCATCAACGTGAACGACTCGGTCACCAAGTCCAAGTTCGACAACCGCTACGGCATCCGGCACTCCCTGCCGGACGGCATCAACCGTGCGACCGACGTGCTGATCGGCGGCAAGACCGCCTTCGTCGTCGGCTACGGCGACGTGGGCAAGGGGGCCGCGGAGGCGCTGCGCGGACAGGGCGCCCGCGTCATCATCGGCGAGGTCGACCCGATCTGCGCGCTGCAGGCCGCGATGGACGGCTACCAGGTCGCCCGCCTCGAGTCGGTCGTCGACCAGGTCGACATCGTCATCACCGGCACCGGCGACACCCGCGTCGTCTCGGTGGAGCACCTGCTCGGACTCAAGCACCTCGCGATCGTCGGCAACGTCGGCCACTTCGACGACGAGATCGACATGGCGGGCCTCGAGGCGCTGCCGGGCGTCGAGAAGATCGAGATCAAGCCGCAGGTGCACGAGTACCGTCTGCCGAACGGCCGCAGCATCCTCGTGCTGAGCGAGGGCCGTCTGCTCAACCTCGGCAACGCCACCGGGCACCCCTCGTTCGTCATGAGCGCTTCGTTCACGAACCAGGTCCTCGCCCAGATCGAGCTTTTCACGAAGCCCGAGGAGTACCCCGTCGGCGTGTACGTGCTGCCGAAACTGCTCGATGAGAAGGTCGCGCGCCTGCATCTGGCGGCCCTCGGCGTCGAGCTCACCGAGCTGACCGCCGAGCAGTCCGCCTACCTCGGGGTGCCGGTCGAGGGTCCCTACAAGCTCGAGCACTACCGCTACTGACGCGGGCACCTGCGGGCGCGGAACCCCGGGTCAATCCCGAAGCAGCGCGGCCGCCCGGGCGTCGCGCAGGCGCACCGCCGCGAGCTCGCGGCGGAAGCGCACCGCGACGACCGCCCGCACGAACAGCTCGGGGTCGACCTCCGGCACGGGCGACACGGATGCGGCGGCCGCGCCTGCGAGCTCGCGTGCCACGCGGGCGCGGGCGGCGGGCTGCAGTTGCTCCGCCTGCCGCACGAACTGCGCGAGTCGTCGCGCCAGCCGATCCGGCAGCGGTGCGACGTCCGCCGTTTCGGCCCACCCCGCCAGCGCAGGGGGGACGACCGGGTCGACGGCGACGAGTCTGGGCGCGCGGGTGCGTTCGCTGTAGGTCCCGGCCATCAGGTCGCCCAGGCGCTGCGAGCGGGGGGTGAACGCCCCGGTCACCGCGGCGACCGCTCCGACCGTCATCCAGATCTCGAGCACACCCACGAGGGCCCGGATCAGCGCCTGCCGGAAACCGGCCGCGCCGCCGTCGCTGCGGACGATCCGGCCGCCGACCGCGAGCTTGCCGAGGCTGCGGCCGCGGGTCGCCGTCTCGACGACGGTCGGGATGACGACGGCGACCACGACGATCATCGCGATCGAGAGGATCGGCACGATCGCGGCGTTGAGGCCGGAGCCTCCCCACCACATCATGACGAGGAGGAACAGCACGTACACGACGATGGCCGCGACGATGTCGATGAGCGCGCCGAGCGCGCGCAGGAAGAATCCCGTGGGCTGCACGTCCAGGGCGACGGCCTCCCCGGTGAGCACCTCGTCCTGGCCGATATCGACCACGGTGGGGGAGGAGGTCATGCGTAAAGTGAAGCACATGGACCTCGACGCCCTCACGGCCGCCCACCGCGGCGAGTGGGAACGTCTCGACGAGCTGTCGCGGGCCCGGCGCCTGGACGGCGACGCGGTGGACGAGCTCGTCACGCGGTACCGCGCCGCATCCGCCGATCTCGCCGACATCAAGACGAGCGCCGGGCGCAGCCCCCAGGCGGATCACCTCTCGCTCGTGCTGGCGCGGGCCCGCACCCGCCTGACCGCGTCGTCCGACAACGTGCTGCGCCGCATCCCGCGGTTCTTCGTGCGCCAACTGCCGGCGGCGCTCTATCGGCTCCGCTGGACGACCCTCGCGGTCGCGGGCGCGTTCGTCTTCGTCGCCGGCCTGGTCGGTGCGTGGATCACGCGCGACCCGGCGCTCGTGGCGACGCTCGGGTCCGAGAGCCAACTCGCGCAGTACGCGCAGGACGAGTTCACCGGCTACTACTCCGAGAACCCGGCCGCGGTGTTCGCCGGCACGGTCTGGACCAACAACGCGTGGATCGCCGCGCAGTGCGTGATCTTCGGGATCACCGGCATCTGGCCGCTCTACATCGTCGCGCAGAACGCCGTCGGGCTCGGCACCTCGGCCGCGGTCATGGCCTCGTTCGACCGGCTCGACGTGTTCTTCGCGTTCATCCTGCCGCACGGTCTGCTCGAGCTGACGTGCATCTTCGTCGCGGCCGCTGCGGGGCTCCACATCTTCTGGGCCTGGGTCGCGCCGGGTCGCCGCTCGCGCGGCGCCGCGCTGGCAGCGGCGGGCCGCTCGCTCGTCACGGTCGCGATCGGCCTCGTCTTCGCGCTCGCGCTGTCGGGGGTGGTCGAGGGCTTCGTGACGCCGCAGCCGTGGCCGTGGCCGGTGAAGCTGACGCTCGGCGCCCTCGCGCTGGCGGTCTTCCTCGGGTACATGCTCGTGCTCGGCGGGCGCGCGCATCGTCTCGGTGAGACCGGCGATCTCACCGAGGACGACACCGGCACCCCGGAGCTCGTCGCCGGCTGACCCGCGACCGGATGCGGCGAGCGCCGCGTCAGCGACGCGTGCGACGTGATCCGGCGGGCGCCGACGTCGTGCCCCGCGCGATCGCGGACCGGTCGGTGCCGTCGAACAGGGCCCGGTACGCGAACCCGGCGACCAGTGCGCCGACGAGGGGGAACACGATGAACGCCCAGAGCTGGCTGAGCGCCTCGCCGCCGCCGTACACCGCGGTGGCCAGGGAACGGGCGGGGTTCACCGACGTGTTGTCGACCGGGATGCTCACGAAGTGGATGAGGGTCAGCGACAGCCCGATCGCGAGCCCGGCCAGCGGTGTCCCGCGGGAGGGGTGCGTGACGCCGAGGATCACGATGAGGAAGAGCCCGGTCAGCACGATCTCGACGACGACGGCGGCGCCGAAGCCGAAGCCGCCCGGGGAGAGCTCGTCCCATCCGTTGCTCGCGAACCCGCCGTCGCGCGCCTCGCCGAGCCACCCCTCGGGGCCGGAGAGCCCGATCAGCACGAGGACGGACGTCGCGACGAGGCCGCCCAGCACCTGTGCGACGAGGTATCCCCAGATCTCGCGCCACGGAAAGCGTCCCGCCGCCGCGAGCCCGAGCGTCACCGCCGGGTTGAAGTGTCCGCCCGAGATCGGACCGAACGCATAGGCGCCCATGATGACGCTGAGCCCGACGGCGAAGGATGCCGCGACGTAGACGATGCCGGGGACGAACGCGCCGGCGGGATCGGCGAAGTGCGACGCGAACAGCGCGGTGCCGATGAGTCCCAGCACGAGCAGGAATGTGCCGAAGAACTCGGCCGCCCACCGCGCGGCGTTCGAGGGGCCCGAGGGCACGTCCTCGGGCGTGTGTGCGAGCTCGACCGGTTCGACCGGTGATTCCGGGCGCGGATCCGACATGATTCACCCCTTGTCCGACCGGGCGTCGTCGTCCGGCTCTGCGGGCATCGTCCCACCCGCGGCGGCGCCGGGGCAAGGGCGGGCTCGGCGGCGTGTCCGCTCTTTTGACACGATCAAAACTGGACTACTCTCGAACCATGCCCCAGACCGCCCTGACCGAGACGGACGCCGCCATCCGCGGCGCGGGTCTGCGGGTCACCGACACCCGTCGGGGCGTGTACGACGCGCTCAGCGCGCTGCCGCACGCGCGCGCCGACGACGTGTACGGGCGCGTGCGCGCCGCAGTGCCGGCAACCAGCATGCAGTCCGTATACAACGCGCTCGGCGATTTCGTCGACGCGGGGCTGGCACGCCGCATCGAACCCGCCGGGCATCCCGGCCTGTTCGAACTGCGCGTGAATGACAACCACCATCACCTGGTGTGCAGCGGATGCGGTCGCGTCGAAGACGTCGACTGCATCGCCGGGCACGCGCCCTGCCTGCATCCGCCCGAGACCCACGGCTTCGCCGTGCAGGCCGCCGAAGTGACGTTCTGGGGCGTGTGCCCCGACTGCGCCGCGGCCGCCTGACCCGACCTCTCCACGAAAGGAAGACATGTCCGACATCACGACGGGTTGCCCGGTTCCTCACGACGGTGCCGACGAGGTACGTCTGCCCATCGGGCCGTCCGAGACCGACGCCGAGCCCGAAGGCGTCCTGCCCCACCCGACCGCGGGGTCCGCGAACCGCGTCTGGTGGCCGAAGAAGCTCAACCTGCGTCTTCTCGCGAAGAACCCGGTCGTCGGCAATCCCCTCGACGAGGACTTCGACTACAAGGCCGCGTTCGAGGCACTCGACCTCGCTGCGGTCAAGAAGGACATCGAGGAGGTGCTCACCACCTCGCAGGACTGGTGGCCCGCCGACTTCGGACACTACGGTCCCCTCATGATCCGCATGGCCTGGCACAGCGCCGGCACCTACCGCGTGACCGACGGTCGCGGCGGCGGCGGTCAGGGACAGCAGCGGTTCGCGCCGCTCAACAGCTGGCCCGACAACGTCAACCTCGACAAGGCCCGTCGTCTGCTCTGGCCGGTCAAGAAAAAGTACGGCCAGTCGATCTCGTGGGCCGACCTCATGATCCTCACCGGCAACGTCGCGCTCGAGTCGATGGGATTCGAGACGTTCGGGTTCGCCGGTGGCCGCGCGGACGTCTGGGAGGCGGACGACGACGTCTACTGGGGTCCCGAGACCACGTGGCTCGGCGACGAGCGCTACACCGGCGACCGCGAGCTCGACAAGCCGCTCGCCGCCGTGCAGATGGGCCTCATCTACGTCAACCCCGAGGGCCCGAACGGCGAGCCCGATCCGCTGCGTTCGGCACGCGACATCCGTGAGACCTTCGCGCGGATGGCGATGAACGACGAGGAGACGGTCGCCCTCATCGCGGGCGGTCACACCTTCGGCAAGACGCACGGCGCGGCGCCCGACACCACCGTGTCGGACGACCCCGAGGCCGCGCCCCTCGAGGACCAGGGCCTCGGCTGGAAGAACAGCTACGGCACCGGCAAGGGCGACGACACCATCTCGAGCGGGCTCGAGGTCACGTGGACCTACCACCCCACCCGCTGGGACAACGAGTTCCTCCACATCCTGTACGCGTACGAGTGGGAGCTGTTCAAGAGCCCGGCGGGGGCGTGGCAGTGGCGGCCGAAGAACGGCGCCGGCTCCGACATGGTGCCGATGGCGCACTCGGCGGGCCGCCGTGAGCCGCGCATGCTCACGAGCGACATCGCCCTGCGCGTCGACCCGGAGTACGGCAAGATCACCAAGCGCTTCGCCGAGCACCCGGAGGAGTTCGCCGACGCGTTCGCGCGGGCCTGGTTCAAGCTCACCCACCGCGACATGGGACCGAAGGCGCGCTACCTCGGCGCCGAGGTGCCGGCGGAGGACCTCATCTGGCAGGACCCGGTGCCCGCCGTCGACCACGAGCTGATCGACGCCGCCGATGCGTCGGCGCTGAAGGCGCAGATCCTCGCGTCGGGCCTCACCGTGAGCGAGCTCGTCTCGACGACGTGGGCCGCCGCATCCACCTTCCGCGGCAGCGACAAGCGCGGCGGCGTGAACGGCGCCCGCATCCGTCTGGCGCCGCAGAAGGATTGGGAGGTCAACAACCCGGCCCAGCTGCAGAAGGTGCTCGGTGTCCTTGAGGGGGTGCAGGAGTCCTTCAACGCGGCGCAGGCCGGCGGCAAGCGCGTGTCGCTCGCCGACCTGATCGTGCTGGCCGGCAACGCGGGCGTCGAGAAGGCGGCGGCGGATGCGGGCGTGACGGTCGAGGTGCCGTTCCACGCCGGTCGCACGGACGCCGCGGCCGAGCAGACCGAGGAGCACTCGTTCGCGTTCCTCGAGCCCGGTGCCGACGGCTTCCGCAACTATGTGAAGGGTCGCCAGCCGCTGCCCGCGGAGTACCTGCTCATCGACAAGGCCAACCTGCTGACGCTGAGCGCGCCCGAGATGACGGTGCTCATCGGCGGAATGCGCGTGCTCGGCACGAACTGGGACGGCTCGGCGTACGGCGTCCTCACCGATCGTCCGGGTGTGCTGTCGAACGACTACTTCGTCAACCTGCTCGAGCTCGGCAACACCTGGAAGCCGCTCGACCCGGGTTCGCACGCGTTCGTGGCGACGAAGGACGGGTCCGGCGAGGCGCTGTGGACCGGCACGCGCAACGACCTGGTGTTCGCCTCGAACTCCGAGCTGCGCGCGCTCGCCGAGGTCTACGCGAGCGACGACGCGACCGAGAAGTTCGTGCGCGACTTCGTCGACGCCTGGACGAAGGTCACCGAGCTCGACCGGTTCGACCTGGTCTGAGTCCGGCCTGCGCGAGGGCCCGTTCCGCAACCGCGGGGCGGGCCCTCGGGCGTGTCGCGGGCGAGCTCGTCGCCCTCGCGGTCCGTGCGCACGTGAGCCGGTGGCTCAGAGCAGGCCTCGGAGTTTCAGAGCGAGGTAGTGATCAGCGATCTGCGGCGGCAGCGAATCGGCGTCGGCGGACACGGCCACCGCCCCGGCACGGGTGATCGCGGCCGTCACCCGGTCCGCCTCGCGCCGGGTGCTCAGCACCGCGGCGCGGAGGTACGCGTCGTCGGCGTCCCGCGCGGCGCCGGACGCGGTGTCCGGATCGACCGCTCCGTCGTGGCCGGATGCCGCGGCATCCGCCCCGAGGTCCGTCGCCGTCCCGACGAGCACGCGGGAGCGCTCGGTCCAGGTCGGGAGGGCGGCGAGGAAGGCGCGGGATGCGGCGGGCGCATCCTGTGCGGTGAGGAGCACCACGAGGGCGGGCCGCACGGCGAGCCGGCGCACGAGCGACGCGACACTCGCCCAGTCGGTGTCGATGAGCTGCGGCTCGACGGTCGCCATCGCGTCGACGAGCGCGGGAACGAGTGCGGCCCCGTCGACCCCGCTCACCCGCGCCCGCACCGCGCGGTCCATCATCACGAGGTGCACGTGGTCACCGGCGCGCGCGGCCAGGGCCCCGAGGAGCAGCGTCGCCTCCATGGCGGCATCCAGGCGCACGCCGTCGCCGACGCGCGTCGCGGAGGTGCGGCCGGTGTCCACGACGATCACGATGTGCCGATCGCGTTCGGGCCGCCAGGTGCGCAGCATCGTGGTGCCCGCCCGTGCGGTGGCCCGCCAGTCGATCGAGCGGACGTCGTCGCCGCGCACGTACTCGCGCAGGCTGTCGAACTCGGTGCCGCGTCCGCGGATCTGCACGCTGGTCGATCCGTCGAGTTCGCGCAGCCGCGCGAGACGCGACGGCAGGTGCCGCCGGGAGGTGAACGGCGGCAGCACCCGCAGGACACCGCGGGAGGGGATCGTGCGCTGCCGCCCGGCGACGCGGAGCGGACCGAGGGCGCGCACGACGACGAACTCCGAGGCGAGCTCTCCGCGGCGGCGCGGATGCAGCGGCACCGGGATGCGCCGGGACTCGCCGCCGGGCACGTCGAGAGGGGCGCGGGCCTCGGGTGCGCCGGCGGTCGGCTGCCACGCGTCCCGCAATCGCCCGCGCAGGTGCCGCCGCCCGCCGTTGCGCACGATCACCTCGGTGCGGACCGGCTGATCCCGGCGTGCGCGAGCGGGCACGGACCGGGAGACCTCGAGGTCCGCGGGCGATGCGGCCAGCGCCGCATCCGTGCCGCCGATCACCGCGCAGAGCGCCACCCATGCCGCCGCGACCGCCCACGGGGGGACGCCCGCGGTGCCGAGCAGCACGACGGGCACGACGCCCAGGGCGACGAGAAGGGGGAAGCGGCCGGTGACGAACACGTCAGAGCGGGACGCGGGTCTGCTGCAGGATCGCGGCGATCACCGCGTCCACGGTCACGCCCTCGAACTCGGCCTCGGGCCGCAGCCGCAGTCGGTGCCGCCAGGTGGGGGCGAGCATGGTCTGGACGTGGTCGGGGGTGATCGCCGGGTATCCGCCGAGCCATGCCCACGCCTTCGCCGTGGCGAGCAGCGCCGTCGCCGCGCGCGGGCTCGCGCCCAGCTGCACCGAGGGCGAATCGCGGGTCGCGCGAGCGAGGTCCACGACGTACCCGAGGAGCTCGTCGGAGACGGCGACGGATGCGGCCGCCCGCTGCGCGGCACGGATCCCCGCCGCGTCGACCACCGCGCCGAGCGCCGTCAGCTCGCGCGGCGAGAAGCCGTCGGCGTGCCGGCGCAGCACCGCGATCTCGTCATCGCGGGCGGGCACCTCGATCATGAGCTTCAGGAGGAAGCGGTCCAGCTGCGCCTCCGGCAGGTCGTAGGTGCCTTCGTGCTCGATCGGATTCTGGGTGGCGGCCACGAGGAACGGATCGGGGAGCGGACGCGTCACGCCGTCGGCCGAGACCTGGCGCTCCTCCATGGCCTCGAGCAGCGCCGACTGCGTCTTGGGCGGTGTGCGGTTGATCTCGTCGGCGAGCAGGACGTGCGTGAAGACCGGGCCCTGTCGGAAGTCGAACTCGCCGGAGCGCGCGTCGTACACGAGCGAACCGGTGACATCGCCCGGCATCAGGTCCGGGGTGAACTGGACCCGGTGGGTGTCGAGTCCCAGCGCGCGACTGAACGAGCGCACGAGCAGCGTCTTGGCGACACCGGGCACGCCCTCGAGCAGCACGTGGCCGCGGGCGAGGAGCGCGACGAGCAGCCCGGTCACGGCGCCGTCCTGGCCGATCACGGCCTTGCCGATCTCGGTGCGCACGGCGTGCATCGCCGCCCGCAGCTCGTCGTCGGTGGGGGAGTCGGTCATCGGGATTCCTTTCCGGGCCGGACGGTCGCCGCTAGCGCCGTCTCGAGGTCGTGGAGACGCTGCGAGAGCGTGACGAGGTCGCGATCGCCGCGCACGGCGTCCTCGCTCAGGATGCCGCGGACGGCGTCGCGGTCACGGCCGAGCCGCGCCGCGGCGGCGTCGGCGACGGCGCCGGTGTCGAGCGCGGCGGGGAGCGACAGCATGCGCCGGATCTCGGAGAGGCTCCCGGCGCGGAGGGCGCGTGCGGCGTGGCCGGCGTCGCGGGAGCGCGCGTAGAGGTGCGCGCGGCCGCGGGTGGTCTCGGAGCCGCGCACCGTGACGGGCAGCCGCTCGCGGACGAGGGGGCCGAACCGGCGCCCGCGCCAGACGATGGCCGCGACGGCCGCGACGAGCGACAGCACGATCGCGGGACTCACCCATCCGGGGGTGAGCTCGCCGAGCGTGGCGGCCTCGCCGCCTTCGCCGTCGGTGAGCGCCGGAACGAACCACACCAGCCGCTCGCGGACACCGAGCAGGTTCACCGCGAGCGCCGCGTTGCCGTCGCCGGCGAGACGGTCATTGGTGAAGAGGTCGGTGCCGTCCACGGCGACCGCGGTGCCCTCGCCGTGCGCGGTCCAGACGAGGCCGTAGGCGTCCCCGACGGGGTAGCACCCGGCGACGGCCGTCGTGAACGTCGCGCCGATGACGACCTCGCCCGCCCGCTCGGCCGCGCCCAGCGTGCAGGCGGGCGGGATGGGGGCGGTGTCGCCGAACCCGTCGATACGGCCGTCGAAGAGGAGACGGATGCTGCGCGAGCGCGGCTCGATGACCACGACGTCGGCGGCGGCATCGGTCAGGGCGGCCAGCTGCGCGTCGGACAGGAGCGGTGTGTCGGGCAGGACGAGGGTGGCCGGTCCGTTCCCGAGCGCCGCCGCCGCATCGTCGCGGCTCCGCGCGACCGTCACCTCGACGCCGTGGTCGGCGAGGATGCGGGCGAGCGCGCGCGTGCCGTCCGGGCCCGCCGACTCCGGATCGAAGCGCTCGCGCTCGGTCCATTGCACCGCGCTCGCGAGCATGGCGCCGATCACCCCGACGATCACGAGCACCCCGACGAGCGCCGCCCAGAATCCGGCGCGACGGGTGCGCCGCGCGGTGGGGGCCGGGGCGGTCATCGCCCGCCCGCCGTCGCCCGTGTGCGCACGACGCGCTCGTCGAGGGCGCGCACCCGCTCGTAGGTCGCTCGGGTGCCGGGGCGGCGCAGGTACCGCACGTCGTCGAAGTCCGCGGCGCACTGCGCGAAGGCGTCGCGCTCGGCGGGGAATCGGGCCGCCGCCGCGCGGGAGAACGCCTGCACCGTCGCCCCGGGCGGGATCGTGACCAGACCGCGCTCGTCGAGTCCGCGCGCCAGCGCCCGCACCGCGGCCGCGACCGCCGCGGGCCAGTCCGCGTCGGCGGCCAGACGCGCCGCATCCGCGCGCAGCTCGTCGGCGGAGACGTCGACCTGCTCCCCGAACAGGTCCGCCGGGGTGCGCGATCGAGATCGGGCGGCGCTGCGCGGGCGTCCCCAGATCAGGAGCGCCGCGGCGACGACCACGATCACGACGACCGTCGCGACCACGGCCGCGGCGGGGCCCCACGTGCCCGGCAGCGGCTGCTGGA
Organism: Microbacterium sp.; assembly: GCA_031555335.1. GTDB lineage: Bacteria > Actinomycetota > Actinomycetes > Actinomycetales > Microbacteriaceae > Microbacterium. The sequence continues at coordinate 20,128 of JAVBUN010000070.1, forward strand.
AGAACTGCGCGAGCGCATCGCCGACGGCCTGCGCGATGCGGTCGATCGGCGTCGGCCGCGCCGCCTCGTACGCGGCATTCGAGAGCTCCTGCTCGGCCCAGCGGCGTGCCTCGTCCGCGTCGGGCACGAGCGGCGGCGTCGCCGACAGTCGGAGCGCGCTCACCGCGGCGCGTCCGGGCTGCCGCCCGGTGCCGCCCACTCGGTCGGGGCCGGGCCGGGAGCGGGCGCCGGGGCCGGGCTGGGAGCGGGCGCCGGCCCGGCGGCCGGTGTCGGCCTCGGGCCGGGCGCGGGCATCGCTCCGGGATGAGGCGCGTAGCCGGGCATCGGCGGGACCGGGACGGGCGCCAGGTCGCGCCCGATGTGCCACCGGTACGGGTCGGCGGTGCCCGCCCCCGCCTGGCGCTGATCGACGTAGGACTGCAGGTCGTGGTCGAGTCCCTCGCTCCGCATCCGCGCGTCGATGTAGACGAGCGCGCTCGCCGACGCGACGACCACGAGCGCCACGGACTGGATGAGCAGCAGCACGATCTGGGTGATCCCCGCGGTGACGATCACCCCGATGATCGCGCTCGGATCCGCCGCTCCCGTGGGAGCGATGATCGAGGAGAGCACGCCGCTCGCGAGCGAGAAGGGCACGTTCACGACCTGGGCCAGGATGCTGAAGCTGAACTGCACGAGGAACCAGACGCCGAGCGTCTTCCAGAAGCGGCGGCGGGTGAGCCGCCACGACCGCCCGATCGCGGCGAAGACGCCGGCGCCCTCGAGCACGATCACCGCCGGCACGATGAACAGCTTCGTCGTCAGCCAGAAGAAGAGCGGGATCGCGGCGAGGACGAGCAGGACCGCGAGAACGATGCCGGCTGCCAGCGCGACGCCGGAGAGGGCGACGACGATGAGGGCGAGCAGCGCGACGGCCACGAGCACCGCCCCCACCGACAGGAAGGTGTACCCCATCAGGCGCCAGAAGGCGGGGCGCACCCGGCGCCACAGCCCGCCGACGGTCAGCTTCTCGGCGACCACGCCGTGCGCGACGTCCGCGACGACGACGCCCTGCACGATCACGGTGAGCGCGGTGCTGGCGATGCCGAGGACGACCCCCGTGACCGCGGTGATCGCGACCGATCCGGCGAGCACGGCCTCGTACTCGTCGCTGCCGAGGAGGAGGGTGTCCAGGCGCGAGAACGACGCGAACGCCGCGCCGCCGACGGCGAGGATCAGCGCGATGTAGGCGACCATCTGGAGCCCCAGCGCGAACCCGAGCAGTACGCGCGGGTTCTGTCGCAGGGCGGTGAACGATCGGCCGAGGATGGTGCCGAACGAGAGCGGATGCAGCGGCACGATGCCCGCACGCGGAGCCGGCGTCCAGGACGGGTAGGCGGTCACGATGTCTCCCTCGCGGTCGGCTCCTCCTATCGTGACACACGGACACCCGCCGCTCGGCGGCGTGGGGGACGCGGTGGACTACTCTGTGGGAAGCGCAGGGGAGATCGGCGGTGCCCGGCCGCCATGCCGGACGCAAAGGACGAAACGCGTTTCATGACATCACGCATCCTCGTGGTCGATGACGACACCGCTCTGGCCGAGATGATCGGCATCGTGCTCGACACGGAGGGGTTCGAGACCGTCTTCTGCGCCGACGGTGCCGAAGCCCTCGACGCCTTCCGCACCGAACGACCCGACCTCGTCCTGTTGGATCTCATGCTCCCCGGGATGGACGGCATCGAGATCTGCACGCAGCTGCGCCGCGAGTCGGGCGTGCCGATCATCATGCTCACCGCCCGCACCGACACCGCGGACGTCGTCCGCGGACTCGAGTCCGGTGCCGACGATTACATCGTCAAGCCGTTCAATCCCAAGGAGCTCGTCGCCCGCATCCGGACGCGGCTGCGTCCCGCCCCGGTCGACTCGACCGAGACGATGCGCATCGGCGACCTCACCGTCGATGTCGCCGCTCACGAGGTGCGCCGCGGCGACGGCCCCATCGCGCTGACCCCGCTCGAGTTCGAGCTGCTGGTCGCGCTGGCCTCGAAGCCCCAGCAGGTGTTCTCGCGCGAGATGCTGCTGGAGCAGGTGTGGGGCTATCACTACAAGGCCGACACGCGTCTCGTGAACGTGCACGTGCAGCGATTGCGGGCCAAGGTCGAGCTCGACGCCGACAACCCCAAGATCGTCACCACCGTGCGCGGCGTCGGTTATCGCGCGGGCGCCGTGATCTGACATGAGCACCCGGGTCGTTCCGCCCCCGCGCCGCGCGGGGTGGCGAGCGACGCTTCGCGCGTGGCGCACCTGGCCGGAGTCGCTCACGGGACTCTGGCGGCGGTCGCTGCGCTTTCGCACGCTCGTGCTCACGATCGCGCTGTCGACCCTCGCCATCCTCGTCGCCTGCGTCTGGATGGCGCTCGCCATCCAGAACGATCTGTTCCAGTCCCGGCGCGATCAGGTGCTCGGCGACGCACGACGGGCGACGATCTCGGCGCAGGACACCCTCGACTCCGCGGTGCAGAGCGACAGTGCGCAGGTGCGGAACGTCATGGACAGCGTGCGCACCTCGCTCAACCGCCAGTCGCTCTCGCAGCGGGTGGCCGTCTTCCGCACCGACCAGACCCCCTCCGCGACCGCGCCGCAGGACTTCATCCTCGGAGGGGAGTGGGATCAGCAGATCACCGACGCGCTGCGCACCCGGGTGCAGAGCAAGGCCGGCGTGCAGTGGTGGCAGTCCATCGAGCTCGTCGACGACGACGGCGCCACGGTTCCGGGCATCGTCGTCGGCCAGCAGCTCGACGTGAAGGGCGTGGGGGCGTACGAGCTCTACATCGCCTACGACCTGTCGGCGGCGGCCCAGACGCTCGGATTCGTGCAGGGCACGCTGTGGGTGGTCGGGCTCGCCCTCATCGCCATCATCGCCGGGATCTCGTGGTTCGTGCTGCGCGCGGTGACGGTTCCGATCGCCGATGCCGCGCAGACGAGCGCGGAGCTCGCAGCGGGCCGGCTCGACATGCGCCTCGCCGTGCACGGCGAGGACGAACTGGCAACGCTCGGGCGTTCGTTCAACGCGATGGCGGACAGCATCCAGGCCCAGATCCGGGAGCTGGCGGAGCTCTCGCTCGTGCAGCAGCGGTTCGTGTCGGATGTCTCGCACGAGCTGCGGACGCCCCTGACGACCATCCGGCTCGCGGCCGATGTGCTCAATGACCACCGCGCCGGATTCGATCCGGTCTCGACGCGCGCCGCCGAACTGCTGCACGCCCAGGTGCAGCGGTTCGAGGTGCTGCTCGCGGACCTGCTGGAGATCAGCCGTTACGACGCGGGATCGGTGCAGCTGGAGCAGGAGCCGACGAGTCTCGCGGCGCTCGCCGAGGACGTCATCGCATCCATGCAGCAGCTCGCCGACCAGCACGGCAGCGACGTGCGCCTGGTGGCGCCGGGAGGATATTCCCCCGTCGACATGGATCCGCGCCGGGTGCGGAGGGTCGTGCGCAACCTGCTCGGCAACGCGATCGAGCACGGCGAGGGGCGCCCCATCGTCGTGACGGTCGACAGCGATCAGGATGCGGTGGCCGTCGGTGTGCGCGACTACGGGCTGGGCATGGATCCCGCCGACCAGGAGCGCGTATTCGATCGGTTCTGGCGCGCCGACCCCTCCCGCAAGCGCACGATCGGCGGCACCGGGCTCGGTCTGTCGATCGCCCTCGGCGACGCCCGGCTGCACGGCGGCACGCTGGCGGTCTGGTCCTCGCCCGGACGCGGCACCAACTTCGTGCTCACGCTGCCGCGCCGCTCGCACGACGTGCCGCCCGCCTCGCCGATCCCCCTCGACCCCGGGGACGATGCGCTCGAGGTGCTGGGTGTGACCGAGCCGATCGATGTGACGGCGACCGCCGGGGAGGGGGGACGATGAGACGCGCGTGGCGATTCGCCGCCGCCCTCGCCGCCGCGCTCGCGCTCGCCGGCTGCGCGGGGCTGCCGACGTCCGGGCCGCCGCAGCCCGGTCCCACCTTCACCGTCGACCCGGTCAGTCCCGATGTGACCTTCCGGCCCGATGCGCCGCAGCCCGGCGCCACGCCGGAGCAGATCGTGAACGGCTTCGTGACCGCCGCATCCGGGCCCCAGGGGGATTGGGAGACCGCGCGCCTGTACCTGGCGGCCGGCTTCCGCGACGAGTGGCAGCCGGAGGCCGGGGTGATCGTCGACGTGCTGGCCGACCGGCTGCTCTCCGCGACCCCGGGGGACGTGCTCAACCTGCAGGTCACCGCCCGTGCGACGGTCGACGAGCACGGGGCGTACTCCCCGTCCGACGGTGGCGTCCCGGCACCGCTGTCGTACACGCTCGCCCAGCAGGCGGACGGCGAGTGGCGCATCACTCACGCACCCGACGGGATCCTGCTCGATGAGGACCTGTTCCGGAGCGTCTTCCGCTCCTACGCGGTCATGTACTTCGATCCGACATGGGAGTTCCTCGTGCCGGACGTCCGCTGGTTCCCCACGGTCAATGCCCCGACCCGGGTGGCCGACGCATTGGTGAACGGCGCCCCGTCCTCCTGGCTCGCCCGCTCCGTCACGACCGCGTTCCCCGAGAACGTCGACCTGCTGCCCTCGGTGCCCGCTCCTCGCGGGGTCGCGCAGGCGCAGCTGAGCGAGCAGGCGCTGACGGTCGACCAGGTGACCCTCGACCGGATGCAGACGCAGCTCTCGGCGAGTCTCGCGACGGCCTCCGTCACCCAGGTCGAGATGCTCGTCGACGGCACACGGGTCGAGGCGCAGGCGGTGCCGGTGGCCAAGACGACGGTCGACGCCCGGGCGCTGGTCGGCACGGCGGACGGCTTCGGCTTCCTCGTCTCCGACGAGCTCACCGCCGTTCCGGGCCTCTCCGACGCGATCGAGGCCGCGCAGCCGACCGCCGTGGAGCTCGGCCGTGATCGCGCATCGGCGGCACTCCATCTGCCCGACGGCACCGTCGCGGTCGTGGTCCAGGGGGGACCGGTCGTGCCGGTCGACACCCGTGCGGGCCTGCGGGATCCCACCATCGATCCGTTCGGGACGGTGTGGTCGGTACCCGGGGCGAACCCGACGGCGCTGCACGCGACGACGCTCGACGGCGAGACGATCGACATCGCAGACGCCTTCCCCGGCGTGAACCGCATCCACGCCCTGCAGATATCCCGGGACGGCACCCGCATGGCGGCGATCGTCGGCTTCGGCTCCCGCCCCGTCCTGGTCGTCGCGGGGGTCATCCGTGACGCGGACGGCGTCCCGAGCGCTCTCGCCGATCCGCTGACCCTGGCCGAGCTGGACGGCGACGGCGGCGACGTCGGCTGGCTCGACGACGCCACGGTCGGTGCGGTGGTCGGCGGTGGCGAGGGCGCGACCTATGTGGAGCAGCCGGTGGGCGGGATCACCGCCGTCCTGGAGGCGCCGGCGGGCGCCGAGACGCTGTCGGGGGTGAACATCCCGAGCGCGGTGCGGATCCGGACGGCGGACGGGGGCCTGTTCGTGCGCCGGTCCTCGAACTGGGTGCAGACCGCCTCCGGGGTGCAGGTGCTCGCCACCCAGCAGGGGAGTCCCTGACACCTCTCCTCCCCCGTGAGGGGTTCGCCGCGATCGCCGTCGTCTGCCTCGCATCGGCGCCGGGCGGGGCGCGCATCGGGCGATGATCATCGGATGCTGCCGATCGTCGCGGAGCGCGTCCGCGAGGCCGTCGCCGATGCCCTCGCCTTCGTCCTGCCCACCAGCTGCGCCGGCTGCGGCGCGCTGGATGTGTCGCTGTGCGGAGCCTGCCGGGCGATCCTCGACGCGCCCGGCACGCTCCGCCGGGCGTCGGAGCCGGGGCTCGTCGTGCACTCCGGGTTCGTCTTCGACGGGGAGATCGCACGGATGCTGCGCGCGCTCAAGAGCGATGGACGCACAAGCCTCTTCGCGCCGTTCGGCCGCGCGCTCGCCGCGCGGGCCGCATCCGCGTTCGGCGGCGTCGACGCGCTGTACGTGCCGGTGCCGAGCTCGCGGGCGGCGCTCCGCCGGCGGGGCTACCGCGTGGTCGAGCAGCTCGTGCGCCGCAGCGGACTGCCGTCGGTCCGCGCGCTGCGACCCGCGCGGGCCATCGCGGATCAGCGCACCCTCGGCCGCGACGCGCGGGCCCGCAACGTCGTCGGCAGCATGAGGGCGGCGCCGGCGGTGCACGGGCGCACGGTCGTCGTCGTCGACGACATCGTGACCACCGGGGCGACGGTGGCCGAGGCGGCCCGGGCGCTGACCGCGGCCGGTGCCGTCGTGATCGGCGCCCTGACTATAGCCGCCACGCCGCGCCGGACGATACCCGCGTGACAGGCGGATGTCGCCGGGCTACGGTTGTCGACACAAGGCGACGATGGTCCGCCCTTGACCGGGTGGACCGGAACAAGGAGGTCAAGGATGGATACCAGCATCGTCGGCGTGGGCGTCGGGATCACGGATCGCTTTCGCGCTGTCGTCGAGGAGAAGTCCGGTCGCATCGAGAACATCGCGCCGCGGGCGCAGAGTCTCGATGTGAAGGTCACGCACCGCGCGTACCACAACGGCCGACTCGAGGATTCGACCGTCGAACTCACCCTGACCGGCAAGGGCCCGCTGGTCCGTGCCGAGGCCGTGGACGGCGACAAGTTCACGGCGCTCGATCTCGCCGTCGACAAGCTGTGCGAACAGGTACGACGTGCGAAGGAGAAGCGCGTCGACGGTCGCAACCATCCGCGCGGCGCCCACTACGAGAAGGGCACCGGTCAGATCGCCGGCATCGACGTGCAGCCCGCATCCGCCGACGTCATCCGCTCCGTCGCGACCGGTGAGGTGCCGGTCATCACGGGAGCGGAGGACGAAGAGGACTACACGCCCGTCGTGATCCGCACGAAGCGGTTCGACGCGGAGTGGATGACCGTCGAGGACGCCGTCGACCGGATGGAGCTGGTCGGGCACGACTTCTTCCTCTTCATCGATGCCCGTACCGACCAGCCGAGCGTCGTGTACCGGCGCAAGGGCTGGGACTACGGCGTCATCTCGCTGACCACCCAGGCCGCGCCGGAGCAGCTGGCGTCCTGACCCGCGCATGACCCGGAGGGACCCGTCCAGAGGGCGGGTCCCTCCGTCGTGTCCGCTCCGCCGCGGGACGGATGCTGCGGCGGCGGTCAGTCGAACATGTCGCCGAGCAGCCCGCCGATCACGAGCCCGCCCAGGATGCCGCCCATCGCGTCGCCCATGCCGCCGCCGCGACCGCCCCGGCGGCCGTAGCCGCCGCCCCAGTCGTCGTCACGCGGTCGAGAGGAGTCGATGTCGCGCTGCGCGAGCTGCAGGGCCTCGCTGGCGAGCTGTCCGGCGCGCCGGGACAGGTGCAGGGCCTCCTCGAGGGAGTCCTCCTCGTCGGGCAGCCGGTCGATATCGGCCCGCGCGCGCTGGGCCTCGGCGAGACGCGTGCGCGCATCGGCGCCGATCCACCCGCGGTGACCGTTGATCAGGCTGCCGGCCACGGCGATCTGGCGGTCGGCGTCGTCGACGGCGTGACGCACCTGCGCGGGGCTCGGCAGCGGCCGCTCGGCGCGCTTGCGTGCCTTCGCGACGGCCGCGTCGAGCGCGCTGTTGGCCGTTCGCAGCTGCGACAGCTGGGCGAACGGGTCGGCCGGGGTCCCCGGGGCGGGGAGGGCGGCGAGAGCCTGCTCCAGCTCGCGCATGGCGGTCGCGATCTCGGGGGTCGAGGGCGCCGAGCGGGCCTGCACCAGATCGTCGCGCGAATCGGCGATCACCTCGGCCAGGGTGGACTCGGCGCGTAGCGCCTCGATCTCGAAGTCCTCGACGCTGTCGAGCAGCGACTCGGCGCGGCGCACCGACTCGGTGGCGGCCTCGAGCGCGAGATTCGCCTCCTCGGCGCGGCCCGCCTCGCGGCGCCGGGTGGAGACGTCCGCGCTGTGCAGCGCGAAGGCGAGGACCTGCTCCGCCTCGGCCGGGGAGTTCTCGATCTGATGCACGGCGGAGGGGGCGTACCGCCCCCGCAGGCGCTCGACGACCTCGGCGGCGTTCGGCACGCGCTCGCGCAGGCGTTCCGCATCCGCCCGGACGCCCGCGAGCACCTCGGGGGCGCGTCGGATGCGGGAGATCGCATCGGAGAGCACGGAGGTGCGGTCATCGAGCAGATCCTCGGCCCACTCGCACAGCTGCACGATGCGGGCGTTGCGGGTGCGGAGCTCCTCCGGGGTGTCGGGGATCTCGTCGTGGTTGAGCTGGTGCAGCTGGAAGGCCTCGCCGAGGTGCGTGCGCACCGCCGTCAGCGCATCCCGCAGGTCGCGCGTCGACTTCTCGCCGAGCTCGGCCTCCGCGAATGCCAGCTCTTCGGCGGTCGCGCGGATGCGCTCATCGGCGGCGACCAGCGCCTGCTGCGCGCGACGGGCGAGGTCCGCATCCTGGGCGTCGATCTCCGCCTGCTGCTCGCGCTTGCGTTTACCCCAGAATCCAGCCATGGCTCGATCCTATGCGCGCCGCAGCGCCCGGAGCCCGGGGTCAGGCGACCCGTGCCGGGCGGCCGCGCTTGGGACGCAGCTCCGACAGGGCGACCACGCGATCCGCCGGCGGATGCTGCGCCAGTCGCCTGCCCACCTGGTCGAGCCACTGCACCTCGGCGACGGCGTTCGTGACGAGCCGGTCGTGGACGAGGGTCGCGGCGAGGTCCGACGGCGAGGTCGTGGCCCGCAGGTCGTCCACGCGCGCCTGCGCCGCGGCGCGCTCGGCCGCCACCAGGGCGACGGCGTCGACCCCGGGCAGGCTCAGGGCGAGGGCGATCTTCACGGCGAGTTCATCGCGCCCCGCCGCACGGCCGGCGAGGGGCGTCGTGACCCACTCCTCGGCGTCGACGCGTCCCGCATCCGTGATCGCGTAGTAGACGTGACCGTGCTCGTCGATGTCGCTCTTGGCGACCAGGCCGTCGCGCTCCAGGCGCTCGAGGGTGTTGTAGATCTGCCCCACGTTCAGCGGCCAGGCGGCACCCGTGCGCCGCTCGAACTCGGCGCGCAGCTGGTAGCCGTAACAGGGGCCCTGCGCGAGGATCGCGAGCAGGCTCTGGCGTACCGACATTCCCCACCCCGTCCGCTTCGGTCGTTGCCGAGTATATGCATGCGCGGAAGTCATATCGCCCGTCCTGCGGCGCGCGTCGCGAACCGCGCGAGCCGCTGCCCCGGACCCAGTGCTCTCAAAGGTCACGGACGGATAACATGGGACGCGGTGTGCCCGGTTTCCGGGTGCGACCCGGCGTGAGAACGTCGCCCGACAGATGGAGATGCCCCGTGGCCAACCCGCTCGAGAAACTGCTCCGCGCCGGCGAAGGCCGGTTGCTGCGTCGCCTGCAGCAGGTCGCCAAGGCCGTCAACGCGCTCGAGGACGAGTACGCGCACCTGACCGATGACGAACTGCGCGGCGAGACCGCGGAGCTTCGCGCCCGGTACGAGGCCGGCGAGACGCTGGATCAGCTGATGCCCGAGGCGTTCGCCGCCATCCGGGAGGCGGCCAAGCGCACCCTCGGCCAGCGCCCGTACGACGTGCAGATCATGGGCGGTGCGGCGCTTCATCTCGGCAACATCGCCGAGATGAAGACCGGTGAGGGCAAGACCCTGACCGCGACCTTCGCCGCCTATCTCAACGCGATCGCCGGCAAGGGCGTGCACGTCGTCACGGTCAACGACTTCCTGGCGAGCTATCAGGCGGAGCTCATGGGGCGCGTCTACCGCGCCCTCGGCATGACCACCGGGACGATCGTCTCGGGGCAGACGCCGCAGGTGCGCCGGGAGCAGTACGAAGCGGACATCACCTACGGCACGAACAACGAGTTCGGGTTCGACTACCTGCGCGACAACATGGCCTGGCGCAAGGAGGACCTCGTGCAGCGCGGTCACTTCTTCGCGATCGTCGACGAGGTCGACTCGATCCTCATCGACGAGTCCCGCACCCCGCTGATCATCTCCGGGCCCTCGTCGGGCGAGGCGAACCGCTGGTTCACCGAGTTCGCGAAAGTCGCCCGCACCCTCGAGGCGGGCGTCGACTACGAGGTCGACGAGAAGAAGCGCACGATCGGTGTGCTCGAGCCCGGCATCGAGAAGGTCGAGGACTACCTCGGCATCGACAATCTGTACGAGTCCGCGAACACCCCGCTCATCTCGTTCCTCAACAACTCGATCAAGGCCCTCGCGCTGTTCAAGCGCGACGCCGACTACGTCGTGATGAACGACGAGGTGATGATCGTCGACGAGCACACCGGCCGCATCCTGGTCGGACGTCGCTACAACGAGGGCATCCACCAGGCGATCGAGGCGAAGGAGGGCGTGCCGGTCAAGGCCGAGAACCAGACTCTCGCCACCGTCACCCTGCAGAACTACTTCCGCCTGTACGAGAAGCTCTCGGGCATGACCGGTACCGCCGAGACCGAAGCGGCCGAGTTCATGTCGACCTATCAGCTGGGTGTCGTACCGATTCCGACGAACAAGCCGATGATCCGCAAAGACCAGTCCGATCTGGTCTACAAGAACGAGCAGGCCAAGTTCGATCAGGTGGTCGAAGACATCGCCGACCGTCACGCCTCGGGTCAGCCGGTGCTCGTGGGCACGGTCAGCGTCGAGAAGAGCGAGTACCTGTCGCGGCTCCTCGCCAAGAAGGGCGTCAAGCACGAGGTGCTCAACGCGAAGAACCATGCACGTGAGGCGGAGATCGTCGCACGCGCGGGGCGCCTCGGAGCGGTCACTGTCGCGACGAACATGGCCGGTCGTGGAACCGACATCATGCTCGGCGGAAACGCCGAGTTCCTCGCCGTCGCCGAGATGAACACCCGCGGCCTCAGCCCGGTCGACACGCCCGACGAATCCGA
>JAVBUN010000077.1:0-3516 GCA_031555335.1 Microbacterium sp.
CAAGATCCAGCCGGACCTCGTGCCCGTGAGCGTGAAGGACGCGTCCGGCGCCTGGGGCCTCGCGACGGAGGACGAGGGTCGGCGCCCGCAGACGACGATGGCGGACCTGGCGGGCCTCAAGACCCCCTTCCGCCCGCACGGGCGCGTGACGGCGGGCACCTCCTCCCCGCTGACCGACGGCGCCACGATGGGACTCCTCGCGGGCGGCAGCGCAGTCAAGGAACTGGGCCTCGCCCCCAAGATGCGTCTGGTCTCGTTCGCCTTCGCGGGCGTGCAGCCCGAGATCATGGGCATCGGGCCGATCCCGGCCACGGAGAAGGCGCTTCGCAAGGCGGGCCTCACGATCGACGACATCGGCCTGTTCGAACTCAACGAGGCGTTCGCCATCCAGGTGATCTCGCTCCTCGACCATTTCGGCATCGCCGACGACGACCCTCGCGTCAACCCGTGGGGCGGGGCGATCGCCTTCGGCCACCCGCTCGCCGCATCCGGTGTGCGCCTCATGATCCAGCTGGCGGCCCAGTTCCGCGAGCGCCCGGACGTGCGCTATGGCCTGACCGCCATGTGCGTCGGACTCGGCCAGGGCGGTTCGGTCATCTGGGAGAACCCGTACTTCGACGGCAAGAAGAAGAAGTGAGCGACGCGACGATGACGATGTACGACTCGATCGATTTCTCCCCGCTGGACACGTTCACGGCGGACGAGGTCGTCACACACTCGCCCGTGCGGGATGTGCGGCTCGCCTCGGGCAAGGTGCTGGCCCTCATCACGCTCGACAACGGTCGCGACCACACCCGGCCCAATACCCTGGGGCCGGCGACGCTGACGGAGCTGGGGTCGACTCTCGCCGGGCTCCGCGAGCGCGCGACGCGCGGTGAGATCCACGCGGTCGGGATCACCGGCAAGCAGTACATCCTCGCCGCGGGCGCCGATCTGTCCGATGTGTCGAAAGTCCCGTCACGCGATGGCGCGAAGCTCATCGCCCAGCTCGGCCACCACGTGCTCGGCTCGCTCTCCGAACTCGGCGTGCCGTCGTTCGCCTTCGTGAACGGGCTGGCGCTCGGCGGCGGCGTGGAGATCGCGCTGAACTCCACCTACCGCACCGTCGACTCGTCGGCGGCCGCCATCGCGCTGCCCGAGGTGTTCCTCGGGCTCATCCCCGGATGGGGCGGGGCGTACCTGCTGCCGAACCTCATCGGCATCGAGAACGCCCTCGAGGTGGTGATCTCGAACCCGCTCAAGCAGAACCGCACTCTCAAGCCGCAGCAGGCGTACGAGCTCGGAATGTTCGACGCGATCTTCTCCCCCGCCGCCTACCTCGAGGACTCGCTCGCGTGGGCGGACGGCGTGCTCTCGGGGCGTGTGAAAGTCGTGCGCAAGAACGAGCCCGGCAAGATCGAACGGCTGACCAAGTGGCCGGTGGCCATCAAGGTGGCGCGCGGGATGCTGGAGAGCCGCATCGGCACCGTCCCCCGCTCCCCCTACGTCGCCCTCGATCTGCTGGAGAAGGCGCGCAGTGGCACGAGGGCGGAGGGCTTCGCCCGCGAGGACGAGGCGCTCGCCGATCTCGTCGTCGGGGATCAGTTCGCCGCATCCATGCACGCCTTCGACCTCGTGCAGAAGCGGGCGAAGCGTCCGGTCGGCGCTCCCGACAAGGCGCTCGCCAAGAAGGTGACGAAGGTCGGCGTGATCGGCGCCGGTCTCATGGCCGGTCAGTTCGCGCTGCTGTTCGTCCGTCGCCTGAAAGTGCCAGTGCTCATCACGGACCTCGACCAGGCGCGTGTCGACAAGGGCGTGGCCCACATCCACGAGGAGATCGGCAAACTCGAGGCGAAGGGGCGGCTCGACGGCGACACGGCCAACCAGCTGCGCGCACTCGTGCGGGGCACGACCGACAAGGCCGAGTACGCCGACTGCGACTTCGTGATCGAGGCCGTCTTCGAAGAGGTCGGCGTGAAGCAGCAGGTGTTCGCCGAGATCGAGAAGTACGTGTCGGACGACGCGATCCTCGCGACCAACACGTCGTCCCTGTCGGTGGAAGAGATCGGTGCGAACCTCGCGCATCCGGAGCGCCTCGTCGGCTTCCACTTCTTCAACCCGGTCGCGGTCATGCCGCTGATCGAGATCGTGAAGACTCCCGCGACCGACGACCAGTCGCTCGCCACGGCGTTCGTGGTGGCGAAGGGGCTCGGCAAGAATGCGGTGCTGACCGCCGACGCCCCGGGCTTCGTTGTCAACCGCCTGCTCGCAAAGGTCATGGGCGAGGCCGCGCGCGCCGTCTACGAGGGGACGCCGCTCCTCACGGTCGAGAAGGCGTTCGCCCCGCTCGGGCTGCCGATGACGCCGTTCCAGCTCATCGACCTGGTGGGGTGGAAGGTCGCGGCGCACGTGCAGGACACGATGGCGCACGCGTTCCCCGATCGCTTCTTCGCGTCGGAGAACTTCCACGCGCTCGCGGAGCTGCCGCAGGTCGTCGAGAAGGACAAGAGCGGGCGGGTCACCGGCTGGACGAAGGCCGCCGAGAAGGTGCTGAAGGGCGCAGTCGGCTCGGCTCCCGCCGCCGAGGCCGAGATCCTGCAGCGCGTGCAGGATGGTCTCGCGCAGGAGATCCGGATCATGCTCGACGACGGCGTGGTTCCCGAGGTCGAGGACATCGACCTCTGCCTCATCCTCGGCGCCGGCTGGCCCTTCATCGACGGCGGCGCCTCGCCGTACCTCGATCGCGAGGGCGCATCGGACCGTGTCTTCGGAGACACCTTCCACCACCCCCCGATCCGTGGAGTCGCCTCCCGCTGACCGCGGCCGCGAACGGCCCGTCGCCCGCTTCGGGTGGCGGGCCGTTCCCGATGTCGGAGGTCGCTGCGATAGTCGGTGCAACGACGACGGCAATCGCGTCGTCGCAGTCATCACCTCGGGTGCCCCCGGTTCGCCGGCTGACGATCCGCTCTCCGCGTGGGAGCGACCGAGGACGGGCACATGGGGCTCATCGACGGCACGGATGCCGAGAACGACCGACTCGTCGGCATCCGCGCTGCTCGCCGAGGCGCAGGTGATGGCGGCGGCCGAGGCACGCACGCTGCGCCTGCTCGCCGAGGCGTCCGAGATCGCGCAGGCGCGCACCGCACAGCTCGCGTCGGGCAACTCGCGCCCGCGGGAGATGGCGTTGCGTTCGATCGCGGCGGAGCTGGGCGCGGCGCTCCGGCTGGGCGACCGCACGATGCAGCGTCGCATCGACGAGGCCGAACGGATGCTGCGCCTCTTCCCGGCGACCGTCGATGCGCTGGATGCCGGCCGCATCGGGTTCGCGCACGCCACCACGATCCTCGACACCGGTTTCGCGCATCGCCGACGATGCCGCGCGCGCGGCGTTCGAACAGGTCGTGCTCCGCCGAGCCGAGCACGAGACGCCGGCCCGCGTGCGGGCGTTCGCCCGCCGGCTCGCCGAGCGGATCGATCCGCGCACGATCGACGAGCGCTTCGCGGAGGCTGCCGACCGGCGACTGGTCACGGTGACAG
>JAVBUN010000111.1:0-7973 GCA_031555335.1 Microbacterium sp.
ATTCCTCGGGCCAGGGGACGACACCGGCGGTGGTGTGCAGCACGTTCATCAGGGGGACTCCGTTTCGACAGCGGGAATCACCACGGCGTCGAGGGCGACGATGCCCGACTCGGTGACCCGCAGGGGGTTGATCTCGATCTCGGCGACGGCGCCTGCGGCGACGAGGTCGCCGAGCGCGCTCACGAGCGCGCCGAGCGCGCGCTCGTCGACCGTCGGTCCGCCGCGGTGACCGCGCAGCAGCTCCCGCGCGGCGAGGTCCGACACCATGCCGGCGGCCTCGTCGGGCGACAACGGGGCGATCCGCAGCGCCACGTCCTCCCAGATCTCGACGGCGGTGCCGCCGAGGCCGACCGCGACCGTCGCGCCGAAGACCGGGTCGAGCCGGGCGCCGACCACGAGATCGACGCCGGAGGATGACATCTTCTCGAGGAGGAACACTCGGGCGCCGGCGGCCTCGACACGATCGAGCGCGCTCTCGAGCGCGTCCTCCGACGCGACGCCGAGCACGACGCCCCCGATCTCCGTCTTGTGCAGCACGGTCGCGTCGAGAATCTTGACCGCGAGCGGCCAGCCGAGCGCGACCGCCGCGCGGCGCGCCTCCTCGCGGTCCGCACAGACCGCGCGGCCCATGGTGCGGACGCCGAGCGCGTCGACGAGGTCCTTCGCACGCGCCTCGTCCCACGCCCCCGCCCAGCCGCCTGCGAGGGTGGGCAGCCGCGACGGCTCCGGGGCGGCATCGGTGGCCAGCCGCCCCCGCGCGTCCTCGGCGAGCGCGGCGAGGGCCTGGGCGAGACGGGACGGGCCACGGACGACGGCGAGCCCGGCGGCACGCGCCGCCTGCATCGTCGGCGCGACCTCCACGGCGGGTCCGTCGATCCCGAGGACGATCGGCGCGGTGCCGTCGATCCCGCTGTCGCCGACCGCCCGGAGGAGGTCGATGACCGGCTCGGTGATGGCGTACACGCCCAGCGCATCGATCGCGGGGTCGGCCGCGACGGCCGCGAGCACCTCCGGGAACTGGGGACCCGGGCGCCCGGTGTCCACCGGGTTCGACTGGAACGTCATCGGCGGCAGGTACTGCGCGATGCGGGCCACCGTGTCGTCGGCCAGCCGCGGCAGGTCGATGCCGGATCCGGCCAACCGATCGGCGATCAGCAGGCCGGGGCCCGCTTGCGCGGTGATGAGACCGGCGCGCAGGTGCGCGGTGCCGTCGGCGCGGGTGCGGGCGAGCACGCTCGCCGCTGTGACGGCCTGGTCCTCGTCGTCGACGAGGACCGCCCCCGCCTGCCGCAGGGCCGCCCGCGTCGTCCGCCAGGAGGTCGCGAGCGCCCCCGTGTGCGACTGGGCGAACTCGGAGACGTCGTGTTCGCCCACGACGAGCGCGACGACGGGCTTGCGGCGGGTGAGCGCACGCACGGCGCCCAGCAGGGCCCGGCCGTCGGCGACGGTCTCGATGTGCACGATGACCGCACGCGTCGGCTCATGGTCGGCGAGGAAGCGCAGGACGTCGACCGCGTCGACGTCCTGCCCCGCGCCGATGCCGACGCCGAGACTCACCCCCGCGCCCTCCTCGGCCAGGTGGAAGGACAGCACGTGGTTCATCCCGCCGCTGGCGGCGACCACCGCCACCTGCCCGGCCGTCAGCGACCGGGCGCCCGGCACGAAGCTCGCGCAGAGTCCGGTGCCGGGCACGAAGAACCCCGACGTGTTCGGACCGAGGAGCCGGATGCCGGTCTCCGCGACGACCTCGTCGAGCGCGTCCGCGAAGCCCTGCCCCGCCTCGCCCACCTCGGCGAACCCGCCGGCGCAGACGAGGGCCGCCCGGATGCCGGCTGCCGCGCTATCGCGCAGCGACGCCGCCGCGTGGGCCGCCGGGACGCAGAGCACGGCCAGATCGATGCCGTCGCCGGCTGCCACCGCATCCGCGATCGAGGTGTGCATGCCGGGGGTCGGACGGGCGTTCACCAGCGCGAGCTCGCCGCCGAAGCCGGCGAGGGAGCTCGCCATGGCGCTGCCGAGCTTGTCGGCGTGACGCGATGCACCGATGACCGCGATGCCGCGGGGCTCGAAGAGCGCTCCGAGCTCAGCCGGCCGCACGGGCGCTCTCCGGTCGCGCGACGGCGTCGGCTCGACCCGAGAGCAGCAGCGTCGCCGCCGCGGCCTCGGAGAGATCCTCGTCCGCGATCACGGCGATCGCGCCGCCGTCCAGCCGCACCCGCTCCGCGACCAGCGTGCGGGAGTAGGGTGTGCCGCCCTCGACGACGACGACTCTCGCGCCGTCGGGGAGCGGGAGGGCGAGGGCGTCGTGGATGTCGTCCGGCGCGGACACCCGTGCCGCATGCCCCTGGATCGGGAGGACGGCTCCGGCCGCGTCCGCGAGCTCGGCGGAACCGTTCGTCCCCCGCAGCACCAGGTCGCGTCCGGCGAACGAGAGCTCGCCGACGACGAGGGGCGTCTCGAGCGGTGGCGCGCCGTGGTCGTCGAGCCAGCGGGTCTCGATCGCCGCCGCCAGGTCGGGGTCACGGCGGCGCACGCGCTCGACGTCGATGCTGCGCGAGAAGAAGTGGAACGAGAACTGCAGGGGGTCGAAGGCCTCGTGGTAGCGACCGAACTGCTCCCACCAGCCGAGGCTCGGGCCCGCCGCATCCTGGATGTGGGCGACCTCGGGCTTGCGTTCTTCCTCGTAACGCGCCAGCGCACCCGGCAGATCATCGGGTGCCGCCGCGACCTCGCGGGCCAGCACGATCGCGTCCTCCATCGCCATCTTGGTGCCCGAGCCGACCGAGAAATGCGCCGTGTGCACGGCGTCGCCGAGCAGGGCGACGCGTCCGGACGACCAGTGCCGCGTGCGCCGGGTGCGGAAGTTCGCCCATCGCGAGTTGTTCGCCACGAGCGGGTGGCCCCCGATGTCGTCCGCGAAGAGGCGGCGCAGGTACTCCTGGGACACCTCGTCCGACGGGCCGGGAGGCGTCCGCGGGTCGAAGCCGTCCAGGCCCGCGGCCCGCCAGGTCTCCTCGTCCGTCTCGACGATGAAGGTGCTGAGTCCCTGACCGATCGGATAGGCGTGCGCGGCGAAGTTGCCGTGCTCCGAGCGGCGGTGCACGAAGGTCAGCCGCTCGAACGGGTACGTGGTGCCGAACCAGATGAACTTCGCGGTGGCGGTGTCGACCGTCGACCCGAAGGCCGGCTCGAGCGCCTCCCGCACGAGGGAGTTGGTGCCGTCCGCCCCGATGACGAGGTCGAAGTCGTCGAGTTCGTCGAGCGATCCGACGTTGTGACCGAACCGCAGGTCCACCCCGGCCTCCGCGGCCGCATCCTGCAGGAAGCGCAGGAGCACCTTGCGGTGGACGGCGGCCATCCCGTTGCCGGCGAAGAAGTGCGTCTCGCCCTTCGCCGCGACCGCGATGGAGTCCCAGTGGACGCCTTCCTCGGCGAGCGCCCGGTGCAGGGTCGGGTCGGCCTCGTCGATGCGCTGCAGCGTGCGGTCCGAGAAGACCACCCCGAAGCCGAAGGCATCCGTCGGCTGGTTGCGCTCGAAGAGCACGACCTCGATGTCTGGTCGTTGCCTTCTCAGCAGAGTCGAGAAGAATAGGCCGCCAGGGCCCCCACCTATGCAGGCCACGCGAATCGTCATTGATAACCGCCTTCCGGTACCCACGATACTGCAACAACTCTGCGCGCAACCGCAACCAAATGTCACACTTCATCCGCAACCCCCGCTGCCTCCGTATGACGCAGCATGTCAAGCACCCCGCCCGAGATCGCTTCGCCCTGTAGGTTCCAGGGAATATTGTTTTCGGGCACGAGCGTTGGGACACGCATGCAGACACCGACGGCCCCCACCATCCGGTTCGATCGGCTCACACTGCGCTACGGCGACACCGAGGTCCTCCGCGACCTCTCGCTGACGATCGCGGCCGGCGAGCTGGTCGTCCTGCTCGGCCCGTCCGGGTCCGGCAAGACGTCGCTGCTGCGCTCGGTCAATCGGATGGTGGAGCCCGCGGACGGCCGCGTGCTGATCGACGAGGTCGACATCTCGACCCGCAGCCGCGTGCAGCTGCGGCGCTCGATCGGATACGTCATGCAGGCGAGCGGTCTGTTCCCCCACATCACGGTGCAGGACAACATCGCGACCGTCCCCCGGCTGCTCGGCGCGTCGCGGGCGGATACGCGCGCCACCGCGCAGCGCACCCTCGGCCGGGTGGGGCTCGACCTCGCCCTCGCCACGCGATACCCGGCGCAGCTGTCCGGCGGTCAGCAGCAGCGGGTCGGCGTGGCACGCGCCCTCGCCGCCGATCCCCGCATCCTGCTCATGGACGAGCCCTTCGGTGCGCTCGACCCGATCACCCGCAAAGCCCTGCAGCGCGAGACCCTGCGCCTCCACGAGGAGACCGGCGCCACGATCCTCTTCGTCACCCACGACGTCGACGAGGCCCTGGCGCTCGGCGACCGCATCATCGTCCTCGACGCCGGCGGCCGCATCGCACAGGACGCGACGCCCGCCGAGATCGTCGCGAACCCCGCCGACGCATTCGTGGCGGAGCTGCTGGGCACGACCACCGGCGACCGCGCCCTGCACCTGGAGCGGTCGGGCGAGACGGAGCTGGTCGTCGATCGCACCGGGCGTCCGATCGGAGTGCTCGAACGGTGACCTGGGTCCTCGCCAATCTCGATCAGATCGGCACGCTGCTCGTGGCACACCTGGCCACGACGCTGCCGGCGATCCTCCTCAGCATCCTGATCGCGGTGCCGCTCGGGCGTCTCGCGCTCGGTGCCAAGGCGGTGCGCGGCACCATCCTCACCGCGACGGGGCTGCTGTACGCCATCCCCTCGCTCCCGCTGCTGATCTCCATCCCGCTTCTCACCGGGCTGCCGCTGCGCTCGACCGCGACGATGGTCATCGCGCTCACCGTGTACGGCGTGGCGCTCCTCGCCCGCACCGCCACCGACGCGTTCGGATCGGTCCCGCACGACGTCACGGATGCGGCCGTCGCCAGCGGCCTCTCCCCCGCCCGCCGGCTGTTCACGGTGGAGCTGCCCCTCGCCCTGCCGGTGCTCATCGCCGGCACGCGCGTCGTCGCGATGAGCACCATCGGACTCGCCACGATCGGGGCGCTCATCGGCATCCCGAGCCTCGGGAGCCTCCTCACCGACGGCTTCCAGCGCGGCATCGCCGCCGAGGTCGTGACGGGCATCGTCCTGACCCTCGCGCTCGCCGCGGTCGTGGACGGCGTGCTGTGGCTGACGGGGCGGCTCGCGCAGCCGTGGGCGCGCGCCACCGTGGCAGGGAGGACGGCATGAACATCTTCCTCGAGACGCTGCAGTGGCTCGTCGACCCCGTCAACTGGAGCGGACCGAGCGGGATCCCGGTGCGCACCGCGCAGCACATCGCCCTGACGCTGCTGGTCACACTCATCGCCTGCATCATCGCGCTGCCGCTCGGGGCATGGATGGGGCACACCCGCCGCGGCCAGGCCACGATCGCCCTCGCCGTGAACGGCTCGCGCGCCCTGCCGACGCTGGGCCTGGTCACCCTCTTCGCCCTGTGGCTGGGGATCGGGCTGCAAGCGCCCCTGCTGTCGCTCGTGATCCTCGCCCTCCCCTCCGTGCTCGCCGCGACCTACTCGGGCATCACGTCGGTGCCGCAGCCCACGGTGGACGCGGCCCGCGCGATGGGGAACACGTCGCTGCAGACGCTGACGAAGGTCGAGCTGCCGCTCGCCCTTCCCGTCATCGGCGGCGGCATCCAGTCGGCGCTCGTGCAGGTCGTGGCGACCGCGACGATCGCGGCATACGTCTCGGATGTCGGCCTCGGCCGCTTCATCTTCGCGGGCTTGAAATCCCGCGACTACCCGGAGATGCTCGGCGGGTCCCTCCTCGTCATCATCCTCGCCCTCCTCGTGACCGCCGCCGCGGCAGCCGTCGGCCGGATCCACACCTCCCGAAGCCACCTCGAAAGGAAATCGTCATGACTACCCGCACAGCACTCCGCACGGGTCTGGTCCTCGCGACCGCCTCGACCCTCGCACTCCTCGCCGGGTGCGCCTCCTCCGACCCGCTCAGCAACGGCGGCGGGTCCACGGATGCCGCCGACGAGACGATCGTCATCGGATCGCAGGACTACTACTCGAACGAGATCATCGCCGAGATCTACGCGCAGGCGCTCGAGAACGAGGGCTACACGGTGCAGCGCGACTTCCGCATCGGCCAGCGCGAGGCGTACCTGCCCGAGATCGAAGAGGGCAACATCGACCTCTTCCCCGAGTACACCGGCCCGCTGCTGACCGTCTGGGAGCCCGACATCACGAGCGGCACCGCCGACGACGTGTACGCGGCCCTGCAGGACGCCGTGCCGGACGGTCTCCGCGTGCTCGACCAGTCCGAGGCCTCCGACCAGGACAGCTACGTCGTGACGAAGGCGTTCGCCGACGAGTACGGCGTGACCTCGATCGCCGACCTCGCGAACGTCCCCGTGCCGCTGACGCTCGGCGGCAACTCCGAGGGCGAGACCCGCCCGATCGGCCCCGCCGGCCTGAAGTCCAACTACGGCGTCGACGTCGCCTTCACCCCGATCGAGGACGGCGGCGGCCCCCTCACGGTCAAGGCGCTGCAGGACGACCAGATCCAGCTCGCCGTGATCTACACCGCCAGCCCCGTCATGGGATCCGGCGACCTGGTCGCGCTCGAGGACCCGAAGGGGATGCTGCTGCCCTCGCACGTCGTCCCGCTCGCGTCGGATCGCCTCAGCGACGACGCGGCCGCGATCATCGACGAGATCAGCGCGACGATGACCGCGGAGGACCTCGTCGCACTCAACACAGAGAGCGTCGACACGCAGGCCTCGGCGGCGACCATCGCCAAGAAGTGGCTGGACGAGAACCCGCTCGGCTGAGATCCGCGCCCTGGAACGGCCCGGTGGAGCGTGCGCGCCCCACCGGGCCGTTCCCCGTGCACCGACCCCCGCGATCGCTGCGAGGATAGTGTCGACCTGCGCACGACGCCGTCGTTCCAGCCGAGGTCGGCCGGACCCCGGGCCGCTCCCCATCGACGAGGCGACGAGCAGCACGATCGGTAGACCAGGACGCGGCCACAGGAGGCGAACATGTCCGGACCACTCAGGCGGCGACCCGCCGCCGCCACGACGGTCGTCCCGTAATGCCGCGCACGCCCAAGCGGGATGCGCCGGGCACCCACCGCATCCTCAACAACAACGTCATCATCGTCGTCGATGAGAGCGGCCAGGAGCGCGTCCTCATGGGCGGCGGGCTGGGGTTCCGCCTGAAGAACGACGGTGTCGTCGACCTCTCCCTGGTCGAGAAGTCGTTCGCTCTGGAATCGACGTCGGACGGCGACCGGGCGCGCGCCGTGCTCGCCGACATGCCGTACGAGGTCGTCGACGCCGTCATGACCGCCATCCAGGGCGCCGAACGGCGCCTCGGCAAGGATCTGGGCCGTCGCCTGCCGCTCGCCGTCCTCGACCACATGCAGTACGTCGTCGAGCGGATGCGGACCGGGCAGCGCATCTCGGTCGCCCCGATGCCGGAGCTGGCCATCCTCTACCCGGACGAGGTCGCAGCGGCCACCTCGATGGTGGATGACATCGGCGCGTCGCTCGGCACACCGCTGCCTGCCGAGGAGCGCGTCTTCCTCACGATGCACCTGCTCAACACCACCCGGGACCTGCCGGACGGCACGTCGGCGGTTCTCCTGCGCCGGCTGCAGCACATCGTCGTGACGGTCGAGACCAGTCTCGGGGTGACGCTGGACGCGGCGAGCGCGGACTACGCCCGGTTCATCCTCCACATCCAGTTCCTGCTCCAGCGGCTGGCGAGCGGGTCCATGCTGCGCGGGACCGACACCGCCTTCTACCAGTACGCGCGGCACGCGTTCCCGCGCTCGTTCGCGGCCGCAGAGGCGGTACAGGCCTACATCTCGGCGGCGACCGGAGACGAGCTGACCGACGAGGAGGTGCT
>JAVBUN010000089.1:0-5703 GCA_031555335.1 Microbacterium sp.
GAGCAGCATCGCGCATGTCCGTGACACCCGGTCGCGCGTAGGGTGGAACCGGATGCCGTCATTCGAAGGAGAACGCATGGATATCACGGGCGCGTCCGCCCTCGTCACCGGCGGGGCGAGCGGACTCGGCTGGGCCACCGCGCAGCGACTCGCGACAGCGGGCGCCGCGGTCACGATCCTCGACCTGCCGAGCTCGGCAGGCGCCGAGCGCGCGGCGGAGCTCGCCGGCGCGTTCGTCGCCGCCGACGTCTCCGACCCCGAGCAGGTCGCCGCGGCGGTCGGGCGCGCGGTCGCGGCCGGGCCGCTCCGGGTCGTGGTGAACTGCGCCGGGATCGCGCCGCCGGCGAAGGTGCTCGGCCGCGACGGTGCACCGACGCCGCTCGCCGACTTCGAGCGGCTGGTGCGCGTCAACCTCGTGGGCACGTACAACGTGATCGGCCAGGCGGCGGCGGCGATGGCCGCATCCGACCCCGATCCCGAGAGCGGCGATCGCGGCGTCATCGTCAACACCGCATCCGTCGCCGCGTTCGACGGACAGATCGGGCAGCCGGCGTACGCGGCCTCGAAGGGCGGGGTGCACGCCATGACCCTGCCGATCGCGCGCGAGCTGGCGCGCTACGGCATCCGCGTGGCGACGATCGCGCCCGGCATCATGGAGACGCCCATGCTGAAGGGACTGCCGCAGCAGGCGCAGGATTCGCTCGGCGAGCAGGTGCCCTACCCGCCGCGGCTCGGCCGACCCGACGAGTACGCCTCGCTCGTGCTCGAGATCGTGCGCAACGGTTACCTCAACGGCGAGACGATCCGACTCGACGGGGCGATCCGGATGGCGCCCCGATGAGCGACTCGATCCTGCTGCAGGTCGAGGCGGGCCTCGCCCGCGTCACCTTCAACCGCCCCGACCGGCTGAACGCGATGGACTTCGAGATGGGCGAGCGCTGGCGCGACGTCGCCCGCGCCGTGACGACGGATGCGGCGGTCGGCGCGGTGATCCTCGACGCGCGCGGCCCCGCCTTCTGCGCGGGCGGCGATGTCATCGCGATGGCCACGTCCGGCGCGGACGGCGCCGCGGTGACGGCTGCGGCACACGTCATCCACGAGGGCATCCGCACGTTCACCGCATCCGACAAACCCATCGTCGCCGCTGTGCAGGGGGCCGTGGCGGGCGGGGGGCTCGGGCTGATGCTGACGGCGGACTACGTCGTCGCCGCCGACGATGCGAAGTTCGTCAGCCGCTACGCCAACATCGGACTCACGCCCGACCTCGGCGTCTCGACGCTGCTGGCCGCGGCGGTCGGTCAGCGTCGCGCCCTGCAGCTGCTGCTGCAGGACCGCGCGCTCTCGGCGGCGGAGGCGGCGGACTGGGGGCTGGTCGCCGAGGTCGCCCCCGATCCCGCCGCCCGCGCGGCCGAGATCGCCGCCTTCTGGCTCGCCGGTGCGACCGGCGCGTTCGGCCAGGCGAAGCGCCTCGTGCGCTCGGGCGTCGACCGGCCGTTCGCCGAGAACCTGACCGATGAGGCCCGGACGATCGGGGCCGCGTTCGACACCCCCGACGCCGCCGCCCGTATCGCGGCGTTCGCCGCCGCATCCGCTCGGAAGGCCGCCCGGTGACCTCCGCCCACGGCCCCCACGACGAATCCGCCGACGGCCCCCACGACGAAGGAGAACGCATGACCGAGGACACACTCGCCGGCAAGACCATCCTGATCTCGGGAGGCAGCAGGGGGATCGGGCTCGCGATCGGCCTGCGCGCGGCGCGCGACGGTGCCAACATCGTGCTGATGGCCAAGACCGACGTGCCGCATCCGAAGCTCGAGGGCACCGTGCACACCGCGGCCGCGGCGATCGAGGAGGCGGGTGGCCGGGCGCTCGCGATCGTGGGCGATGTCCGTGACGACGACGACATCACCGCAGCAGTCCTGAGCGCGCAGGGCGAGTTCGGCGGCATCGACATCGTGGTGAACAACGCCTCGGCGATCGATCTGTCCGGATCGCTCGAGCTCGCCGCGAAGAAGTACGACCTGATGCAGGACGTCAACGTACGCGGCACCTTCCTGCTCTCGCGCGCCGCGGTGCCGCTGCTGAAGGATGCCGAGAACCCCCACATCCTGTCGCTCTCGCCGCCGCTGAATCTCTCGCCGCGCTGGCTGGGCGCCCACACCGGGTACACCCTCGCGAAGTACGGCATGACGATGGCGACGCTGGGGATCGCCGCGGAGTTCGCGGCCGACGGTATCGCCGCGAACACCCTCTGGCCGCGCACGACGATCGCGACCGCGGCGGTGCAGTACGCGATCGGCGGCGAGCGGATGATGCGGGCCAGCCGAACGCCCGAGATCTACGCCGATGCGGCGTACGAGGTGCTGCGCCGCCCGTCCCGCGAGCGGACGGGGCAGACGCTGATCGTCGAGGACGTGCTGGCGGAGGCCGGCGTCACCGACCTCGCGCGCTACGCCGCCGTTCCCGGCACTCCCGACGCGGAGCTCTTCCCCGACGTCTTCCTCGACTGACCCCACCCCCGCTCCGCCCCCACCCCGGCTCGACCCCGCGAGACAGCATCCGTTCTACGAAACAGACTGCATACACGTCCGTCTCGTGTAACGGATGCTGTCTCGCGGGAGGTGACGGGGGATCGCGGGAGGTGACGGGGGAGGGCGGGAGGGGACGGGGATCCCGCGCGAGCGGCGGCGACCCGCGGCGACCGGGGTCAGCTGAGCGGCTTGCGCAGGTACACCTCGGACACACCGTCGCCCGAGGGAACGCGCTCGGTCTCGGTGTAGCCCTCGCGCTCGTACAGGCGCAGATTCGCCTCGCTGAGCGATCCGGTGAACAGCTCCGCCTCGGTGCACCCCTGCTCGCGCCCGCGCTGCTCCACCGCGGCGAGCAGTGCCGACCCGACCCCTTCGCCCTGCACATCGGGCGCGATCGCGATCCGGCCGATGAGCAGCAGGGCTCCGTCGCGGCGTGCGCGCACCGCGCCCACCATGCGCGGCCCGATGTGTGCCACGCAGCCGTCGTTGTTGACGAGTTCGGCGACGACGGCCTCGAGCGTCTGGGTGAGCGCCGGCATGTCGACGGATCCGTAGATCTGCGCCTCCTGCACGAAAGCGGCCCGCTGCAGGGTCATGACCTCCCCGGCGTCGTCCGGGGCGATGGGGCGGATGGTGACGTCGCTCACCCCCTCACGCTAGATGGCGCGGGGGCCGGATGCTGCCCTCTTGACGCGCGGGCGGGCACCACTCCTGCGGCGGTCGGGCCGGGCCGTCAGATGAGGCCGTGCGTGCGGAACGCAGTCCACACGCCGTCCTCGAGCACGCTCGTCGTCACCTCGTCGGCATACGACTTCACGGTGTCGTCCGCATTGCCCATGGCGATCCCGACGCCGCACACCTGCAGCATCTCCAGATCGTTGTAGCTGTCTCCGATGCCGATCGCGTCGTCGATCGACATGCCGAGATGGGCGACCAGCGCCTCGATCGCGGAGCCCTTGTTCACACCGAACCGGCTGACCTCGCCCCCTGCTTCGCCGAGCCAGGGGATCGTGCCGGTGATCACGTGGAACCGGTCGCCCAGGTGATCGCGCACCCGCGCGAACGTGCTCTGCTCGCTGCCGAAGAACGTCGCCTTGGCGATGCCCTCCGCGGGTGCGGGACCGCGGTAGGCCATCCGCTGCTCGATCTTCTTCATGTCCGCGGATGCGGCCGCATCCCCCGAGCGACGCTCGTCGTGCTCGAACAGGGGCCGCACACGCTCGAACAGGTTGCGGCTCGGATAGATCTCGTCGTACGCCTGCAGGTTGTACTCGATGTCCTGCGCCTCGAAGAAGTCCACCAGGGTCCGGCTGTCGTCGGCGGGCATCGTGTAGGCGCCCAGGAGCTCGTCGCCGATCTCGGTGAACCCGCCGCCGGCGGAGATCACGCCGTCGAACCCGATGTCGGTCACGGTGTCCGGGATCTCGCGGCGGGAGCGGCCCGTGCACAGGTACATCAGGTGCCCCGCCGCGCGTGCGCCGCGCACCGCCTCGGTGACGGACGCCGCCAGTCGCTGCGAGTGGTCGATGAGAGTGCCGTCGACGTCGAGGAAGACGATGCGGGGAGTGGTCACGTGAAGGCTCCAAAACAGGTCGTCTCCGAGGCGGCGGACCACCTCGGAGACGACCGGATCATTGTCGTGAGGGCGTCGTCAGCGGGTCAGGCTCGCGCCGTGGGTGCGAATGACCTCGGTGTACCAGTCGAACGACTTCTTCGGGTAACGCGCGAGTGAACCGGAGCCGTCGTCGTTGCGGTCGACGTAGATCACACCGTATCGCTTGCTGAGTTGCGCGGTGCTGGCGCTCACGATGTCGATGATGCCCCACGCGGTGTAGCCGAGCACGTCGACGCCGTCCTCGAGCGCCTCGCCGACCTGCACGAGGTGGTCGTTCATGTACGAGATGCGGTAGTCGTCGATCACGGTCTTGCGACCGTCGACCTCGATGAGTTCGTCCTTCGCGCCGATGCCGTTCTCCACGACGAACAGGGGCTTCTGCCACCGCTCCCAGAACTGGTTCAGCACGAGCCGCAGGCCGACCGGATCGATGGCCCACCCCCACTCGCTCTTCTCCAGCGTCGGGTTCTCGACGCCGCCCATGAGGTTGCCCTCGCCGAGCACGCGCTTGTCGGGGTCGGCTGTCTCGGCGATGCTCATGTAGTAGCTGAACGACACGAAGTCGACGGTGTGGCGCAGGGCCTCGCGGTCGGCGTCGGTGATGTCGAGTTCGATGCCCTTCTCGCGCAGCAGCCGCTTCGCGTACCCCGGGTACTCGCCACGCACGTGGATGTCGCCGAACATGAAGTTCGTGTGCTCGGCGGCGGATGCGGCCAGCACATCGCGGGGGTCGGGCGTGAGCGGGTAGGTCGGCATCGCGAGGATCATGCATCCGATCTGGATGTCGGGGGAGATCTCGTGCGCGGCCTTCGTCGCGAGCCCGCTCGCGACGAGCTCGTGGTGGATCGCCTGGTAGAGGTCCTGCTCGGAGAGCTGGTCCTTCGGCGTGCTGATGCCGCCGCTCATGAAGGGGGCGTGGAGGACGGAGTTGATCTCGTTGAAGGTGAGCCAGTACTTCACACGGGAGCCGAACCGCTCGAAGAGGGTGCGCGCGTAGCGCTCGTAGAACCCGATGAGTTCGCGGCTGACCCAGCCGTCGTAGGTGCGCGCCAGGTGCAGCGGGGTCTCGTAGTGCGAGATCGTCACGAGCGGCTCGATGCCATGCTTCTCGAGCTCGTCGAGGACGCGGTCGTAGAACGCCAGGCCTTCCTCGTTCGGCTCGGCCTCGTCGCCGTTCGGGAAGATCCGGCTCCAGGCGATCGAGAAGCGATAGACCTTCATGCCCATCTGCGCGAACAGGGCGATGTCCTCGGCGTACCGGTGGTAGAAGTCGATCGCCTCGAGCTTGAGGTTGTCGGGGGTCGGGCCCTCCGTGGGCGGCGTCTTGATGCCCTGGGGCATGACGTCCTGGATGGACAGACCCTTGCCGCCCTGGTCGTATCCGCCCTCGACCTGGTTGGCGGCGGTCGCCCCGCCCCAGAGGAACGAGGCGGGGAAGGCGGTGTCGGGGGTGGTGCTCATGGCTCTCTCTGTCTGGGTCGGGGATGACATGCGAGTCGGGGGGGGGGGGGGGGCACCCGGCCCCACCCCCCCACGCAAAGAAAGCGGCGGAGGAAG
>JAVBUN010000147.1:0-2965 GCA_031555335.1 Microbacterium sp.
TTGCCGCCGTGAGCGTCGACGACATCCGCGACGGCGGACACCAGACCCGCCCGATCGCCGCCGACCACGGTGAGCACGAGGGTTGTCATGGGCCTCAGCGTAGCGAGCGGATGCGCGCGCGTCAGGGTGGTCCGCGGCGCCGCGCGGGCCGAACGCGGCACCGTAGGCTGACGGGGTGACGGACGGTTCGCTGGGGGCGTGGGCCGAGCGCCGCCAGGTCCCGCTGTTCGTCGCGGCGATCGTGCTCGGCCTGCTGGTGGGCGCGTTCGTCCCCGGCAGCGCGAGCCTCGCGGTCGCGATCGAACCCGTGCTCGGCGCACTGCTGTTCGTCACCTTCCTGTCCGTCCCGCTCGGCCGCATCCGCGCGGGCCTGCGCGATGCGCGTTTCCTCGTCGCGCTCGGCATCCTCAACTTCGTCGCCGTTCCGCTCGTGGTGTTCGCGCTCTCGCGGTTCGTCGCAGCGGAACCCGCGCTGCTGCTCGGGGTGCTGCTCGTGCTGCTGACGCCGTGCGTGGACTACGTCGTGCCGTTCACCCGACTGGCCGGCGGGGCCGGCGACCGGCTTCTGGCGGCGACGCCGTTGCTTCTGGTCGCGCAGATGATGCTGCTGCCCGCATACCTGTGGCTCTTCGCCGGCCCCGCCGCCGCGTCGGCGATCGATCCCGCACCCTTCCTGCGGGCGTTCGTCGTCCTCCTCCTCGTCCCCCTCGCCGCCGCGCTGCTCGTGCAGGTGCTCGCGCCGCGCCGTCGCGTGCTGCGCCGGGCCGAGAGGGCGCTGCCCGCGCTCATGGTGCCGCTCATGATGCTCACCCTGCTCGTCGTGGTCGCCTCGCAGGTGGGCGCCGTCGGCGCCGGGGCCGCCCGCGTCCTCCCCCTCGTGCCGCTCTATGTCGGGTTCGCCGCCGTGATGGTCGCGCTCGGAGCGCTCGTCGCACGCATCGCCCGGACGGATGCGGCAGCGTCGCGCGCCCTCGTGTTCAGCGGCGTCACCCGCAACTCGCTGGTGGTCCTCCCGCTCGCGCTCGCCCTTCCCGCTCCGCTGTCGCTCGCCCCGCTCGCGGTCGTGACGCAGACGCTGGTCGAGCTGGTCGTGATGGTCGCACTCGTGCCGCTCGTCCCCCGTCTCATCCCCGCGGCGCATCGCTGAGCGCGCGTCGCGCGGCGGGCGTCCCCCCGACGCCGGGCCCCGACGCGAGGGGGATCGGCGATCCCTGGCACGCCCGAGACGGACGCGCTTGGATGGAGGACGTGGATCGAGATCAGCTGGCGCAGTTCCTGCGCACCCGTCGCGAGGCCCTCCAGCCCGAGGACGTGGGCATGGCACGGGGAGCACGGCGGCGGACGCCGGGGCTGCGGCGCGAGGAGGTCGCACAGCTCGCCGGCATGTCGACCGACTACCTCAATCGACTGGAGCAGGCAAGGGCACCGCAGCCGTCCGAGCAGATGCTGACGGCGCTGGCTCGCGGGCTGCGACTCTCCCACGCCGAACGCGACCACCTCTTCCGTCTCGCCGGTCATCCCGCGCCCGAACGGGTCGGGACCTCGGACCACGTCTCCCCCGGCATCCTCCGCATCCTGGATCGTCTTCAGGACACCCCCGCGCAGATCATCAGCGAGCTCGGCGAGACGCTCGTGCAGACGGGCCCCGCCATCGCGCTGCTCGGCGACGCGTCGCGCCTGAGCGGCCTGCAGCGTTTCACGGTCTACCGCTGGTTCACCGAGCCGTCCTCGCGCGACGTGTACGTCGCCGCGGACCACGAGGAGCGGGGGCGCACGTTCGTGGGCGAGCTGCGCGCGGCGTACGTCCGGCTCGGCGCGTCGTCGCGCGCGGGCGAGATCGTCACCGCGCTGCTGCGGGTGAGCGCGGAGTTCGCCGAGATCTGGGCGGCCCACGACGTCACCGAGAAGCATCCGCAGACGAAGCGGTTCGCGCATCCCGAAGTCGGCACGCTCACCCTCGACTGCCAGACGCTGCTCGACCCCGAGACCGGCCAGCGACTGCTCGTGTTCACGGCCGTTCCCGGCACTCCGGATGCGGACCGCCTGGCACTCCTGTGCGTCATCGGCACCCAGCGACTCGCCGCAGCAGGCTGACCGGAGCCGTGCGCCGGGTCAGCGCCGCGGGGTGCGGTCGCCGGCGCTCCGCGGCGGGGCGACGGTCACATCGAGCGGGTCGAGCCCCCGGTGCGAGGTCCAGATGAGCTCTTCGCCCTTCGCGGCGTGCTCGGACGCGCGCACCGCGCGCTCGTCGGCCCAGCTGTTGAGGCGGTGACCGCTGTGGCCGCGCACGTGCTCCAGGATCACGGGCGGCAGCCCCGCCGCGCGACGCTCCTCGCGCGCGGCCATCAGCTGCTCGAGCAGGTCACGGTTCGCGGTGGGCTTCTTGGCGCTCGTCAGCCAGCCCCGCCGCGCGTGCCCGTCCATCCACGACGAGTACGTGTCGATGGCGTACTTCGAGTCGGCCTGCACGGTGAGATGCGTGACGTGCTGATGGTCGCGGATCGCGTGCAGCAGGCCGAGCAGTTCGCCGATGTTGTTGGTGCCCTGCGGCACCGACCCCGCGGCCCACTGACCGTCTTCGCCGACCCACGCCCAGCCGGCCGGGCCGGGGTTGCCCTTGCAGGCCCCGTCCGTCGCGACGGTGTAGTGGTCGAGGGGAGAATCGGGCGCGGGCATCTGTCCATCCTTACAGGTCGATGCCGCTCCGGCCTCCTGCCACATCAGCCGGGCGAGGGCACCGGATGCTGCGCACACCGCGCGCCGGGAACGGCGCCGCAGTTCTCGCACTGCACCATGCGGCCACGGCAGTCGGCGTCGGCGCAGTCCGCGAGGCGCGCGGTCGGCTCGCCGCAGCCGGCACAGGTGCCGAGAACCGCTGCATCCGGCCCGAACGACACCGCGCCCCGGCCGTCGAACACGTACAGCGAGCCCTCCCAGAGGCCGTCGTTGCCGAACGCCTCGCCGT
>JAVBUN010000201.1:0-14165 GCA_031555335.1 Microbacterium sp.
TGTGCGGGCCACCGTCCTCGACACGGTCGGCGGCTTCGCGGCCGTGCCCGAGCACGAGGATGTGCGGCTCGTCGAGGCCGCCCGCGCGGCGGGGGCGCGCATCGTCGCATCGGACGGCGCGTGGGTGCGTACGAGCGGGCGGCTGGAGGGACGCACTCCCGGGGGCTACGCCCGCTACGTGCGGGAGGACCTCATCGCCGGCCTCGGCTGAGGGCCGTCACCCGGCGCGATCCGGACGTTCATCGCCCATCAGCGGTCGCAGCATCCGGGTGAGCGCCGCCTGGTCCGCCGCGTCGAGCACCTGCAGCGCCGCCGCCTCACGTGCGACGAGCTCCGTCATCGCGGCGTCGACGGCGTCGCGTCCCGCATCCGTCAGCGTGATGATGACCGAGCGGCCGTCGCGCGGGTTGCGCTTTCGGCGGATGAGTCCGCGTTCGACGAGGTTCGCGAGTCGATTCGTCATCGCCGCGCTGCCGATCATCGTCAACTCCATGAGCTGCATGGGGCTCAGTTCGTGCGGCGGACTCGCCCGACGCAGCGCCGCGAGCACGTCGAACTCCCACGAGGCGAGTCCCGCGGTCGCGAACGCCGCGGACCGCAGACGATCGAGCCGGATCGCGGCGCGGCGCAGCCGCGACATGATGTCGAGCGGCGTCAGATCGACGTGCGGAAGACGCTGCGCCCACGCGTCGATCAGCAGGTCGACCTCGTCGTCCGTGTTGTCGGCCGTCACATGTCGACCGTACCAACGGGCGTCGGACTCAGGACGCCCTTGCGCCCACGCGACCGGGACGCCCGCGGATCGGTGAGAATCGGGGGATGAGCAATCCCTACACCGCGTTCAACGACGGCATCATCGACGAGTTCCGCACGAACGACGGCACCGTGTCGCGGTTCGGCCGCGACCTGGTGCTCCTCCACCACACCGGGGCGAAGTCCGGCACCGAGCGCATCGCGCCGCTCCGCGCCATCCGCACCGGACCCGACAGCTGGCTCATCGCCGCGTCCAAGGCGGGCGCCCCCGATCACCCCGCGTGGTTCCACAACCTGCTCGCGCACCCCGAGACCCGCATCGAGACCCCCGACGACGGCGTCGTGCCGGTGCGCGCGGACGTGCTGACGGGCGCGGAACGGGATGCGGCGTGGTCCGCGTTCACCGCGGCCAGCTCGGCGTTCGCCGAGTATGCGGAGCGCACGAGCCGCATCATCCCGGTGGTCGCCCTGACGCGCCGCGACTGACGTTCATCGCCATGGCGACGAAGCTGCTGGTCGTGTCCGACACCCACATCCCGGGCCGCGCCCTGGCACTCCCGGCGCCCGTGCTGCGCGCGGCGGACGCGGCCGACCTCATCGTCCACGCGGGCGACTGGGTCTCCGCATCCGTTCTCGACGAGCTCGAGCAGCACGGCGAGGTGCTCGGAGTCTGGGGCAACAATGACGGCGCCGATCTGCGCGCGCGTCTGCCCGAGATCGCCCGGCGCCGGATCGAGAAGGTCGAGTTCGCGGTCGTCCACGAGACCGGGGACGCACGGTCCCGTGAACGGCGGATGGATCTCGCCTACCCGGATACGGACGTGCTGGTGTTCGGCCACAGCCACATCCCGTGGGACACCACGACCCCGAACGGGCTGCGACTGCTGAACCCCGGGTCGCCCACCGATCGCCGGCGGCAGCCGCAGCACACCATGCTCACGCTGGTCGTCGACGGCGCCGCCCTGCGCGATGTGGAGCTCGTCGCGCTGTGACCCGAGACCCCACTCAGTCGCGCGCGGCGGCCGCGAGCCGACGCTGCCAGTCTCCGGGCACGCGGTCCGCGGGCCCCGGCGCCGACTGGTCGGCGGGGCGGCTGGTCGGGGCGGCGAGCGCCGGCCCCTCGAGCATGACCTCCGTCTGGAAGTCCCACCACCAGTCCTCGCCAGGCTCGAAGCTCTGGATGTAGCGGTGCCCGCTCGCCTGGGCGTGCGCCGTCGCGTGCCGGCCGAGCGACGAGTCGCAGCATCCGATGTGCCCGCAGGCCGTGCAGCGCCGGAGATGCAGCCACCACGACGAGGTCGCCTCGCACTCCGCACATCCGGTGCCGCTGGGCGCGGCGGTCGGATCGATGTCCTGTGTCATGGTCGGCACCTTTCTGGGGAAGTCATCCGGCGAGCGCGCGGTGGACGGATGCCACGGCGCTCGATCCCTCGCCGACCGCCGCGGCGACCCGCTTCATCGAGCCGCGGCGCACGTCGCCGGCGGCGAACACGCGCGGCGTCGACGTCTCGAACGGCAGCGGCTCGCGGCCGAGCGTCTGCCACTGCGCGAGGGCCTGCGCCGCGACGTCGGTGCCGGTGCGGAGGAACCCGTCCGCGTCGCGGTCGAGCGAGGACAGCCAGGATGTCGCGGGGTCCGCGCCGATGAAGCAGAACAGACCCCGCGCGTCCACCGGGCCGACGCTGTCGATGAGGACGCTCTCGAGCGAGCCGTCGCCGTCGAGCCCGACCACGTGGGACTCGGTGTGGATCTCGACGCGCGGGTCCTCGCGCAGTCGGTCGACGAGGTACGACGACATGCGCGATCCGAGGTCCGCGCCGCGCACGACGAGACGGACGGGGCAGCCGTGCGCCGCGAGGTACAGCGAGGCCTGACCGGCGGAGTTCGCACCGCCGACCACGACGACCGGGGACTCCGCGACCTGGCGCAGTTCGAGCTGCGTCGCGGCGTAGTAGATGCCGGTGCGTTCGAAATCGCTCCACCGGTCGAGGGCGAGTCGGCGGTACGCCGCGCCCGAGGTGACGATCGCCGACCGCGCGCGGATGACCCGGCCGTCCGCGAGGGCGACCTCAAGCTCGTCACCGACCGGCTGCAGCCCCACCGCCTCGCACGGCGCGTAGACGCGCACGCCGAACTTCAGGGCCTGCAGCGACGCCTGGCCGATGAGGTCCTCGCCGCTGACCCCGAACGGGAATCCGAGGAAGTTCTCGATGCGCGAGGTGGATGCCGCCTGCCCGCCGGGCGCGACGGCATCGAGCAGCACCGTCTCCAGGCCCTCCGAGGCGCCGTAGATGGCCGCAGCGAGTCCGGCCGGGCCCCCGCCGACGACCACGAGGTCGACGACCTCGTCGGCGGTCGCCTGATAGCTGAGACCCAGGCGGTCCGCCACCATGCCGGGGGTCGCGCGCGCCAGAGGCTCGCCCTGGATGAACGCGACGGGAAGGTCCTCGACCGTGATGCCGTGCCCCGCGAGGCTGCCGAGCTCGCCGGGCGCCAGCTCGACGGTCGCGTGCACGAGGTCGAGGCGCTCTGCGAACCGCTGCAGGGCGAGGAAGTCGGTGGACGAGGTGGGGCCCACGAGCTTCAGGGTGAGCGCCGCCGATCCCTTGCGCAGCGATTCGCGTCGCGCCCACAACGCGTGCAGCACGATGTCGGACAACTCGTCGTCCTCGGCCATGAGCCTGCGAAGCGAGGCGCGGGACACCCGGCGCACGCGTCCGGGTGCCGTGACCCGGGCCGAGAGGAAGGCGCCCTGACCGTTGAGGAGACCGAGTTCGCCGACGAACGACCGCGGCCCCATCCGGGCGAGGACGTCCTCCGCGATCCAGAAGAGCGAGTCGCGGACGACCTCGACCTCACCCGACTCCACGAGGAACAGGTCGTAGTCGCGCTCACCGGAGCGGAACAGGTCGTCCCCGGGCGAGACGTCGCGGGATTCACCGAAGGAGAGCAGCCGATCCCACTGCGCATCGGTCAGCTCCGGGCGTGAGATCGGGTCGAAAACGGTCGTTCCCATCGTCCTCCGATCGGCGGCTACCGGTGCAGTCTGTCGGACGATCGCCGGAGCGACAAGTCGCGGCGATCGGGAGCACGGCCGCTCGGGAGGGCGCGGGCTCGACGGCGACCGCGGGGGTGACCGCGAGGTCAGGGGACCTCGAAGGGCGGCGGCTGATCACCGGGGTGCGCGGGCTCCGGCACCACGTAGAGCCCGGCCGGCATGTTCGCCGTGTAGGTGAGCGCCTCGAGCCACGCGCGGTTCAACGCCGGGAGGCGGCTGCCGTAGAACTTGTACACCAGTGAGCACTGCGGATGCAGCCAGACGATGGTGCGACCGTCGCCGACGCTGACGTCGTCCTTCCACATGAGCGTGAAGGACTCGCTGCGGCGCAGCTTCGCCGTGATGACCGTCTGCAGATGAGCGAGGACGCGGTCATCGAAATCGACGCGGACCTGGTTCTCATAGATCAGCTTGCCCATCACGCCCCCTTGCACGAGGTGCCAGCCCGCGTCACGCTAGCGCGGTCCACGCGGGGACGACGGGACTTTCGGCACATGGCCGCGGTGGGACGATGGACATGTGCAGACGGATGAGGAGAGTGCGACGCGCCGGGTGAGCGTGATCGGCCTCGGCCGGATGGGGCTGCCGATCGCACGCCATCTGGCATCCGCCGGGCACGCGGTGACGGGGTTCGACTCGTCGCCGCCGCAGCGGGAGCGAGCGCGTGCGGCAGGGGTGCCGACCGCCGGGACGGTCGCGGAGGCGGCGGAGGCGGCGGAGGTGCTCGTGACCGTCCTCCCCGGGGCGCCGGAGTTCTCCGCCGTCATGACCGCACCGGACGGTGCCATCGACCGGATGCCGAGCGGGGGGCTGTGGCTGGATCTGACCTCGAACGACCCTCGGGTCGCGGCGGCGGCGGCGCGCCGCTCGGCCGAACGCGGCATCGGCGCCGTCGGTGCGCCGATGGCCGGCGGGGTGTCCGCGGCGCAGTCCGCGAGGCTCGGCTTCTTCGTCGCCGGTCCGGCGCCGGCGCGCGCCGCCATCGCTCCACTGCTGGCAGCGCTCGCGGCTCCCGGGGGCGTGCGGGACCTCGGCGACGATATCGGGGCTGGGTACGCCGCGAAACTGCTGGTGAACACACTCTGGTTCGGGCAGGTTGCCGCCGTCACCGAGGCCCTGCTGCTCGCCGAGCGTCTCGGCATCCCCGCGCACCGGTTCGAAGAGACGTTGCGCGGGTCGGCGGCGGACAGCGCGTTCGTGCGCGACTATCTCGGGCGGGCGATCGACGGCGATTTCGCGACCACCTTCGGTTTCGGCGAGTGCGTCGACGAGCTCGAGATCGTGCATCAGCTCGCCCGCGAGCACCACGTGCCCTTCGGGGTCACCGATGCCGTGGTCGATCTGCATCGGGATGCGCTGGCGACGTACGGACGGGTCGACGGCGAGATGCTCGCGGCCCGGCTCCTGCGCGAGCAGGCGAGCGGCTGAGCCTCAGTCGGACTCGGCGGGGGCGCTGACGCGCGGAGACGGCACCAGGATCTCTATGGCGCGCTCGAACTGCAGCGTCTGAGCGACCTCGATCGCACGGTCGTACCGATCTCCGGCGAGCACGACGAACACGGCACCGACGACGTCGACGAAACCGGCGGTGCAGGATCCACTCGTCACGCGGTAGCGGTCGACGTCGACGCGCTCCCACCGGACGTCGGCGTCCTCGCGCGGCGGCTCAGCGGGCCGCCGCGGTGCAAGCTGCTTGAGGGCGTCCCATACCGCCTGCCTCCGCACCCCGTTCTCCTCGGGATGGAGCTGTGTCATGGAAGCCTCCTCTGTGCGACCCCGCTGATTCCACCTTCCGCCCCTCGGGGATCGGCGACGGCGGCTTGACACCGCATCCCGGGCAGGAGTAGGGCGCCCGGTGGATCGCCGAGCGCCCCGAGGACGACCGACGGATAGAGGACCCGCCGGTCGCTGATCGTCAGGCGAGCCGACCGAACGTGTTCTCGATGTCCGCCATCTCCATGGCGGCGGTCGCTTCGATGAGCTCGCGGAGCTCGCGATCTGCTCCGGGGGCGAACTCCTCCAGACGTTCCGGTGCGACCGTGATCGGCACGCCCTGGGGCGCCTGCTCGCTGGCATCGAGGTGGGTGCCGTCGTTGGACGGCGACATCCCCTGGATGATCTTGCCGGCCTCGGACTGGCCGGTGAGATCGAACGAGTACTGCTTGCTCTGCAGACCGAGATCCAGGAGACGCTTGACCTCGGGGAACTGGTCGGCGTTCGTCTTCGGGATGGGCAGCGAGGTGCGCCAGTTCACCCCGAGCGTCTCCAGCGCCTTCGCATATGCGTTCTCGTGCGCCTGGTCGCGCACGATCAGATAGGAGATCGTGCTGCGGGCCGTCTTGTTGTCGGTCATCTCGTACAGCCGGCACTTCTGCAGGCGCCCGGTGGATTCGAGCATGAGGTTGTAGAGCAGGTCCAGCACGAGGTTGCCCGAGTTGTAGACGTAGCTGCCCGACCACGGGTTGCCCACTGCATCGACGGGCAGCGCGCCCTGCGCGCCGACGAGGTAGTGGTGGATGTTGGATGTGTCGAGGGCGATCGTCAGCGGAACCGCGCCGCCCGCCCCGGGTTCGTCCACCGGATCGGTGGGCTTGCCCTGATATCGCGGCGAGCCGTCCAGCAACCGCGAGATCGTGGTGCCGATCAGTTCGACGTGGCTGATCTCCTCCGTGCCGATGCCCTGGATGAGGTCCTTGTACGGCTTCCCGGACGGACCCCGGAAATTGATGCTCTGGAACAGGTACTGCATCATCGTGCGCATCTCGCCGAACTGGCCGCCAAGCCCCTCCTGCAGTGCGTTGGCTGCACCCGGGTCCGGCTCGTCCTCTTCGATCTCGTTGATGAATTCTTGCAGGTGGAAATACATGGTTCCTCCGGGGGTTTTCTGCGGTGGTGTGTGTCCCCAGGATCGACGCGGTCGGCCGGCATCGCGCGGTCTCGACCGAGCCCGGCCGTCGGGCTACACTCCGCCTTCCGTGTTCTGCACCTCGCGACGTCGTGGATCACAGTTGCCCGCTCCGGTCAAGACCGCGTACTCCCCGCCCCCTCGGACTAAACCGGGAGACCCCGGTCCCCCCCGGATCGGCTGTCGGAGAGGAAGAGCTATGTCGGAGAACTATGGAAGCGGCCCGGGCGGCACGTCCGGCGCTGCGGACGGATCGTCGGGAACCGTCGACACCGCGAAGCACGAAGCGGCGGGCGTCGCGGACACGGCGACGCATGAGGCACGCCACGTGGCCGAGACGGCGAAATCCGAGGCGGCGGATGTTGCCGGAGAAGCCAAGGACCAGGTGCGCGAACTGTACGCGCAGGCGCAGAGCGAATTGAAACAGCAGGCGGGAGCCCAGCAACAACGGGTGGCCGATGGCCTGCGTTCGGTCGGCGAGGAACTCGGATCGATGGCTGAGAGATCCGACAGCCAAGGGCTGGCCGCGGACATCGTGCGCCAGGCGTCCACGCGCGTGGACGACGTCGCGTCCTGGCTCGGCCAGCGCGACCCGGGCTCGCTGCTCAGGGAGGTCAAGGGCTTCGCGCGTCGCAAGCCCGGTGTCTTCATCGGTGTCGCTGCCCTGGTGGGCCTCGCGGCGGGGCGCTTGACGCGAGCTCTCGCCGAGACCGCCGCCGATCCGTCAGGGTCGCGGCCGCCCGCGGGTGCGTCCACGGCGACCTCCCCGCGCCCGGTCACGACCACGGCCGCGCCGGTTCCTTCCGGAGCGACCGATGGCGCAGGCGCCGCCGATCCGCTGGGCACGCCGCTCTACGACCAGTCGAGGGCGGCATGGGACGACACGCGAGTGGGCGACGGAGGCAGCGATGACCGACGCGACTCCGTCTGAGGAGAAGGCAGCGACGACGTCGCTCGGTGATCTGCTCAGCGAGGTGACGAGCGACCTCTCGACGCTGATGCGACAGGAGCTCGAGCTCGCCAAGGTCGAGCTGAAAGAGTCCGCGAAGCGCGCCGGCAAAGGCGCGGGCATGTTCGGTGGAGCCGGCTACGCCGCGCTAATGGCGGTGTTCTTCGTCTCACTGGCGCTGTGGTGGGCTCTCGGCTTTCTGGTCGGCCTCGGCTGGTCCGCCGTCATTGTGGCGGTGCTCTGGGGAGTGATCGCGCTGGTGCTCTTCCTGAACGGACGCGCCCAGCTCAAGAAGGTCCAAGGCGTGCCGCAGACCGTCGAAACCGTCAAGCAGATCCCGGATGCGATGAAAAGGAATGAGGAGAACCGATGAGTGAATCACCCGAAACGATCCGTGCGAACATCGAGTCCACGCGGCGCGAACTGGGGCTGGACGTCGACGCGCTCGCCGACAAGGTGACCCCGTCGAAGATCGTGCACCGTCAGACCGACAAGGTCCGCGGCGTGTTCAGCTCCGTCAGGGAGCGGGTGATGGGCGCGGCGGACGATGCCGGATCGACCCTTCAGGGCGTCGGATCCTCGGGGGCGCAGAGCGTCTCCGACACGGCGCACCGGGTCGCCGCGAAGGCGGAGGGCAATCCGCTCGCTGTCGGCCTGATGGCCTTCGGCGCCGGGTTGTTGCTTGCGTCGCTGATTCCCGCATCCGATCGTGAGAAGCAGGCGGCGGAGGCTGTGAAGGACGCTGCGCAGCCGCTCGTCGACGAAGCGACCTCGGTCGCGAAAGAGATGGGTGAGCGCCTGCAGGAGCCCGCGCAGGAGGCGGTGGACGCGGTCAAGGACGCCGCCGGCGACGCCATCGCGCACGTCAAGGACGACGCGTCGGGAGCGGTAGAGGCGGTGAAGGAACGCGGCACCGAAGCGAAGGACCAGATCAGCGACAACCGCTGACTCGTCACGGCCGGTGCGACGCCGTCGTTGCACCGGCCGCAGCTCCGATCGAGCTCCGCACAGCAGGTGCCGTCACTCCCCCTCGATGGCGCTCTGCGCGTGGGGCGCGCCAACGGGCTTGGACTCGCTGGACCCACGCTGGCGCAGGAATATCGAGAATGCGATCATCGCGCCGACCGCGAGAAACTCCGACTGCCAGTTCTGCAGAGAGCGGTTCCAGAAGTCCGAGGTGGCGAAGTACTCGGCCCAGCTGAGCGGGGCACGGCCGTGGTCGGCGCTCTGCGCGTTGAAGACCACGACGCCGGCCAAGGACTGCGCAAACCAGGAGAGAACAAAGATCGTCCCCATGGCGATCAGAAGCGAATTCGAGTACAAGACGCCGAGGATGCCGCGGGCACGGGCGAGCGACGGCGAGTCGGCTTGAGCGTAGGCTCCCGTCCGCTGGTCACGATCGGAGTCCGGCCCCTCCTGCCCCGGCCGCTTCGACTCAGGAGAACCGCGCTGCACGAGCCACACGGTGGCGAGGATGAACAGGAAGAACTGCAGGAATTCGGACTGCCAGTTCTCGGCGACGTCGACAGCGAATTCGGACGAGAAGACGAAACTCCAGAATCCGACGACGGCGTGACCGTGTTCGGCGAGCTCTTCGTTGTGCGCCGCGTACCCGGCCAGCGATTGCCCGACGAGCGCCGCGACGAAGGCGACGCCGAAGAAGATGCTGAGCCCGTTGTCCCTGACGACCCGCCTCATCGTCCCACCAGTGGCAGGGTGATCATGATCACCAGCCCCAGGGTGATCGCCCCCGCCCATGCCCAGAAGACGATCCGCTCGCCGGCGCGATCGCCGCGCTCCTCCGGGGTGAAGTCCATGCGGCCTCCTCGAATTTCCCTTCCATCCGAACGACGTCCATCCGATCAGCGCCGTCGGCGAATCACAAGCCGGATCCCGATGACCATCACGCCCGCCACCATCAGCCAGGGCGTGACCACCATGAGCGGATCCATCCAACTGTGGCGGTTGTCGATGCGTCCCCGCCCGAAGCGCGACCGCACCGGGCCGTGGCCGTGTTCGGCGAGGATGCCCGTCTCGGTGATCGGATTGTCGGGGCGTGCGCTGAAGAGTGAACGCACATGCGCCCCGGCCGACTCGACACGGTCGCCGAGGACGAGCAGCAGCCAATGGGCGGCCCGTGCCTCGCTGAAACGCGAGTAGGCGAATCGGCGGATCGCTCCCGACACCCCATGCAGGGGCTGTGCGGTGCCGTACACCGGCGTGAGCATGGCGTGCTCGATCGAACGCTCCCGCGCCGGGTCGTCGGGCTGCCTGTCCGGGAACTCCCAGTGAGCCCCCGCCGCTCCGGGGTCGAAGCGCTCACGAGGGAACGACGGCCGGTCAGCCGGGTCGAGATCCGCGCCCCATCCGGGGATCCGGGTGCGCAGTTCCTCAGCGGAGGGCGCGGAGTCAGGCTTGTCGGCGGTATAGGGCATGATCATTCCGATCCCACGATGATGGCGGGCTTGATGCAGTCATCGAGCTTCGACGAGAAGACGTGGTAGCCCTCGGCGATGTGTTCGAGCGGGATCCGGTGGCTGAGCAGCTCGCCCGGCCGCACATGACCCGCGCGAATGTGTTCGAGCAGCCGCGGCCACTGCCGTTTGACGGGGGCCTGATTCGCGCGGATAGTGAGGCCCTTGTTCATAGCGTCGCCGAACTTCACCGCGGAGAAGAGC
Organism: Microbacterium sp.; assembly: GCA_031555335.1. Taxonomy (GTDB): domain Bacteria; phylum Actinomycetota; class Actinomycetes; order Actinomycetales; family Microbacteriaceae; genus Microbacterium. Next base: position 10,344 of record JAVBUN010000201.1, read on the forward strand.
GGACCGTACGCACCCATGACCGACACCGTGCCACCCTTACGCACCGAATCGATTGCCCAGTTCAGGGCCACGGGCGAACCACCCTGCATCGTGAACTTCACCGCGGTCACGTGCTGCGCCACGACGCCGTCCGCCTCCGCGCCCACCGCGTCGATCGCGACATCGGCACCCAGACCGTCCGTCGCCTGCTTCAGCGCCACGACGATATCCCGGTGCTCGGAGAGCGACATCGTCTCGGCGAAGGCAAAAGTGCGCGCCTTCTCCAACCGGTAGTCCAGATGATCGACGACGATCACCCGTCCCGCGCCCATGAACCACGCCGAGCGCGCCGCCGACAGTCCCACCGGCCCGGCTCCGAAGACGACCACCGTGTCACGCTCGGCGATGTCGCCGAGCTGGGCGCCGAAGTAGCCCGTCGAGAACGCGTCGGTGAGCATGAGCGCGTCGTCGAGGTCAAGCCATTCCGGGATGACCGAAGGCCCCACGTCGGCGAGCGGCACACGGACCAGTTCGGCCTGGCCGCCGTCATACCCGCCGGTCGTGTGCGAGTACCCGTAGATGCCACCCACCGCGGTGGCGTTCGGATTGACGTTGTGGCAGTTGGAGAAGAGTCCCCGCGCGCAGAAGAAGCAGGATCCGCAGAAGATGTTGAACGGCACCATCACGCGGTCGCCGCGGGACAGGTTTCGCACCGACGGCCCCACGTCCTCGACCACGCCGATGATCTCGTGGCCGAAGGTGTGACCGATGCGGGTGTCCGGCATGAGCCCGTGATAGAGGTGCAGGTCGGATCCACAGATCGCCGCGCGGAGGACGCGGACGATCGCATCGTTCGGGTGCTCGATCCGGGGGTCAGGTTTCTGTTCTACGCGAACCTTGTACGGTCCGCGATATGTCATCGCTTTCACGCGGGGCTCCCGTCGTCGTCGTGGAACGGTCAGTCTGACCGACCTCGCAAGCCGGGCAGGGCACTTGCGCCGAAGATGCGGATGTGATCTGCGGGGTGCGTCCGGCGCACCGCATCCGCCACCACGTCCTCCCCCTTTGCACGCACCGCCATCGCTCGCCGCTGCTGTGCAGCGCCACCGCCGTCGCGCAGGATGCGGGTCACGACCCGCGTCACCTCGTCGCGCTCGGACGCCGACGGATGGTGCGCAGAGACGTGCGCGAGCAACGCGGCCGCGACATCCGCCGCGGAGGCGAGCTGCCGCGTGATCGGGTGGACGAGCGTTCCGGCGAGGCCGAACCGGCTCGCCCGCCACGAGGCGAGCCGCAGCAGTACGGTCGGCACGTCGTCCGCCTCGATGCCCGCGGCCGCGTCGGCGCCGCTGCGGTCGACGAGGGCACGGACGAGAGCCGCGATGGCCGCGGCGTGCTCCGGGTGCAGGCAGACATCGGCGACCCGGATCTCAACGGTCGGCACGTGATCGGACAGCCGCGCGTCGAAGTAGATCATCCCGGTATCGAACGAGACGTCCGACGCCAGGATCTCGGTGATCGTCGAGCGGTAGGACTCGACCGACCCGAACCGATCGTAGGGACCGGCCGTCGGCCACCGCCCCCAGGCCTGGTAGCGGTAGCTCGCGAAGCGGGTGTCCACCCCCTGCCAGAACGGCGAGTTCGCGCTGAGGGCGAGCAGTACCGGAAGCCACGGCCGGATGCGGTCGAGCACAGCGACCCCTTCCGCGGGCGAGTCGATGCCGACGTGCACGTGGAACCCGCAGGTGAGCTGCTCGTCCATTGTGAGGCCGAAGGCCTCCTGCATCCGGTCGTAGCGGGGTGTCGACACGCGATGCGTCGCACACGCGAGCGGGGCCGTCGCCAGGGCAACCGCGTGCGCGCCGAGCGCGCCGGCCGCGTCCTCGGCTGCGCGACGGCCGTTGACGATCGCCTCGGTCAGCTCGTCCAGCGTCAGCAAGGGCGGGCTCACGACCTCGATCTGCTCGCGCTTGACCTCTCGCTGCAGTTCGTACCCCCCCATGGGCACGCCGACCGGGGCTCTGTCGATGACGTCCTCCGCCACGGGGACGGGCTGCAGGGTGGCGGCGTCCACGAGCAGCAGCTCCTCCTCCACGCCGACCGTGCGGACCCGCCCGCCGCGTTCGGGCGGCACGGCCTGGCCCGCTGCAGTCCAGAGCGATGAGCTCATCGCAGGATTCCCCGATGCGCGCGCCGGTCCGACAGGTCGGACGGCTTACCGGGGGTCGTGCACGGCATGAGTTGCCCCCACCTTTCCAGGAGGGGCGCCGTCGCCCCTCTGCCTCCCACAGTGCCCGCGCGGCGGGATCCGGTCAATGGGCCAGCACTCGCGTCACCCGTCGTCGCCGTGCTCGCGACGGATACGGCGGCCCTCGGCGATGTCCTGCTGTTCCTGCTCGGCTCGTTTGTCGCTCTTACGGGAGTCCCGAGCCGGGAGCTGGATCTCGGCCTCCGCGGGGATGCCGGCCTGCAGCTGCCGCCCGCGCTCGAGTTCCGCATCGAACTCGGCGCCGAACAGCAGCGCGAGGTTCGCGATCCACAACCACAACAGGAAGATGATGACCCCCGCGAACGAGCCGTAAGTGCGGTCGTAGTTGGAGAAGTTGGCGACGTAGATACCGAAGCCGATTGTCCCCACCACCAGCACCACGATCGCGAGGAGCGCCCCGAGACTGATCCAGCGGAACTTCGGCTGTTTGGCGTTCGGCGTCGCGTAGTAGAGGACAGCGACCAGCAAGATGACCACCAGCAGCATGAGTGGCCATTTGGCGACGCTCCACACGATCTTGAGGACCTCGCTCGCACCCATGGCCGAGCCGACGGCATCCACGACGTCCCCGGAGATCACAAGTCCGACCGCCACTGCGGCGAGGGCGACGACCGCGATGATCGTCACGACCAGCTGCATCGGCCGGAGCTTCCAGAACGGTCGCCCCTCCTCGATCTCGTACACCCGGTTCATGGCGCGACTGAACGCGCCCACATAACCGGATGCCGACCAGAGGGCCAACACGATTCCGAGAACGAGAGCGAGCCCGGCTCCCGGTGCCTGCGCGACCTGCTCGATGGGAGCGCGCAAGGTGTCGGCGATGTCGCCGGGGGCGACGTCCTCGATGATGTCCATGACCGCCGCGCTCGCGGCATTGCCTTGCCCCACCACACCGAGGAGCGAGAACATCGCGATGAGCGCCGGGAAGACCGCGAGCACCGCGTAGTACGTGAGCGCCGCGGCGGCATCCATGCACTGGTCCGCTGTGAACTCGCGGAAGGTCTTGCGCAGCACGTACCGCCACGACCGCTTCTTGAGGTCCGTCGGGCTGTCCGGTTTCCGGCCGGCATCCGGCCGTGGCGCGCCCTGGTCGCTGGTCGTGGTGTCGTGCGATTCGGACATGGCGCTCTCCTGCCGTGCAGCGTGCGGCGCGTCGTCTTCCCGACGCGGGTACGCATAATCTGCCTCTTCGACGATCCCCGCGACCGGGGTTGCGGATCCGCGGAACCCGTGTGTGCCGGTGATTCCGCCCTGGATCGTCCGACTTTCATTCTCGGGAATACAAATCGTTCCCCCCCGGTTCTCCTTCGCCGTGAGTGGACAGCTCACCGCACAAGAGAAAGAAGGGCCATCATGGCCAGGTTCGAAAACAAGGTCGCGCTCGTCACCGGCGGCGGCAGCGGCATCGGTGCGGAGATCTCGCGCGAGCTCGCCGCCCAGGGGGCGGCCGTGGTGGTCACGGACATCAACGTGGACGCCGCGCAGAAGATCGTCGACGAGATCGCCGCGGCCGGCGGCACGGCGGCGGCCTTCGCACAGAACACCGCGAAGTGGGAGGACTCCGAGGCCGCCGT
>JAVBUN010000085.1:0-12717 GCA_031555335.1 Microbacterium sp.
CGCCGGCGTCGCGGCGGCGATCGCGGTCGTCTGCGCGCTCGCCCTGTGGCGGCCCTGGACCGGCACCGCGGCGGTCGTGGGCGCCGCGCAGGCGGGCCCGACGGGCGCGGCCGCGGTCGCACCGCTCGAGCTCCCCGAGCATCCCCGCGTGCTGGTCTTCGGCGACTCGTGGACGTACGGTTCCGCGGCGACGCTGCCCACCGAGGGATACGCGTACGTGCTGGCCGAGCTGATCGACGGCGAGACGATCGTCGACGGCGTCCGCGGGAGCGGCTACCTCGTGCCGGGGCTCGAGGGGATCGGCACCTTCGGCGCGCGCATCGCCCGGCTCGATCCCGACCTCGCGCCCGACCTCATCGTGGTGCAGGGCTCCATCAACGACCGTCGCAACCCGTCCGCCGGCTACGAGGATGCGGTGAACGCCGCGTGGGACGCCCTCACGGCGCTCTACCCGGGCGTTCCGATCGTGATCCTCGGCCCCGCGCCCCAGGTGCTGCCCGTCGAGGACGCGACGGCGCGGATCGACCGATCGCTCGCCGCCCTCGCGGCGGCACGCGGCTGGGCGTACGTCTCACCGATCGCCGAGGACTGGATCACCGCCGAGGACTACGGCTGGATCATCGACACGGGTGAGATCGGCCGCGACCATCCGACGACGGCCGGTCACGCGTACCTCGCCGAGCGCGTCGCCCGAGCGCTCGCTGCCCTCGCCCCGGCGGACTGAGACCCGCGCGCCGTCAGCGGGGAGAGAGGTCCGGCCGCATCCGCGTGCCGAACTCGTGCCGCAACGCGCTGAGCGCCGCGCCCCAGCCGGCCAGCCCGTGCACGCCCGGCCCCGGGCTCGTCGACGCCGAGCACAGGTAGACGCCGCGAAGCGGGGTGCGCCAGGGATCGGGACCGAGCGTCGGCCGACGCAGGATCTGGGCCATCGTGGGCGCGCCGGCCGAGATGTCGCCGCCCGGATAGTTCGGGTTCTCCTGTGCGATCTGGACGGCGGTGCGCGAGTGCGACGCGAGGATCGTGTCGCGGAATCCGGGGGCGAACCGCTCGATCTGGGCGACGATCGCGTCCTCGCGGTCCGCGGTCGATCCCGCCGGCACATGCGTGTACGCCCACAGGGTGTGCGCGTCGCCCGGCGCGCGCGACGGGTCGAACAGCGACGGCTGCGAGACCAGCACGTACGGGCTCTCGCTCAGCCGACCGGCGCCGACGGCGTTCTCGGATGCGGCGACCTCCGCTCGCGTCCCGCCGACGTGCACGGTGCCCGCCCGGCGCACCTCGGGGTTCGTCCACGGCACCGGCTCGGCGAGCGCGAAGTCGACCTTTGCGACGCCTCCGCCGTACCGGAATCGTTCGAGGACCGCGCGGTAGCGCGCCGGCAGCCGATCGCCGCTCAGCCGGATCAGCGCGTCCGGGGTGACATCCAGCAGCACCGCCTGCGCGGGCGGCAGTTCGTCGAGCGCGGTGACCTCGTGGTCGGTGACGATCTCGCCGCCGTGCGCCCGCAGGTCGTCGGCCATCGCGTCGACGATCGCCTGGCTGCCCCCGATCGGGATCGGCCAGCCGCGCGCGTGCCCGTAGGCGGCGAGGGCGAGTCCGGCACCGGCGGCCGCGACGCTCGGCTGGTGCAGGATCGTGTGCGCGGCGACGCCCGTGATGAGGGCGGGCGCGGCCTGCTCGCGGAAGCGGGCGTCCCAGGCCGGCGAGCCCTGCTCGAGCGCGCGCAGCCCGAAGCGAACGGCCGTGACCGGGTCGCCCGGCACCCGCAGGAGAGGGCCGCCTGTGAATTCCGCGACCGCGCCGGCGCGCACCGCGAGCGGCGCCATGAGCCGGCGGTACGCGTCGCCGTCGGCGCCGAGCGCGTCGCGGGTGCGATCGAGATCCCGATAGGCGATCGCCGCGGCGCCGGCGTCGAGCGGATGCGCGTACGAGATCTCCGGCACCGCGAACGCGACACGGGACGCCAGGCCGAACTCGCGGAAGAACCGTGACTCGAACGCCAGCGGATGCACCGCCGAGCAGACGTCGTGCCGGAACCCCGGCAGGGTCAGCTCCCGGGTGGACGCTCCCCCGCCGATGCCGTCCGCGCGCTCGTACACGCGCACCGCGAGCCCGGCGCGCGCGAGCGTCACCGCGGCGGCGAGCCCGTTGGGACCGCTGCCGACGACGATCGCGTCGCCGCGTGCGGTCACGATCCCGCTCCCTCGGCGTGCTCGCCGTCGTGCGCGGCCTCTTCCTCGGCGCTCGTCTCGCCTGCGGGGCGCGGCGCCATCCCCTCCGCGAGGTAGGCGAGCCGGTGCAGCGTCTCCGCGTTCCGCCACCGCAGGGGCACATCGAGAAGGGGGGCCGGGATCCAGCTCCCGGGCCCCGCGATCGCCTCCTCCTGGATGCGGACGAGCGTCTGCCGGCCGTGCCGTTTGAGCTCGAGCACCACCTTCGCCTCGCCCATCGGCCAGCCCTTCGCACGCAGCACGAACCGGCGCGGGTACTCCCGCTCGAGCACCTCGGTCGCGTCGTCGATCAGCAGCGGCCAGACACCGAAGGAGTGGTGCAGCCGCGACCCGACCGCCGGCCAGGCGTCGGCGACGTCCCGCATCCGCGAGGCCCCCACGACCCACGACGGGAAGAGCCACCCGTCGTCGAGCACGCGGAAGACGTCCTCGGGGCTGCAGGCCATCAGTCGCACATTGCGTGCCATGGTCGTCCTTTCATCAGCGCATCGCGCGGAGGGCGCGCCAGCCGGCGAGGGTGCCGAGCACGGCGGCGACCGCGCCGCCCGCCCCCAGCGCCCGTCGGTGACGGATCGCCCACGTCTGAACGCTGCCGTCGCGCGCCTCGGCCGAGAAGATGCCCCGCGCGCCGTGGTCGCCCGGGACAGGCTGGTAGAGGTTCGGCGGCATCATCGGCTCGTCGTGCCCGGTCGCCGCCTGACCCTCGTAGGCGTTGCGCGCGAGATACCCGTCCAGGAACCGGCCCGCGAATCGCGTGCCGAGGATGAGCGCGACGGTGGACTCACCGACCCAGGTGCGACGGCGGGGCGTGTCGGCGACATCCGCGACGGCGCGCGCCCCCACCTCAGGCTGAAAGATCGGCGGCACCGGCTGCGGGTGGAACGGGACCCCGGCCTTGACCCAGCCGAACTGGACCGTGTTGAGCGCGGGCATGTCCACGATCGACACCGCCACGGCACTTTCGCGATGGGTGAGCTCGGCGACGACCGCGTCGGTGAACCCGTGGACCGCGTGCTTCGCACCGCAGTACGCCGCCTGGAGCGGGATCCCCCGATGCGCCAGCGCGGATCCGATCTGGATGACCTGGCCCCGGTCGCGGGGCACCATCCGGCGAAGCGCGGCGCGGGTGCCGTTGACGGCGCCGAGATAGGTCACGGCCGTCGCCCGGTCGAAGTCGGCCTCCGTCGTGTCCAGGAACTCGGCGATCGAGCCCGCCATTGCGTTGTTCACCCAGAGATCGATCGGCCCGAGCGCGCTCTCGATGTCCGCTGCGGCGGCGTCCACCGCGGCCGCGTCGGCGACGTCGACCGAGACGCCGTATCCCCGTCGACCCGCGGCGCGGATGTCGGCGACGGTCCCCTCGATGCCGTCCTGCCCGCGGGCGAGGACAGCGACGTCCCACCCCCGTGCGGCGAGCTCTCGTGCGGTCGCCCGGCCGAGGCCCGCCGACCCTCCGGTGATGACGGCGATTCCACGGGGCTCTGCTGTCGGCACGACGGACCTCTTCCCACCTCGACGGATGCTGCGCACACCACGCTACGGACGGGTTCGCCGCCCGAAGGGTGCTTGCGGGGTCCGGCGGCGAGCGCTATGACGCCACGGCGACCCCCGCGGGGCGGCCGAACGCCCAGCCGTCGGGCGCGATCCGGCCGGGGTCGCCCGCCTCGCGGCGGTCGCCGAACGCGAGCGCCCGCACGAAGCGACGACGGAACTCGACCCCGTCGAACGAGGTGACCGCACGCACGACCGGACCGTCGGGCGTGCCGAAGACGAGCGGCAGCCCGTCGTGCGTCAGGGCCACGCGGGTCGCGAGCGAGCCGCCGTACTCGGTGAAGTCCACGGGGCCGTCGATCCAGCCCGTGATGATCTCGGGCCGGTGCAGCATGACGGTCGCGAGACCGTCGTGAGCGGACGAGATCCGCCGCCCCCACTTGTACTGATAGAAGTCGTTGTAGGCGTCCAGCACGTCGCCCGCGAATCGCGACCACGTCGAATCGACGCTGTAGAGCGCCTGCAGCACGTCCTCCTCGAGAAGCGCGAGCGCCGTGACGTTCACGCCCACCATGATCACGTTGCCGCGGTTGCGCGCACCGAAGACCCGCTCCGCGGCGACCCGGTCGTTGGCGGTGTTCGCATCCGTGACGGTCGCGCCACCCGGCGCCGGGTACGGGCCCGCGCCGCCCATGATCACGACCGAGCGGTACTTCAGGAACAGGTCGGGGTCGATCTCGAGGGCGCGGGCGATGTTGGTGAGCGGGCCGATCGGATGCAGATCCACCTGGCCGGGGAACTCGTTCGCGACACGCACGAGGTAGTCGACCGCGCTCTCCTCCTCGACGCGCAGCGGCGCCCGGTCGAATCGATCGCCGAGGCCGTCGTCGCCGTGCACGAACGCCGCGATCGACGCCTCGCCCTCGAGCGGCGCCGCCTCACCGAGATAGATCGGGATGTCCTCGCGGCCGGCGAGCCGCAGCACGGTCGCGACGTTCCGGGCGGAGTCGGTCACCGGGGTGTTGCCGTAGATCGTGGTGATGCCGAGCAGCGACACATCGGGCTGGGCGAGCAGGTAGAGCAGCGAGTGCGCGTCGTCCAGACCCGTGTCGGTGTCGACGACGATCCACTGGGAGCGCGGGTCGGGGGTGGACGTCGTCATGGTTCTCCTCGTGGCGCATCTGCTCGGAATGCAGAAAATCCCAGGCGGACCTGGGATTCTCGTACGTGCCCCCGACAGGAGTCGAACCTGCGACCTACGGTACCGGAAACCGGCGCTCTATCCACTGAGCTACGGAGGCGTACCGGTCGACATTACCATCCGCGCACCCCCGGCGACGACGCCGGGTCAGGGGTAGCCGACCGTCCACAGCACCAGGACGGCGATCGCCTGCAGCGCGATCGAGGCGCTCAGCGTGGCGCCTCGCCACGCCCGGCTCGCGCTCAGCCGCTCGTGGGCGAGGAGCGGTGAGATCGGCAGCAGCAGCCGGAAGACACTCTGTTGCGGCAGGAAGACGCCGAACAGATACAGCGCGTAGCCGGCGACGTAGACCGCCACGACGAGGCCGAGCCGGCGGACGGCACGCGACCAGATCAGCATCCCGCACAGCACCATCAGCGCCAGCACGACCGGGATGCCGGCGACGCCGAGGTAGGTCGTGGCGAACAGGAACCAGGGCGTCAGCGGGACGAACTGCACCGGCCCGAGGAAGGGCCGCCACCAGGCGGTCTCGGTGAGGACGTAGGCATGGGGTGTTCCCGTCGCGAGCTCGACGATCCACGACCACGAGAGCCCGGCGACCGCGATCGACAGCCCCGCCGCGACCAGGCCCGCCATCTGCACCCGGGGGAACGGGTCGACGCCGCGCCGCGCCCATCGCACGAGGAACACGATCCCGAGCGCCAGCGCGAGGGTGAGCGCACCGGGCCGCGTGAACGCCGCAAGCACGCCCACCGGCACGATCCAGGCGTACCGGCGGCGCACCGCGAGGAACAGGCCCGTGAACAGCAGCAGGAGGAACAACGACTCGGCGTACGCGGTCATGAAGATGAACGACAGCGGCCCGAACGAGAACAGGACCACCGCCCACCACGCCTGTCGCGGCGCCGTGACCGCACGCAGCAGCAGGAAGAGGGCGACGGTCGCGCCGGCGCTGAAGACGACGCTGAGCACGACCCCGCTCACCTGCCAGCCCCAGCCGGTCGAATCCGCGACCCACCGTTCCAGCGACGGATAGACCGGGAGGAACGCCCAGTCGTTCGGGAAGACGACGCCCGCCGCGTCGACGGGAAGCTCCGGCGGGTAACCGATCCGCGAGATGCGGCCGTACCGGTCCGCGTCCCACGCGGTGAGGAAGGAGAGGACGTCACCCACCGGAAGGCCCTGCGCGCCGAAGCTCCAGCCGAACGTCCTCGACAGGGCGTGCCAGAACCCGAGCAGGGCGAGACTGACCGCGCGCCCCAGCGCCCACAGCCACAGCACGGCGCCGATGTCGCGGCGCGTCACGCGGCGCACCCGCGGATCGGGACGGACCGCGTCCTCGACCCAGTTCCGGGCGCCGCGGCGCACCCCGCCGATCAGCGCGCGGACGCCCCGCGTCCTCACGGGCGTCGCCGTGCGCGGCGTGCCGGTTGTTGTCACGACGTCCTCTCCGCGCGATCGCGCCGGCCGGGATGCGGCGGCGGGCCGTGCGCGATCATGGCACGCTCACCCGTCCTCGGGGTGAACGATCGACGACGCCTCGGGGGCGCGTCGTCGCATCATCGGTGACGCGCCGGCCCCGTCATCGCCGGCCCGCTCACCGCCGCCGGCACGCCCGTCAGACCAGGAACCATCCGTCGAGCAGACCCGGATTGTGCGCGTGCACGAGCACGAGGAACACGACGGCGTCGAACAGCAGGTGCACCGTGACCACGTAGCCGAGCGAGCGGGTACGGAGGAAGACGTAACCCTGCAGCAGCGCGAACGGGATGGTGAGCACCGGCCCCCACGCCCGGTACCCGAGCTCCCACAGGAACGAGACGAACACGATCATCTGCAGCACGTTGGCCGCCGCATCCGGCAGGTGACGGCGCAGCAGCGCGAACACCGTGCAGATGAAGAACAGTTCGTCCCAGATGCCGACCGCCCCGACACCCACGAAGAGCCGGGCGATCAGCTCCGGGGTGTCGACGACCGGCCAGTTGAGGTAGACGCCCGAGGTGATGAAGTAGAAGGGCAGGATCAGCCAGCCGAGCAGGAGCACCGCCGCCAGCCACGTCCACTGGAATCGCGACCACCTCCCCCCTCCCCGCCACGGGAAGCGGATCGCCGTGTCCCGGTAGAGGAATCGGGACACGAGGTAGGGCACGGCGACGGCGCCGCCGAGCGCCAGGGTGAACCGCGCCATGGCGAGGTTGTCGAGCTCCGCGGCGAGCGGGATGGCGCTCACGATCAACATCCCGATCGCGATCAGCGACAGGTCGCGCAGCAGCGACGCCGGCCGGGTGCCGTCCGCGGCGAGGGCGGGCGCCGGGCGTCCGGCGAGCGCGGCGGCGCGGCGTCCGGCGAGCGCGGCCACGACCAGCCCGACGGCGAGCAGGACCCACCCGACCCAGGGGACGCGCAGCACGAAGAACGCGGGTGCGGCGAGACACACGACCAGCGCCGGCGCGAGCACGCCGATCCGCAGCGTCCGCGGCGCCAGAGCGTCGCCCGCCGGCACCTCAGTCGCCCCGGCGGCGGTAGGCGAGATCGCGGATGGCGCGGCCCGCCCGTTCGCCCTTGCGTTCGAACGCCGTGTGCGCTCGCCCCGGGAACCGCGGGGCCCAGTCCCCCGGGAAATCGCGCTCGAGGCCCGGGGCGTCGTCGAGAACGTCACGCATCTGGAGCGCGTAGTCCTCCCAGTCCGTCGCCAGGCGCAGCATCCCGCCCGGCCGGAGCGCGCGACCGACCAACGGCGCGAACTCGCTCTGCACGAGACGGCGCTTGGTGTGCTTCTTCTTGTGCCACGGGTCGGGGAAGAACACCCAGATCTCGTCGACCGATCCCGCCGGCAGCAGGTGCTCGAGCACCTCGGGAGCGTTCGCCTCGACGAGGCGCAGGTTGCGAAGCCCCGCACGTTCGGCGTCCAGCATCGTGCGGGCCAGCCCCGCGCGGAAGACCTCCACCGCGAGGAAGTCGTCGCCGGGGCGTGCGGTTGCCGCCGCGACGATCGCATGGCCCTGCCCGGAGCCGATCTCCACGATGAGCGGCGCGGTCCGCCCCCAGACCGCGGCCGGGTGGATCTGCGCCCCGGGCGCCACGCTTGTCGCCGCGATGTGCCGAGGAACCTCGAGCACCAGGTCGGGTGCGAGCTCACGCCAGGCGCGATCCTGCGCCTCCGACATCCGGCCGCTCCGGCGCACGAAGGAGACGGGACTGTCGCGGAATACTCCGGGGGCGGGTTCGGTCACCCCTCCAGGGTAGCCAGCGGTCGGCGCGGGTCAGCCGGTGACGAAGTCGATGAGCTCCTCGACGCGCCCGAGGAGGGCGGGCTCGAGGTCGCGGTACGAGTGCACGCGCCCGAGGATCCGCTGCCATGCCCGCGCGAGATCCGCCTGGTCGTCCGCCGGCCAGCCGAGCCCGCGGCAGATCCCCGTCTTCCAGTCGATGCCCCGCGGCACCTGCGGCCATGCGGCGATCCCCATGGCCCGAGGGGTGACGCACTGCCAGACGTCGATGAAGGGGTGCCCGACGATCCGCACGTGCTCGCCGTGGCGACCGCGCTCCACCGCCGCCGCGATCCGCGCCTCCTTGGAGCCCGGCACGAGGTGGTCGACCAGCACGCCGTAGCGACGCTCGGCGGTGGGCGGTTCCGCATCCAGCATGTCCGCCAGCAGATCGACGCCCTCGAGATACTCGACGACGACGCCCTCGACACGCAGGTCCTCGCCCCACACCTTCTCGACGAGTTCGGCGTCATGACGACCCTCGACCAGGATGCGGCTGGGGCGGGCGATGCGGGCGCGGGCGTCGGCGACCGCGAACGACCCGGAGGCGGTCCGCTGCGGGACCGATGCCGCCGCGGCCGGCGCGGGACGCACGAGCACGACGGCCCGGCCATCGACGAGGAAGCCGGGGCCGAGCGGGAACATGCGTCGGCGGCCGTGCCGGTCCTCGAGCTCGACGAGTCCGCCCTCCACCGTGGTCACGGCGCCGCAGTAGCCGTCCTCAGCGACCTCCACGACGACGTCCCGCCGAGCCTCGACGCGGGGAAGGGTGCGCTGGGTGCGCTCGCGCCATCCGGCGGCGAGCACGTCTGCTCCATATCGGTCATCCATCGGGGCGACAGCGTACCCATCCGGGGCCCGCGGATGCGGGAGCGACCCGCGGGTTCGCCCGGTCCATGGCATCCCCTCAGACGGACTGCATAGACTCGTCCGGAGGGCGCCTTCCGCGTCCCGGAGGAGGCGATCGATGCGACCGCGCTGGCCCGTCGCGATCATCGCCGTGTTCGTCCTCGTCCTGCTCGGCACGACCCCCGCGTGGGCCACCCCGCCGGTCGCTCTCGGCACCGGGTACGTCGTCGACGACGCCGCTGTCCTCGGCACCGAGGAGCTCGCCGCGGCCGAGACCCGGCTCGAGCAGTTCGCCGAGGACACGGATCTGGATCTGTGGGTCGTCCTCGTCGATCGGTTCTCCGATCCCGCATCCGCCGAGGAGTGGGCGAACGCCACGGCGGAGCAGAACGGGCTCGGCCCCCGCCAGTACCTTCTCGCCGTCGCGGTGGACGCTCGCCAGTACTACCTCTCCGGCGATGCGGCCGGTCCCGTCACCGAGGATCAACTGATCGCGATCGAGCAGGAGCGCGTGCTGCCGGCGCTCCGCGACGACGACTGGTCGGGTGCCGTCACCGCCGCTGCGGAGGGACTCGCCGACGCCGCGGACGGCGGCGACGCCGGCACAGGCGACGCGGGGTCGGCGGGGGGTGCGGTCGGCGTCATCATCGCCGTCGTCGCGGGCATCGCGATCGTCGCCGTCATCGTCTTCTTCATCGTCCGCGCGCGCCGGCGCCCCCGAGACGTCGCCGCCCGCCCCGCCGAGAGCACGGCGGATCTCGCCCGGCGCGCCACCGCGGCCTTGGTCGAGGCCGACGATGCGCTCCGCACCGGCGAGCAGGAGCTCGGCTTCGCGACCGCCCAGTTCCCCGAGGCGGCGACGGCACCGTTCACGGCCGCCCTGACCGAGTCGCGCGCGGACCTCGACCGCGCGTTCGCCATCCGCCAGCAGCTGGACGACGACGTCGCCGACAGCGACGAACAGGTACGCGCGTGGCACGCGCAGGTGATCGAGCTGTGTGCGCGCGCGACCGAGCGGCTCGGCCAGCAGGCGGCGGCCTTCGACGACCTGCGCCGCGTCGGCGCCGACGCCCCCGCAGCGCTCGCCCGCGCGCGCGCCGAACGCGACGCCGCCGAGAACGGCATCGCGCCCGCCGCCGCCCGGATGGATGATCTGACGACCGCCTACGCACCGCGCGCGCTCGCCACGATCGCCGACAACGTGGACCAGGCTCGGCATCGCATCCGCTTCGCCGACGAGCAGTTCGTGCAGGCGGATGCGGCACTCGCGGGCGGCGATTCCGGCACCGCGGCGGTCGCGATCCGCGCCGCCGAGGACGCGATCGCCCAGACGGTCGGGCTGACCGGAGCGATCGGCACCCTGGGCGAGAGCCTCGCTGCGGCCGCCGCCCAGATCCCCGCACTCGCGGCCGAGCTCGATCGCGACATCGCCGCATCCGCCGCCCTCCCCGATCCCGACGGCCGTCTCGCGTCTGCCGCCGCCGCGGCCCGCGCGGAGGCCGACGCGGCCCATACCGGCGCGGGGGCGACCGATCCCGTGTCGACCCTGCAGCGCCTCCAGGCGGCCGACCAGGAGCTCGACGCGCTCCTCGCGACGGCCCAGGATGCGGCGGCCCGCGCCGCACGCGCACGCCAGCTGCTCGGCCCCACCCTCGCGCAGGCGCAGGCGCAGACCTCGGCCGCCGAGGACTTCATCGCCGCCCGCCGCGGCGCGGTCGGCGCCACCGCGCGCACCCGACTCGCGGAGGCACGTGCGGCACTCGGCCAGGCCCTGCAGGAGCAGGACGCCGACCCCGAGCGCGCGCTCGCCCCCGCCGGGCGCGCGTCGCAGCTCGCCACCGCCGCGCTCGATGCGGCCCGCGGCGACGTCGACGGCTTCGCCCCGACCGGCGGCTCGGGCGGCGACATGGGTGCGATGCTCGGCGGGCTGCTGATCGGGTCCATGCTGGGCGGCCGCAGCGGCGGCGGCTTCGGCGGCGGCGGCTTCGGTGGCTCGCGCGGCGGCGGCTTCGGCGGCGGCGGTCGATCGCGCAGCGGCGGCGGAAGCTTCGGCGGCGGACGTTCGCGACGCGGCGGCGGCCGATTCTGACACCCCCTGCGGCGCTGCCGCATCCCCGTCCTCAAGGAAAGGAAACACGATGGCCAAGCAGTCCATTTTCGGGCGCATCTCGACGCTCGTCCGTGCGAACATCAACGCGATGATCGACTCTGCGGAGGACCCGCAGAAGATGCTCGACCAGCTCGTGCGCGACTACACGAACAACATCGCCGACGCCGAGGCGGCGATCGCCGAGACGATCGGCAACCTGCGTCTGCTCGAGCGCGACCACCAGGAGGACGTGCAGGCCGCCGCGGAGTGGGGCAGCAAGGCACTCGCCGCGAGCCGTCGCGCCGACGACATGCGCGCGGCCGGCAACGCCACGGATGCGGACAAGTTCGACAACCTCGCCAAGATCGCGCTGCAGCGTCAGATCTCCGAGGAGAGCCAGGCGAAGGCCGCCGCTCCGCAGATCGCGGCGCAGACCGAGGTCGTCGACAAGCTCAAAGACGGCCTGAACGGCATGAAGCAGAAGCTCGAGCAGTTGAAGACGAAGCGCAGCGAACTGCTCGCGCGCGCCAAGGTCGCCGAGGCGCAGAACAAGGTGCACGACGCGATCAAGAGCGTCAACGTGCTCGACCCGACGAGCGACATCGGCCGGTTCGAGGACAAGATCCGACGCCAGGAGGCGCTCGCGCAGGGCAAGGCGGAGCTGGCCGCATCGAGCCTCGACGCGCAGTTCGAGAGCCTCGACGACATCGGCGAGCTGACCGAGGTCGAGGCGCGGCTCGCGGCGCTGAAGGCCGGCGGGTCGTCCCAGGGCGCGCTGGGCGCCGCCGAGACCCAGGCGATCCCGCAGCAGCAGCTGCCGCAGCAGAACCAGCAGTGATCCGCGGCGGGGTCGCGGCCCACCGCGACCCCGCCCCATCCGAGGAGTCCGCGTGACCCGATTCATGATCGTGCCGCAGTGGCAGGGCTCCGCATCCGCACGGGCCATGCAGCTGAGCGACGGCGCCGACGCGATCGCGGGCGACCTGCCGCGCGCGGCCTGCACGCGGGTCGACGTCCCGATGGAGGCGGGGGACGAGCAGGAGACCGGGGTGCATCGCTTCAGCGCGTTGGCCCAGGTGCGCACCGCGCTCGACGCGGCGCTCGTCGCCCATTCCGAGCGGGCGATGACGGTGGGCGGGGACTGCGGGGTCGCCGTCGGCGCGGTCGCGCACTCCGCGGCGGGTCACCGCCGCATCGGTCTCGTGTGGGCCGACGCGCACCCCGACCTGCACACCCCGGAGACCTCCGCCTCGCACGCGTTCGGCGGGATGGCGCTCCGTGCGATCCTGGGCGACGGAGCGCCGCACCTCACGATCGCGGGCGGCGTCATCCGCCCGAGCGACGTCATCCTCGTGGGGGCGCGGTCGATCGACGAGGCGGAGGCCGCCTACATCGCGGCACACGGCATCCGGGTGCTGGGCGTCGACGAGCTCGGGGATCCGTCGACGCTGGCTGCCGCCGTCGCCGCGCTCGACGTCGATGCGGTCCACCTGCATGTCGACGTCGACGTGCTGGACCCGGCGGAGATGCCCGGGGTCAAGGCGTCGGAACCGTTCGGCGTCGGCCTGTCGCCGCTCGTCGCCGCGC
>JAVBUN010000047.1:0-13934 GCA_031555335.1 Microbacterium sp.
CGCCGCAGGTTGGCGTCATCGTCGGCTACACGGGTGACGAGGCGGCCGCTCGCAGCGCGGCGATGCAGGTTGCAGCGATGCGTCCCCAGTACCTCACCCGCGAGGATGTTCCCGCCGATGTCGTCGCCAATGAGCGTCACATCGCCGAGGCGACCGCCAAGGAGGAGGGCAAGCCTGAGGCGGCAATGTCGAAGATCATCGAGGGTCGCGTGAACGCGTTCTTCAAGCAGGTGTCGCTCCTGGATCAGGACTACGCGAAGGACAACAAGCTGTCCGTCGCGAAGGTCGCGCAGGACGCCGGCATCACGCTCACCGACTTCGCCCGTTTCAAGGTCGGCGCGTAGTCGTCTCGGAAGGCCCGCATCGTCGTTCGGTGCGGGCCTTTCGCATGCCGTAAGTTTTTCCCGACGAGAGGATCCCCCCATGGACGAATCCACCGGACGCCGTCGCGTTCTGCTGAAGCTTTCCGGAGAGGCGTTCGGCGGTGGCTCCCTCGGGGTCAACCCCGATGTCATCAGTCAGATGGCCCGCGAGATCGCGGCGGCCGTCGACGAGGTCGAGGTCGCGGTCGTCGTCGGCGGCGGAAACTTCTTCCGCGGCGCCGAGCTCAGCCAGCGCGGAATGGACCGCGGGCGTGCCGACTACATGGGCATGCTCGGGACCGTGATGAATGCGCTCGCCCTGCAGGACTTCCTCGAGCAGGCGGGCGCGGCCACACGGGTGCAGTCCGCGATCTCGATGACGCAGGTCGCCGAGCCCTACATCCCGCGCCGCGCGCAGCGCCACATGGAGAAGGGCCGCGTCGTCATCTTCGGCGCCGGTGCCGGCCTGCCGTACTTCTCGACCGACACGGTGGCCGCCCAGCGTGCGCTCGAGATCGGTGCCGACGAGGTGCTCGTCGCCAAGAACGGCGTGGACGGCGTCTACACCGCCGACCCCAAGAAGGACCCGACCGCGGTGCGCCTCGATCGCATCTCCTACGGGGACGCGCTCGTCCAGGGCCTCAAGGTCGTCGACTCGACGGCGTTCAGCCTCTGCATGGACAACGGCATCGATATGCGCGTGTTCGGGATGGAGCCGGCCGGCAACGTCACCAAGGCGCTGCGCGGCGAGCGGATCGGCACCCTGGTCACGGTCTGACCTCCCACGGCGGGTGCGGCCCGCCGACTAGACTGGAATTCTGCTGGACCCGAGGGAGATACCGTGATCGCCGAAGTGATGACCGATGCCGCTGCGCGGATGGATCGCGCCGTGGAGGCGGCGAAGGAGGACTTCGCCACCGTGCGCACGGGGCGGGCGAACCCCCAGCTCTTCCAGAAGATCAACGTCGAGTACTACGGCACCCCGACGCCGCTCGCGCAGCTCGCGTCGCTGAACAACCCCGAGGCCCGCACGATCATCGTGACGCCCTACGACAAGTCGGCGCTCAAGGCGATCGAACAGGCCATCCGCGACATGCCGAACCTCGGCGTCAACCCGACGAACGACGGCAACATCGTGCGGGTGACGCTTCCGGAGCTCACCGAGGAGCGGCGCAAGGAATACGTGAAGCTCGTGCGCGGCAAGGGCGAGGACGCGAAGGTGCACGTCCGCGGCATCCGTCGCAAGTCCAAGGACGACCTCGACGCCCTGAAGTCCGAGATCGGCGAGGACGAACTCGTCCGCGCCGAGAAAGAACTCGATGCGCTGACCAAGGCACACGTCGATGCCATCGACGAGGCGCTCAAGCGCAAAGAGGCAGAGCTGCTCGAGGTCTGAGATCCCGATGTCCGACGCCCTCGGCGATTCCGAGACGCCCCCGGGGAGTTCCGGCGGTGCCGTCGGTCCGGCGCGCCCGGACGGTGCCGTGGATGCGGCAGCCATGGCGTCGTCGCGCCGATCGGCGCGCACCGAGTTCGAGCTCCAGGTCGCGCACGCGCGCGCGGAGTTCGAGGAGGCCAACGCGCGCATCAAGCAGCGCACCGGTCGTGACCTCATCCTGGCGATCCTGATCGGGGTCGGCATCGGTGCGGTCGTGCTGGCGTCGTTGCTGTTCGCGAAATGGCCCTTCGCGATCGTGGGCGCGGCGGTCGCCGTGCTGGGCGTCTTCGAGTTCGTGCGGGCGCTGCACACCGCGGGTCGCCGCGTGGACATCGTGCCGCAGCTGATCGGCACGGCGTTGATCCTGCTCTCGGCCCTGTTCCTGGACCTGTGGCTGCACTGGGTGTCGCTGTTCGTTGCGGTCGCGCTCGTGATCGTCTGGCGGCTCATCGCGCAGATGGCGGCGCGGGACGGCCGTGTCTACGCATCCGTCGTCGAGGACGTCCTCGTGGGCGGGTTCGTGCAGGTCTACGTGCCGTTCCTCGCGAGCCTCGCGCTCATCCTGCTGCGTCAGGACCACGGCGAGTGGTGGGTGCTGTCCTTCCTCATCGTCGCGATCGCCGCCGACACCGGCGCCTATGTGACCGGCCTCACGCTCGGTCGCCACCCGATGGCGCCGCGCATCAGCCCCAAGAAGACCTGGGAGGGCTTCGGCGGCGCCGCCGTCGCCTCCGCGATCGCCGGCGTGCTGCTGGCGTGGCTGCTGCTCGGTCTGCCGTGGTGGACCGGTGTCGTCCTCGGTCTCGTCGTGCTCGCCACGGCGACCGCCGGTGACCTCGGCGAGTCGATGGTCAAGCGCGACCTCGGCATCAAGGACATGAGCTCGTGGCTGCCCGGTCACGGCGGAGTGCTCGATCGACTCGACTCCATCCTGCCGTCGGCGGTGGCGGGTCTCGCGCTCTACTACCTCCTCACCCCGTTGGCGGTGTCATGACGAGTCCCGAGCGGGATGCGGCCCTCGCACCGCTGAAGACCCCCCTCACCGACGTCGAACCGGTCCGCGATTCGTTCGCGCGTGCACGGGGACGTGAGAAGGGGTACGACGTGTCCGCGGTCGACGCCTTCCTCGACCGGGCGCGCGCGTCGTTCGAAGGCGACGCCGACGCCGACGACGCCGTGACCGCGGCATCCGTCCGCGACGTGTCGTTCGCGCTCGTGCGCGGAGGCTACGCCGTCTCCGCGGTCGACGCGGCACTCGGCCGGGTCGAGGACGCCTTCGCCGGCCAGGAGCGCGCCGCCGCCATCGCCCGCCTGGGTGCGCGCGCGTGGGTCGAGCAGCAGCGCGCCGACGCCCAGGAGATCCTGGACCGTCTCACGCGACCGCGCCGGCGGCGGTTCGAGCGCGTTTCCGCGATGCGCTACGGCTATCGCATCGAAGAGGTCGACCTCGTGGCCGACAAGATCGCCGGCTACCTCTCCGACGGCACCGGGGTGACCGTCGAGCAGGTGCGATCGGTCGCCTTCCGCATGCAGCGCGGCGGCTACCGCGAGACGCAGGTCGACGCACTGCTCGACGCGGTGGTCGAGATCATGCTGGCGGTCGGCTGAATGCGTCGTGGATGGCGCGTCGCGGACCGGCTCGTTACACTCGGGGCATTGTGACTTCCGGCGACGACAGCATCCCCCCGACCGCCCTCACCCGGCGCTCGGCGCGAGAAGCGGCGGCGCGGACGCCGCTGCGTCGACCCGCCCCGGTCACGGCCCCGAACGCACGTCCGGCGCGCTGGTCGCGGCGGCGCGGGGTGCTCGGCGTCTTCGCCGGGATCGCGGCGCTCGGGTTCGCCGCCGCGTACGTCGGACCGGCGGCCTTCGCGTTGACCGACTCGTCGACGGATGCGGGCGCCGCGACCCTATACGCGAGTACCGTCGATGACGCGCAGACCTTCATCTCGGCCGACGCCGCGGACATCGATCTCGATCGGGGCGGATACACGACCTGGGTGAAGCCGAAGCCGACGCCCACCCCGACGCCGAAAGAAGACGTCCTGGGGACGCTGGCGCAAACGCGCCCGTTCTACACGGGCGGTGGCGCACCGGCGGAGTGGATGGCCGCGGCGGGGATCGCGGAGAGTGATTGGGGCTTCGTCGACTACATCGTGGGGCGTGAGAGCGGCTGGAATCCCAACGCGACGAACCGCTCGTCGGGTGCTTGCGGGCTCGTGCAGGCGTTGCCGTGCTCGAAGGTGCCCGGCAACGGCTACGACCCCGTCGACAATCTGCGCTGGGCCAACGGCTACGCCACGGGCCGCTACGGCAGCTGGGGCGGGGCCTACGCGTTCTGGACCAGCAACCACTGGTGGTGACGGTGGCGCGATCACGACGACCGCGCCAGGAAGAACCGCCGGAGGACTCGTTCGAGCGGTTCCTCGCGGGCTGGAAGCGCAGCGAGGTCAGGCGTGGGGGCGAGTGGACCGTGCAGCCGGTGTCCGCGGCCCGAGCGGTGAAGACCTACACCTGTCCGGGCTGTCATCGGATCATCCCGGAGGGCACCGCTCACCTCGTGGTGTGGCGCGCCGACGGGGTGTTGGGCGACGCGGCCGATCTCGCGGCCCGACGACATTGGCATTCGCACTGCTGGAAGGTGTACTGACATGGAGATCCGCGGAGCGATCCAGCTGCCGGCCCGGCGCGAGGACATCGAGCTGCGCACCGCCGACGGGTTGACCCTGGTGGGGGAGCTCGCCGTGCCGGTGGACACCGCACCCGTCGCGACGCTCGTGACGCTGCATCCGCTGCCCACCCACGGCGGCTTCATGGACTCCCACATCCTCCGGAAGGCGGCGGCGAGGCTGCCCGCCCTCGCGGACCTCGCCGTCCTGCGCTTCAACACCCGCGGCACGTCGTCGCCGCGCGGCACGAGCGAGGGCGCGTTCGACGGGGGCGAGAGCGAAGCGCACGACGTCGCGGCAGCGATGGCGTTCGTGCGCGAGCGCGGTCTGCCGCGACCGTGGCTGGTCGGGTGGTCCTTCGGCACCGAGCTGGCGCTCAAGTACGGCCGCCGTCACGACATCGAGGGAGCCGTGCTGCTCTCGCCACCCCTGCACCGCGCAACCGCGACGGATGTCGCCGGTTGGGCGGGGGAGCGGCGGCGTCTCGTCGTCCTCGTCCCCGAGTTCGACGACTACCTGCGCCCCGACGAGGCGCAGCAGCGCTTCTCCGCCGTGCCGGAGGCCACGCTCATCCCCGTCGCGGGCGGCAAGCACCTCTGGGTCGGCGAGGCGCAGACCCGCCGGGTGCTCACCGAGATCGTGTCCGCGGTGAACCCCGGCGCACTGCCGCTGCCCGAGGAGTGGGACGGCGCCGCCGGCTAACGCTCGTTCTGCCGCGGGATCACGACCTGGCGGTACAGGATGAGGATGCTGGCCGCGACCGGGATCGCCACGAGTGCGCCGAGGAGGCCGAGCAGCGACCCTCCGGCCAGGGCCGCGATCACGACGACCGCGCCGGGGACCGAGACGGCGCGGTTCATGATGCGCGGCGAGATCAGGTATGCCTCGAGCTGCATGTAGATGATGTAGTAGATGGCCGCCGCGAGCGCCGTTGCGGGGGAGCCGAGGCCGGGGATCAGACACGTCAGCACGATGATCGCCGCACCGGTGAGCGTGCCGACGAGGGGGATGAGCGAGAAGAAGAACGCGATGATCGCGAGGACCGCCGGGAACGGCGCCTGGATGATCGTCAGGAAGATGGCGCTGAGCACGCCGTTCGTGACGCCCAGGGCGACCTGCCCCATCACGTAGTACCCCACCGAGTCGGTGATCTGCTCGGAGAGGTCGATGAAGCGCGGTCGCTTGGACGCGGGGACGAGGCTGTACACGGCGGCCTTCAGGTTCGGCGTGGACGCCGTGAAGTAGATCGTCAGGATGAGGACGATGAAGGCGCCCGTCAGGCCGCCGAAGAAGGCGATGCCGACGTTGATCACGCTGCCGGTGATGTCGCCCCAGTTGGAGAGCAACCAGTCCTGGATGTTGCCGATGGTGTCATCGATCGCGGACACCTGGATCGCGGGGAAGACCGAGTGGATCCATTCCTTGACGTCGTCGAGCGAGGTGCTGTTGAGGTAGTTCGTGATGGCCTCGACGAGCTGGCTCACCTGGCTGACGATGATCGGGACGATCATCCAGACGATCCCGGCGAAGATCGCCAGGACGCCGAGCACCGTGATCAGGACGGCGAGCCATCGCTTGAGCTTGCGGCGCTCGAGCCATGCGATGACGGGCTCGAGGCCGAGCGAGAGGAAGAGGGCTGTGCCGACGTAGAGCAGGATCGTCGACAGCGTCTGCACGCTGCCGATCAGGAGTAGGCCGAGACCGACGCCGAGCGTACCGACGAATGCGACGCGGAAGGGGTTGTGCACCTTCACGGAGAACTCCTCGCTGACTGGGGATGTACGCGCCACACTACGGCCAGGAACGGATGTTGCACGGGCGCCACCCCTCACGAACAACACACAGCCGGTTGCGGCTAGGCTGGAACGTCGGATCGAGCCGCCGTCAGGCGTCGGGAGGATAGTTTCGTGCGTTTCGTCTGGGCCGTGGCGGCCTTCGTGCTGGCAGCCGTACTCATCGGCGCGGGCATCGCCCAACGGACGGTCTTCCACGGACCGTCCACGCAGTCCGCCGAGATCGCGCTGTCCGACGACGCGCCGTACACCATGATCGACGGTGCCGTGTTGAACGCCCTCCCCGGGACCCAGACGCTCCGCGTGAGCGGCGACGACGGTGTGTTCGTCGCCTACGGCCGCACGGCGGACATGACGGCGTGGCTGTCCGATCAGACCTACACCGCCGTCGGCTCCGGTGCCGAGGGTGAGATCGTCTCCGCCGTGGTCGAGCCCGAGGAGGTTCCCGCCGAGCAGGAGGGGTCGGCGGAGGCCGCGCAGGCAGCGGCACAGGCATCGCGGAACCCCGCCGGTTCGGATCTCTGGCTCGGCGAGTACAGCGATCCCGATGCCGTCGTCGCGCCGTTGCAGCTGCCGGCGACGTTGAGCGTGCTGGTCGCCTCGGACGGTACGGCGCCCGCGCCCGCGGAGGTGACCGTCACGTGGGACATCTCGCAGAACACGCCCTGGGCGGGACCGCTCATCGTGCTGGGAGGACTGGTGCTGCTCGGCGGTGTCGTCCTGTACATCCTGGCGATCCGCCATGCGCGGCGATCGCGCGGGCCGCGTCGCAAGGCGCCGCCGCCGCTGGCCGAGACGCAGCCGATCGACGTCTCGGTGACCGCGGCCGAGAAGGGCGTGATCACGGCGGGCCCCGGATCACGACGTGCCACGGGTCGACGGAAGGCCCTCATCGCGGTGCCCGCGCTGCTGGGCGCGACCCTGCTGTTCGCGGGGTGCTCGGCGGACGCCTGGCCGGATCTCGGCCCCACGCCCACGGCGAGCGCCACCGACCCGGTCGTCGATTCGGAGCAGCAGCAGGCGCCTGCCGTCACGGAGGCGCAGGCGCAGCAGATCCTCGCGCGCATCTCGGAGACGGTCGCGCAGGCGGATGAGGCGAAGGACGCCAACCTCGCCGCCACGCGGCTCTCGGGCGCCGCCCTCGCGGAGCGCACCACCAACTACTCGCTGCGCACGAGCATCGCCGACTACACGGCGCTGCCGGCCATCCCGGCCGAGCCGACGCGCATCATCCTGCCCCAGGCGTACGACGCCTGGCCGCGGACCGTCATGGCCGTCGTGCAGAACGAGGCATCCGACGCCACCACCTCCACGATCATGATGATGACGCAGGAGAACCCCTGGGCGGACTACACCCTGTCGTACATCGGCAACCTCGGCGGGTCGACCGAGATGCCCGATCTGGCCCCGGCCTACATCGGCGCGCCGCAGGTGCCCCCGGACTCGTCGTTCCTCGTGCTCGCCCCCGACGAGCTGGCCACCGCCTACGCGGACGTGTTGACCAACGGTGCGAACAGCACGTACGCCGGTCTCTTCGACGAGGACTCCGACACGTTCAGCGAGAGCGTCGCGGCGAACCGCCAGGAGCGTCTCGACGCGTTCAACACGACCGCGACCGACACCGCCACCTTGGAATTCGGTGCGACCGCGGGCGGGAGCACGCCCCTCGCGCTCGCCACGCTCGAAAGCGGCGCGATCGTGGCCGTCACGGTGAACGAGTCCGACACCGTGAAGCCGGCGAACGGCGACGTCGTGATCAAGTTCGAGGGCAACCCGACCGTGCAGGCGCTGACGGGCGTCGCCGAGTCGGCGAGCGGAGTGTCCACCGTCTTCGCGGACCAGCTGTTCTTCTACGTGCCGGCCCAGGGCTCCTCCGAGAAGATCCGCCTTCTCGGGTACTCCTCCAACATCCTCGAAGCGAAGGTTCTGTGATGACCGATCCCGCCCCCGGTGCCGTCCTGCGCGGCGCTGTCGACCTGTCCGCCCTGCGCAACCGCCCGCAGCAGCCCGTGGCCGGCGCGGCGCCGTCCGCACCGGCGACCGGATCCGGCCTGGTCGTCGACGTCACGGATGCGACGTTCCCGCAGGTGCTCGAGCTCTCCCGCACCGTCCCCGTGGTCGTAGACCTCTGGGCGGAGTGGTGCGGACCCTGCAAGCAGCTGAGCCCGATCCTCGAGAAGGTCGTGGTCGAGCTCGGCGGTCGCGTGCTGCTCGCGAAGGTCGACGTCGATGCGAACCCGCAGCTCTCGCAGGCGTTCCGCGCCCAGTCGATCCCGATGGTGGTCGCCCTCGTCGCGGGGCAGCCGGTGCCGATGTTCACCGGAGCGGTTCCCGAGCAGCAGGTGCGCGAGGTCTTCGCGCAGCTGCTGCAGCTCGCCGCGCAGAACGGCGTCACCGGCACCGTCCCGGCGGGACCCGAGGACGCACAGGCCGACGCGGGGGAGCCGGAGGATCCGCCGCTTCCGCCGCTGCACGCCGAGGCGTTCGCCGCTATCGAGGCCGGCGATTACGCCCGTGCGGTGGCGGCGTATCAGCAGGCGCTCGTCGAGGATCCGCGTGACGCCGAGGCGAAGGCGGGTCTCGGTCAGGTGTCGCTGCTCCAGAGGGTGCAGGGTCTCGACCTGCAGCAGGCGCGTGCGGCCGCCGCATCCGCGCCCCTCGATGTGGACGCGCAGTTCGCGGTCGCCGATCTCGACCTGTCGGGCGGACACGTCGAGGACGCGTTCGAGCGCCTCCTCGATCTCTTCTCCGCGCTGCCGGACGACGAGCGCGCCCCCGTCCGGGAGCGCCTCCTCGAACTGTTCGGCCTCATCGGCGACGCCGACCCGCGCGTGATCCGCGCGCGCGGCCGCCTCGCCTCGCTCCTCTTCTAACCCCCACCCCCTCGAACCCCCCCCAGAACCCCGCGAGACAGCATCCGTTCCACGAAACAGCGTGGAACACATGCTGTCTCGTGGCGCGAGTGCTGTCTCGCGGAAGAAGGGAGCGGGAGGATGGGGAGCGGGAGAGGGTCGGCGCGGGGCGAGGGTTAGCGGGCGTGCCGCAGCCAGAGCGCGCCGAGCGGGGGCACCGTGACGCGGGCGCGGCCCGCCGCATCCGCGTGCACTGCGCCGAAGTTGCCGACGCCCGACCCGCCGTACTCACCGGCGTCGGAGTTCAGGATCTCGTCCCACCGACCGGATGCGGGCAGGTCGAGGTCGACCGTCAACGGCACACCCGCGAAGTTGCACAGCACCGCGACGGCGCCGCCCGCATCGTCGCGGCGGACGAACGCCGAGAGGTTCGGATCCCACGCCGGGCCGCCGATCCGCGAGAACGCGGCACCGTCGGAGTCCCTCGCCCACAGTGCGGGCTCCGCGCGGTAGGCGCGGTTGAGCGCCGCGACGAAGTCCTGCAGCTCGCGGTGCGACGGCTGGTCGAGCAGCCACCAGTCCAGGCTCCGACCCTCGGACCACTCCGAGATCTGCCCGAACTCCTGTCCCATGAACAGCAGCTGCTTGCCCGGGTGGCCCCACATGTACGTGAGGAACAGCCGCATCCCCGCGAGCTTCTGCCAGTGGTCCCCGGGCATCCGTGCGAATAGGCTGCCCTTGCCGTGCACGACCTCGTCGTGGCTGATCGGCAGGATGAAGTTCTCGCTGAACGCGTAGACGAACGAGAACGACAGCTCGCCCTCGTGGTGCGCGCGGTACATCGGGTCCCGGGCGATGTAGACGAGCGAATCGTTCATCCACCCCATGTTCCATTTGAACCCGAAGCCGAGCCCGCCGATGCTGGTGGGCGCCGTGACGCCCGGGAAGCTCGTGGACTCCTCGGCGGTCATGGCGACACCGGGGAACGTCTTGTAGACGGTGGCGTTCGTCTCCTGCAGGAACCGGATGGCCTCGAGGTTCTCGCGGCCGCCGTGGATGTTCGGTTCCCATTCGCCGGCCTCGCGCGAGTAGTCGAGGTAGAGCATGGAGGCGACCGCGTCGACGCGCAGGCCGTCGATGTGGAACTCCTCGAACCAGTACAGCGCGTTCGCGACGAGGAAGTTGCGCACCTCGTTGCGGCCGTAGTCGAAGATGAGCGTGCCCCAGTCCCTGTGCTCGCCGCGGCGCGGGTCGGGGTGCTCGTACAGCGCCTGTCCGTCGAACCGGGCGAGAGCGAACGCATCCTTCGGGAAGTGTCCGGGGACCCAGTCCATGATCACGCCGATGCCGGCGGCGTGCAGGCGGTCGATCAGATACCGCAGGTCGTCGGGGCCGCCGAAGCGACTCGTCGGCGCGTAGTAGCCGGTGACCTGATAGCCCCACGACCCGCCGAACGGGTGCTCGGCGAGGGGGAGGAACTCGACGTGGGTGAACCCCTGCGCGGTGACGTACTCGACGAGGGGGTCCGCGGCGTCGCGGTACCCGAGCCCGGGTCGCCAGGATCCGAGGTGCAGTTCGTACACCGACATGGGGCGGGTGTGCGGTGAGGATGCGGCTCGGTCGGCGATCCACTCGGCATCCTGCCACGCATAGTCCGAGGCCGTGACGACGGATGCGGTCGCGGGCGGCACCTCGGCACGTCTCGCCATCGGATCCGCCTTCATGATCCAGTCGCCCGCGCGGGTGAGGATCTCGTACTTGTACGTCGTGTCGACGCCGATCGCGGGGAGGAAGATCTCCCACACGCCGCTCGAGCCGAGCGATCGCATGGCGTGGGCGCGGCCGTCCCAGCCGTTGAAGTCGCCCACGACACGCACTGCCTGTGCGTTCGGCGCCCAGACGGCGAACGACGTGCCCTCGGTGCCGCCGTCGCGACGCACGTGCGATCCGAGCTCGCGCCAGAGCTGTTCGTGACGGCCCTCGCGGATGAGATGCAGGTCGAGTTCGCCCACGGTCGGCGCGTGCCGGTACGGATCGTCGGCGACGTGCGCGGGTGCGTCGGCGTAGGTCGCGACCAGCTGGTACGCCGCGAACTCACCCGCGACCGGGCCCTCCCAGACGCCGTCCTGCAGATGCGCGAGCGGCGCGCGCCGGCCGTCGCCGAACACCGCGGTGACGCTCTCGGCGAGGGGGCGTCGCGCCCGGACCACCCACGCGTCCGCGGCACCCGCCGGGTGCATGCCGAGCACGTCGTGCGGGGAGTGGTGCGATCCCGCGGCGACGGCGGCGATCAGCGACGGATCGATGGAGCTCATGCGAGGCCCTTCACGTGCAGGATGTGGACGGGCTCGGCGAACGCGTCGAGGCGGACGAAATCGTGGTCGGTCCAGGTCCAGCTCTGCCCCGTCACGAGATCCTCGACCAGGAAGGGCGCGCCGGGCTCGACCCCCCAGACGCGGGTGTCGAGGTGCACCGTGGTCTCACGCACCGAATGCGGGTCGACGTTGACCACGACGAGGATGGTGTCGGCCACCCCGTCGGGCGACAGCGGCGCATCCAGGTGCTTTGAGTACACCAGCACCGCATCGTCGTCGCTCCAGTGCACCGCGAGGTTCCGCATCTGCCGGAGCGCCGGGTGTGCGCGCCGGATCTCGTTGAGGCGGCGCAGGTAGGGCGCGAGGGAGTCGCCGGCGGCCTCCGCCCCGCCCCAATCGCGCACCTTGAACTCGTACTTCTCGTTGTCGACGTTCTCCTCGCTGCCGGGGCGGGCCACGTTCTCGTACAGCTCGTAGCCGGCGTAGACGCCGTAGCTCGGCGCCGCGGTCGCCGCGATCGCGGCGCGCACCTTGTACGCCGGCCGACCGCCGAACTGCAGGTACTCGGTGAGGATGTCGGGTGTGTTGACGAACAGGTTCGGCCGCAGGAAGTCCGCGGTGTCGTGGGCGAGCTCGGTGAGGAACTCCTCGAGCTCCGGCTTGCTGTTGCGCCAGGCGAAGTAGGTGTAGCTCTGCTGGAACCCTGCCCGGGCGAGCGCCTGCATGGGGGCGGGCCGGGTGAACGCCTCTGCCAGGAACACCACGTCGGGCGTCTCGGCGGTGACCGTGCGGATCAGCCACTCCCAGAACTGCAGGGGCTTCGTGTGCGGGTTGTCCACGCGGAAGATGCGCACGCCCTGCGCGATCCAGTGCCGCACGATCCGCAGGACCTCGGCCCGGATGCCGACCGGGTCGTTGTCGAAGTTCACGGGATAGATGTCCTGGTACTTCTTGGGCGGGTTCTCGGCGTAGGCGATCGAGCCGTCCGGCAGCGTCGTGAACCACTCCGGATGCGTCTGCACCCACGGGTGATCGGGGGAGGCCTGCAGGGCAAGGTCGAGGGCGACCTCGATGTCCACGGCGCGGGCGGCGGCCACGAAGTCGCGGAAGTCCGCGAGGGTCCCGAGATCGGGATGCACGGCATCGTGCCCGCCTTCGGCCGCACCGATGGCCCACGGCGAACCGGGGTCCCCGGGGCCTGCCACCAGGGTGTTGTTCGGCCCCTTGCGGTTGGTGTGCCCGATCGGGTGGATCGGCGGCAGGTAGAGCACGTCGAACCCCATGGCCGCGACCTCGGGGAGGCGGGCGGCGGCGGTCACGAAGGTGCCGGTCGCGATCGTCCCGTCGTCGCGGCGGACGGCGCCCTCGGAGCGCGGGAAGAACTCGTACCACGCACCGACACCCGCGCGCTCGCGCTCGACGAGCACCTCGTGGGTGGCGCCGACCGACATCAGAGCGGTGAGCGGGCGCTCGCGGAAGAAGCCGGCGAGCACGTCGTCGCCGACGATCGCGAGGGCGGCGAGATCGTCGAGCTCGGGATCGCGCAGTTCGCGGGCGCGGGAGGTGAGCACACGGCGCTCGGCGACCGGTCGCCCCTTCTCGGCGAGCGCGCGCTCGAACAGGCGTGCGCCGATCTCGCGCATGAGGGCGGCGTCGACTCCCGCGGCGATCTTGAGCGACGCGGCGTGGCGCCAGGTCGCGTACTCGTCGCCGTACGCCTCGAACCGGAACCTCCAGACGCCCTGTGCGAGCAGGGCGACCTCCGTCGACCAGTGGTCCAGGCCGTTCCCGGCCGCCGTGAGCCGGTGCAGCGACTCGCCTCCGCGGGGGTCGGTCAGCCGCAGCTGCACGCCGATCAGATCGTGCCCCTCGCGGAAGGCGGTCACCCGGAAGGGCACCACCTCGCCGGCGAAAGCGCTCGGGCGGAATCCGGCATCCCGCGCCGACGGTCGGGGATCGCTCAGCGGGATGCGACCCGTGACCGTGTCGCGTTCCGCGCCCGAGTCGACGGCGGGGCGCACGGGGATGGCGGACGCGCTGCGCCAGGTCGGTGCGGTCTTCGGACGGGTCTGAGCAGCCACGTCATGAACCTACCGCGACGGTCTCGGCCGTCGCAGCGCCTTGACACGCCGTGCGCGGGACCGGACGCGCGCTCACTCGGCGCGGAACAGGTGCATGGAGGTCCCCGGCATCGGCACGATGTCACCGGGTGCGAGCACGGGCTCCTCGGTATCGGGCTGCTCGGTGGCGCTCGACCAGAGCGACACGAAGCGGGTGACGCCCGCGATGACGGGGAGGACGACGTCGATGGGGCTCTCATTGCCGTGGACGACGAGCAGGATGCGGTTCAGCTCCTCGGTCTCCGGCGTCGAGGTCGCGACGTACTGCAGGGTGCGGTGCGCCGGGTTCGTCCAGCGGTCGCCCGACATCGTCTCGCCCCGCTCGTCGTACCAGTCCATCACGGATGCGGACGGCGTCTGCTCCCCGGACCGGGCGAAATGGCGG
>JAVBUN010000231.1:0-16375 GCA_031555335.1 Microbacterium sp.
TATCGCGTCGCCACGGGATTCGGAGATCTCACGAGATTCGGATGCTGACGGGTGAATCGCTCCGCATCCCGTGACATCTCCGAATGCGGTGACACCGGAGGCCCCCCACCGCTCGCGGCCCCCGACCCCACCCACACCCGCTCCCGCCCCTCACCCCACCCGCCCCACCCCCCCCCCCCCCCCGCGCACCCGCCGCGACACGCCCGCGCGGGGAGCGGTAGGATCGGACGATCAGCATCGATCCGGCCATCACCGGGGAGCTCTCGGAAGAACGGCGTCGCCCGCAAGGCGGCGCCTATTAGAACCGAGCGGGGCAGGCCCGTCATCGCCGCAGTGAGAGGGGTCTGTCGGCGCCGGTCGCCGACGGCAATGCAGGGTGGTACCGCGGTCTCGCGAGAGGTCGTCCCGGCAGGCCGCATTCGACTTCCCCTGCGAGATGACGATGACCTACCCCCGAACCTCCGCCTTCGGCCCCGCCGCCGAGGTCACCCCGAGCCCCCGCTTCCCCGACATCGAGCAGAACGTGCTCGATTTCTGGCGCGACGACGACACGTTCCGCGCGTCCATCGCGCAGCGGGAGGGCGCCCCGGAGTGGGTGTTCTACGACGGGCCGCCGTTCGCGAACGGCCTGCCGCATTACGGCCACCTGCTCACCGGCTACGCGAAGGACCTGTTCCCGCGCTTCCAGACCATGCGCGGCAAGAAGGTCGACCGGGTCTTCGGCTGGGACACGCACGGCCTCCCCGCAGAGCTGGAGGCCATGAAGCAGCTCGGCATCACCGAGAAGCACGAGATCGAGCGCATGGGGGTCGCGACCTTCAACGAGAAGGCCCGCAGCTCGGTGCTCGCCTACACCCGCGAGTGGGAGGACTACGTCACGCGCCAGGCGCGGTGGGTCGACTTCGAGCGTGGGTACAAGACGCTCGACACCGGCTTCATGGAGTCGGTGCTCTGGGCCTTCAAGAACCTCTGGGACAAGGGTCTCGCCTATGAGGGCTACCGCGTTCTGCCGTACTGCTGGCGCGACGAAACGCCCCTGTCGAGCCATGAACTGCGCATGGACGACGACGTGTACAAGGTGCGCCAGGACCCCTCGGTCACCGTGACCTTCCCGCTGGTCGGCACGAAGGCCGAGGCGCTCGGCCTCACCGGCGTGCGCGCCCTCGCGTGGACCACGACGCCGTGGACGCTGCCGACGAACCTCGCCCTCGCGGTCGGTCCCGCCATCCGCTACGTCGTGCTGCCGGCGGGCCCGGCCGGCGCCGCAGACGTGCACCACGCGCCCGACGGCACCGCCGACGACACGCTCGAGGCCGCGGCCCACCGTTATCTGCTGGCGGAGGACCTGCTGCCCGGTTACGCGAAGGATCTCGGATACGAGACCCCGGATGCGGCCCGCGAGGCGGTGCAGCAGACCCTCACCGGTGCCGATCTCGGCGGTGTGGCCTACGACCGCCTCTTCGACTACTACGCCGACGCCGAGACCTGGGGCACGCAGGACGCGTGGCGCATCCTCGTCGACGACTACGTCACCACCACCGACGGCACCGGCATCGTGCACCAGGCTCCCGCCTATGGTGAGGACGACAAGCGCCTCGGGGATGCCGCCGGGCTCCCGACGATCGTGAGCGTCGACGACGGCGGCCGGTTCCTGCCGCAGGTGACCGACGTCGCCGGCGAGCTGTGGATGGACGCGAACCGTCCCCTCATCCGCCTTCTCCGTCAGGCGGGGCGGCTCCTGCGCGAGGCGAGCTACGAGCACTCCTATCCGCACTGCTGGCGCTGCCGGAACCCCCTCATCTACAAGGCCGTGTCCAGCTGGTTCGTGCGCGTCACCGACATCAAAGACCGCCTGATCGAGCTCAACGAGCAGATCACCTGGGCGCCCGAGAACGTCAAGCACGGGCAGTTCGGCAAGTGGGTCGAGGGCGCGCGCGACTGGTCGATCAGCCGCAACCGCTACTGGGGTTCCCCGATCCCGGTGTGGAAGAGCGACGACCCGGCCTACCCGCGCATCGACGTGTACGGGTCGCTCGCCGACCTCGAGCGCGATTTCGGGCGACTGCCGGTCGACCCCGAGGGCAACGTGGACCTCCACCGCCCGTACATCGACGACCTCACCCGGCCGAACCCCGACGACCCGACCGGTCGCTCGACCATGCGCCGCATCGAGGACGTCTTCGACGTCTGGTTCGACTCGGGCTCGATGCCCTACGCGCAGGTGCACTACCCGTTCGAGAACCGCGAGTGGTTCGACACCCACGCCCCGGCGGACTTCATCGTCGAGTACATCGGGCAGACCCGCGGCTGGTTCTACGTGATGCACGTGCTCTCGGGCGCGCTGTTCGACCGTCCCGCGTTCACCGGCGTCTCCTGTCACGGCATCGTGCTCGGCAGCGACGGTCAGAAGATGTCGAAGTCCCTGCGCAACTACCCCGACGTCAGCGAGGTGTTCGACCGCGACGGCTCCGACGCGATGCGCTGGTTCCTGATGTCGAGCTCGGTGCTGCGCGGCGGCAACCTCGTCGTCACGGAGGAGGGGATCCGCGCGGGCGTTCGGGAGTTCCTGCTGCCGCTGTGGAACACCTGGTACTTCTTCGCGACGTACGCGAACGCATCCGGCGGGTACGACGCGCGCTGGCGCACCGACTCGACCGACGTGCTCGACCGCTACATCCTCGCCCTCACCGGCGAGCTGGTGCGCGACGTCGCCGCCGACCTCGAGGTGCTCGACTCCACGAGTGCTGCCGCCAAGCTGCGCGACTTCGCCGAGGTGCTCACCAACTGGTACATCCGCCGTTCGCGCGACCGGTTCTGGCAGGGCGTGTCCGACGACCCGCGCAGCACCGAGGCGTTCGACACCCTGTACACCGTGCTCGAGACCCTGACCCGGGTCGCGGCGCCGCTCATCCCGCTCGTGGCCGAACGCGTCTGGCAGGGGCTCACGGGCGGGCGCAGCGTGCACCTCGAGGACTGGCCGCAGGCGGACGCGTTCGCCCCGGCATCCGACATCCGCGCCGCGATGGACGCCGTGCGCGACGTCTCGTCGGTCGCGAACGCGCTGCGCAAGCGCGAGGGCAAGCGGGTGCGGCTGCCGCTGCCGCTGCTGACGGTCGTGGTTCCGGATGCGGGCAGCCTCGGGCAGTTCGACGACATCCTGCGCGACGAGCTCAACGTCAAGGCGGTCGAGCTCGTGGAGCTGCGGGCCGAGACCCCGGTCGAGTACGGCATCACGAACCGCCTCACGGTCAACGCCCGCGCGGCGGGCCCGCGCCTCGGCAAGCAGGTGCAGCAGGTGATCCAGGCCGCGAAGGCCGGCGACTGGGCGGAGTCGGACGGCGTTGTCGTCGCGGGGGGAATCGCCCTCGAGCCCGCCGAATACCAGCTGGTGCTCGAGACCAGCGGTCGTCCCGAGGGCGAGGCGCTCTCGGTACTGCCGGGCGGCGGATTCGTGCTGCTCGAGACGGCGACGACCCCCGAGCTCGAGGCCGAAGGTCTCGCGCGGGACGTCGTCCGCGCCGTGCAGGACACCCGCAAGGCGGCAGGTTTCGAGGTGAGCGATCGCATCGCGCTGACCCTGCGGTTCGCGGATGCGGCCGACGGGGCGGCCGTCCGGGCCGCGTTCCACGTCGCCGACATCGCCGGCGAGACACTGGCGCTGAGCGCCACGGTGGACGGCGCAGTGCTCGCGGGCAGCACGTTCGATGCCGCATCCGAACCCGGCCACACGGCCGAGTTCACCGCCGGCGCGTTCGCGAACCGCGGCGCGTTCACGGTGGGCGTCACCCGAATCGGAGGGGCAGCATGAGCGAGGCGAACGATCGCGAGCGGGCGGACGCCGTCTACCGAGCGCTGCTGGACCGCCAGGGCGAACAGTGGGTGCAGCCGCGCGTCGAGCGCACTCGGCGCGTGCTGGAGCTTCTCGACGACCCGCAGCGCACCTACCGGGTCGTGCACGTCACCGGCACGAACGGCAAGACCTCGACGAGCCGACTCACCGAGAGCCTGCTGCGTGCGCACGGGCTGCGGACGGGGCTGTTCACGAGCCCGCACCTGGAGCGGTACACCGAGCGCATCATGATCGACGGCGAGCCGATCGCGGATGCGGCCGTCGCCGACGCGTGGGACGAGATCGAGCCGTTCGTCGGGCTCGTGGACGCCGAGCTGACGGCCGCGGCCGACGCACCGCTCACGTTCTTCGAGCTGCTCACGGTGCTCGCGTTCGTCGCGTTCGCCGACGCGCCCGTGGATGTCGCGGTCATCGAGGTCGGCATGGGCGGGACGTGGGACTCCACCAACACCGCGGACGGCGACGTCGCGGTGATCGCACCCATCGGCATCGACCACGCGGATCGCCTCGGCGACACGATCGCGGAGATCGCCGCCGTCAAGGCCGGCATCATCAAGCCGTTCGCGGCGGTCGTCTCGGCAGCCCAGGATCCGGCGGCCGAGGCCGTGCTGCGGGCGCAGGCGGAGCGGGTCGGCGCGACGATCTCGTTCGAGGGCGAGGACTTCGGCCTCACGTCCGATCACCTCGCGGTCGGCGGACAGGTGCTCGACATCCGTGGGCTCGCGGGGGAGTATCGCGAGCTCTACCTGCCGCTCTACGGCGCGCACCAGGGCCGCAACGCGACCCTCGCGGTCGCTGCGGTGGAATCGCTCATCGGTGCCGCCCGCCAGCGGATCGCGGGCGACGTCTTGACGGAGGCGTTCGCGCAGGTCACCTCGCCCGGCCGACTCCAGCTCGTCGGCGCGCACCCCACGGTCGTGGTCGACGCGGCGCACAACCCGCATGGCGCGACCGCCCTCGTCGCGGCGCTGCGCTCCTCGTTCGACTTCGACGAGTGGGGGGTCGTGCTCGGGATCCTCGGCGACAAGGACGCTCGGGGCATCGTGGCGCAGTTGGCGCCGATCGCGACGCACGTGTTCGCGACCGCGCCGGACTCCGATCGGGCGGCGGAACCCGATGCGATCGCCGACCTCGCCGAGGAGGCGGGGCTTCGTGTCACCGTTCACGACGACCTGCCCGCCGCCGCCGAGGCGGCGCGCGAGTGGGCCGCCGCATCCGACCGCCGAGCCGTCGTGATCGCCGGCTCCGTGGTGCTGGCGGGCGAGGCCATCGCGGTGGCGGAGGCCGAGGCCTGGAAGGACGGGTGGTCGGTGTGAGCGCCCGCAGCGCGCGGGAGCCGCGTGAGCGGCGGCGCCGCGGCGCGCAGGAGTCGCTCGCGCAGATCGTCCTCGTCTTCGAGTCGGTCGTCGTGTTCCTCGCCGGCCTCGTCGCGTACGGTCTGAAGGCGGTTCCCTTCGGCATCGAACCGTGGTGGGGGATCGTGGCCGGCGCCGTCTTCGCGTTCGTGATGCTGCTCACGAGCGGCGTCGTCCGCTGGCGGTGGGGCATCGTCCTCGGCTGGGCGCTGCAGGTGATCCTCGCGCTCTCCGCGATCCTCGTGCCGGCGATCCTCATCGTCGCCGTCATTTTCGGGGGGATGTGGGCGTATGCGACGATCAAGGGGGCGGCGCTCGACCGGCGGAACGCCCGGTGGGCCGCCGCCCAGGAACCCCTTTCGAACGGAGACTGATCCCATGGCCACCGAAGAAACCCTCGTCCTCGTCAAACCCGATGGTGTCGCTCGCGGCCTGACCGGAGCCATCCTCGCCCGTATCGAGGCGAAGGGGTACGCCCTCGTCGACCTGCGGCTCGTCGAGCCCGACCGGGCACGCCTCGAGGAGCACTATGCGGAGCACGCCGGGAAGCCGTTCTACGAGCCCCTCGTGGAGTTCATGATGTCGGGCCCGTCCGTCGCCATCCGCCTCGCGGGGAATCGGGTCATCGAGGGCTTCCGGTCGCTGGCCGGCACCACCGACCCGACGACCGCGGCCCCCGGCACCATCCGCGGCGACTTCGGCCGCGACTGGGGCCTCAAGGTGCAGCAGAACCTCGTCCACGGCAGCGACAGCCCCGAGTCCGCCGCGCGCGAGCTCGGCATCTGGTTCGCCTGACGCGTGGCGCGGCCGCCGGCGCTCAGCGTTCGGCGGCCGTGAACACGCTGTGGTCGACGACTTGCCCCGTCATGAGGTCGACGTACGGCGGCGGTGATCCGTTCACCGCTGCGTACTGCGCCTCCCACTGCGCGATGGAGGTCTGGTAGGCGTCGTTGTTGTGCGCGTCGAGCGGGCTGATCGGCCCGGGCAGCACGATCTGATGCACGTTGGACGGCGTGCCGCCGATCACGGAGCCGTCGAGCATGGGCACCGCATCCGTGGCGTGCTGGAAGGCGTATACGGGCACGTTCGGCGGGATGTCGAACGTGTCGATCGGTGAGCCGTTCGTGACGACGCCGACCGTGTTGTAGGGGAAGCTGCTGTCGGCGGCGAGGTTCGCGGCCATGATCCCGCCCTGGCTGAAGCCGGTGAGCACCACATCGCCGCCGGGCGGCACGCCGGCATCGCGCATCGCCTCGAGGACGGCACGCTCGTAGGCGGTGCGGAAGGCCGGATTGTCCATCAGCAGCGCGACGTTCGAGTCGCGGTCGTTCATGGCGCCGGTGTCGGGTCCGAACTGCCAATCCTGCGTCGACGGCAGGGAGACGACCCAGTGCGCCGTGCCGTCGGGACCGATCACCTTCTTCACATCGATGACCGTGCTGTCGGCACCGCCCATGCCGTCGGTGGTCCCGTTGACGCCGACGAGATCGGCGAGCGAGGTGAGCTCGGTGACCTCCTGCGAGGCCTCCCAGTACTCGCGCTGCTGCGAGGTGAGCGAGTCCGGGTCGAGCTCTTCGAGATCGGCCGAATCCTGGAAGAAGTTCTCGATGGCGCCGCCCAGCACGAGCCCGACGGCCCCGCCGAGTGGCCCGCCGAGGATGAGACCGGCGAGAGCGCCCGCGATCGGCGCCATCTGCGCGAGGATCTCACGCAGATGCGCGAGGCCTTCCGCGATAACCGGCAGCAGCTTCTGGATGAGCGAAGCCAGGGCGAACAGCGCCTCCAGCAGGTCCTCCACGAGCCGCCGGCCGGAGTCGACGAGGTCGAACGCGGCATCGGCGAAGTCCCTCACGCGGTCCGCGGCTTCGAACGGGTTCAGCGTGAACGAGAACATCTGGTCGGCCAGGTTCGACAGGTCCGTGAGGAAGTCGCAGATGAAGGTGCGGGTCGCGTCGACGATGCGCGAGGCCAGTCGCAGTCCGGCCGCGGTCGCCGCGGTCCATTCGGCGGCATCGAGGCTCGTGGCGATGAGGTCCTCGTAGCGTTCGCGGAGGGCCCGCACGGTACGGCCGTCGAGCTCGGCGAGCTGGCCGCGTCCGGCGACGAGCTGCGGGTGCAGTTCTTGCAGCGTGCGCGCCGAGTCCTCCCAGGATGCCGCGAATCCGGCGACCTGGGCGGAGTCGCCCAGCAGCTCGTCGAACCACTCCTGCAGCGGGCGGATGTACTGCAGCAGCATGCCGGCGATGCCGGGGATCTGCGCGCACGCGTCGCCGCCGGTGCCGCCGGTGGGGAGGCCGGACGCCCAGGAGCCGCCGCGGATCTCGGCGCTGAGCGCCGCGCCGGCGGTCACGAGGCGTCCTTGCGGAACACCTCGACCGCGTTGGTCTCGAGCGTGTCGAAGGCCCGCAGGGCGGCGTCCGTTGCCGTGGACATACGATCGGCGAGTGTCTGCGCCGTGTCGAGAAGCTCGCGCGAGCGGCCGGCGAGCGCTGTGACGGTGGGAACGAGCAGCCCCTGGCTGATGAGCCCGAACGCGTCACCGGACAACGGCCGGTCCACGGCCGCGCCGAGGCGCCCGAAGGTGGCGGCGGCATCCGCGAGCGCGCTCACCTGGCGGGAGACCACACCGCCGTCCATCTCGATGTGCTGGTTGGCCGCTTCGCCGCTCACTCCGCGCTCTCCTTCGCGATCGACTCCGCCTCGTCGTAGGGCACACGCACGAACGTGCCGGTCGCGGGGGTGGCGCCGAGCTCGGTCAGCAGCGGCACGATGTCGATGTCCTCGCCGTCCGGGTCCTCGACCGCGAGCTGCAGCCACCGCACGCTGATCGTGTTCTGGTCGACCACGATCGCGATGAGCTGCTGCAGGTCGGATGCGGTGATCTCGGCGCGGTCGAAGGTGGCGCCCACGGACAGGTGGGTCGTCAGTCCGTCGACGCCCTTGTCCGCCCACGCTTCGGTGATGCCGAGGTCCGAGGACTCGAGCGCAGTGGGGATCTTCTCCATGAAGGAATCGTCGGCAAGCGGCGTCTGCGAGCACGCCGCCAACAACGTCGCCGCGAGGGCGAGCCCGACGGCGCCGATGCCGATACGTCTGAATCTCATGCTGTTGCTCCCAGCGCTCGCGCACCCTCGAGGTCGACCGTCGAATACCCGACGGCGAGGTCGTCCAGCGCGGTGCAGATCGTGCCGACGATCTCCGTCCGCGACTCCATCAGTTCGGCGAACCGCGACTGCGCCGCGTCGAAGGCGACCTGCGCGTCGCCCGACCACTGGGACCGCAGCACACCGGCGGCGTCCTGCAGCGAGCGGAGCGTGTCGTCGATCGCGGTCGCCGCTTTCTGGATCTGCTCGGCGGCGGAGGCGAGTCGGGCGGGTGTCACTTCGAGGCGGTCCATCGCCCGCTCACCGGTATTCGATGCCGGGCTCGGCGCCGTACTGCGCCTGCGCCTGCGAGCGGACGTCGGCGACGAGCGGCGACTGCGCGCCCAGGGACTCCGCCATGCGTGCCACGGCCTCGTCGGCGGCGGCGCGTTGCGCCCGTCGCACGGTCTCGGTCAGCATCCGCGAGAGCGCGCGCGCATCCCACTCCAGTGCCCGTTCGGTCAGCTCGATCCGGTCGACGGCACCCCCCGCGCGAGCGGTGACCGAGATCTCCCGCCCGGGGGAGGTGACGGTCGAGACGAGCAGGCGCACGTCCTCCGCCATCCGGGCGGCGTCCCGGGCCGCGGTGCGGGCGCGTTCGGTCTGTGCGGCGACCCGCAGCCGTGCGGCCTCTACGGCGGCGAGAGTGTCGGTCTCGAGCGTCATCGTCATCCCCCTGAGCGTCGCCCCCACTGTAGTGACCGCGCCGATCGGGTCCGGAACGCTTGTGGAGAACCCCTCGCCACCGATAGGGAGAGACCTAGAAGAGCGCGCCCAGCACGTCGAGCCGTACCTGTGCGAGCACCGCGATCACCGCGAAGCTGAGGATGGCCATGAGCGGGACGTAGGCCATGAGGCCGCCCGCGATCCGTCGCACGCGTGCGCCGACCGGCACCAGGCCGTCGCGCAGCAGGTGCACGGTGACCGCGTAGAAGGTCGGGATGGTGACCGCCCACGTCACCATGCACCACGGGCAGAGCGTGCTGAGGACGAAGATGCTCTGGCCGATCAGCCAGCAGACGAAGCCGAAGGCGAAGAGCATCCCCAGCCAGAACAGCCACCAGAACCAACGGGCGAACCGGGCGCCGGCGAGGATGGCGGCGCCGACAACGATGGGAGCGATCCACCCCGCGAGCCCGAGGATCGGATTGGGGAAGCCGAACACGCTGCCCTGCGCGGATTCCAGATTCTTCGTGCACTGCACGAGCGGGCTGAAGTCGCACGAGGCGGTCGCGGTGGGGTCCGCGAGCAGGTGGAAGCGCTCCATCGTGAGCGAGAAGGCGGCCCACCATCCGATCGCGCCGGCGATGATCAGCCAGATCGCGAGGACGGTGCGCCGCGGGGAGGACGGCGCCTGAGACATGCCCGGATTATGGCACTCGCAGCTATCCGTCTTCCGCCCGGCAGCCGGGAATTCGGCGCGGTGCGGGCGACGGTCACGCGGAACCGCCCGCGAGATGCGATAATGATCGTCGATGCATCGCGCGGCCGCGCCGCACGGGCATCGACGCAGACTTCGGGCGATGACCGCCCCGCAGCATGAGCCGAGTGCCTGCTGCAGACCGAGTGAGTTCGCGGCACCGCAGGTGCGGCGCCGCACGAGATTTCGCCGGGTGACGCGCGGTGTCGCCCGGATGGGAGTACGCCGGTGATAGCCGATGACGCAGAGCAGCACACCAATCACGACGACCGGGACGAGTCGCTGACGCCCGAGGCGCCGGAGATTCCGGGCGCGACGGATGCGGCAGCCGCCGCAGCCCCGCAGACCGAGGCGCCCGCCGCCGGCGTCGCCGAGACGCCGGTCGATGCCGAGCCCGCGGTGGGGACGGCGACGCCGTCCGAGCCCGAGCCCGACGCTCCGGTGGCCCAGGCCGAGGAGCCTGTCGCCGAGGAGGGTCCCGCGGAGCTCGACGCGCCGGCTGAGCCCGCCGCTGTGGCCGAGCAGGCAGCGCCCGCTCTTCCGGTCGAGCAGGCAGCGCCCGACGCGCCGGCCGAACCCGAGACGGCCGTGCCGTCCGAGGCAACTGCCAAGCCGGAGGCGCCCGCCGAGCCGGAGGCCCCCGCCGTTCCCGAGAAGGTCACCGCGGTGTCCCTCGGCCTCATTCCCGCGACGTTCGTCTCGGCGGTGACGACCGACCTGCACTTCTACGCACCGGCCTTCACGCCGCTTCCCGCGGCGGCCGAACCCGAGGACGAAGAAGAAGCGCCCGCCTCCGGCACTCGTCGTCGCGGTCGTCGTCGGGGCGGCGCAGAGCGCTCCGAAGGCGCCGAACCGGTCGAGACCGCCCGTCCGCCGCGACAGCGCGCCGTCGAACTCATCACCGAGCCGCAGCGCATCAAGGGCTCCACGCGCCTCGAGGCCAAGAAGCAGCGCCGCCGCGACGGTCGCGACGCCGGCCGTCGCCGCCCCGTCGTCACCGAGGCCGAGTTCCTCGCCCGGCGCGAGGCCGTCGACCGCGTCATGGTCGTCCGCTCCAAGAACGGCCGCATCCAGATCGCCGTGCTCGAGGACAACGTGCTCGTCGAGCACTACGTCGCCCGTAACCAGGAGGCGTCGCTGATCGGCAACGTCTACCTCGGTCGCGTGCAGAACGTGCTGCCGAGCATGGAGGCCGCATTCGTCGACATCGGGCGCGGGCGCAACGCCGTGCTCTACTCGGGCGAAGTGGACTGGGATGCGGTCGAGACCGGCAACCAGCCGCGTCGCATCGAACTCGCGCTCAAGAGCGGCGACAAGGTGCTCGTCCAGGTGACCAAGGACCCGGTGGGCCACAAGGGTGCCCGCCTCACGAGCCAGATCTCCCTGCCCGGTCGGTACCTCGTGTATGTGCCCGGCGGTGCGATGAACGGCATCTCGCGCAAGCTTCCCGACACCGAGCGCGCGCGACTGAAGCGCATCCTCAAGGAGGTGCTGCCGGAGTCCTCCGGCGTCATCGTCCGGACGGCCGCCGAGGGCGCGACCGAGGAGCAGCTGACCCGTGACGTGCAGCGTCTCACCTCGCAATGGGAGCACATCAGCACGCAGATCGCGTCGATGCCGGCGCCGACCATGCTGCACTCGGAGCCCGACCTGCTCGTCAAGATCGTCCGCGACGTCTTCAACGAGGACTTCACCCGGATGCTGATCCAGGGCGAGGACGCGCAGCACACGATCGAGGGCTACCTCACCGGGGTCGCCCCCGACCTGCTCGAGCGCGTCGAGCGCTACGACAGCGACGGCGATCCGTTCGACGACTTCCGCATCACCGAGCAGATCGAGAAGGCGCTCGACCGCAAGGTCTGGCTCCCCTCGGGCGGCTCGCTCGTCATCGACCGCACCGAGGCGATGACAGTGGTCGACGTCAACACCGGAAAGTTCGTCGGATCCGGGGGAAACCTCGAGGAGACCGTCACCAAGAACAACCTGGAGGCGGCCGAGGAGATCGTCCGGCAGCTGCGGCTGCGCGATATCGGCGGCATCATCGTCGTCGACTTCATCGACATGGTCCTCGAGTCGAACCGCGACCTCGTGCTCCGGCGACTGATCGAATGCCTGAGTCGCGACCGCACGAAGCATCAGGTGGCCGAGGTCACCTCGCTCGGGCTCGTGCAGATGACACGAAAGAAGCTGGGTCTGGGCCTGCTCGAGACGTTCAGCGAGGCGTGCGAGGTCTGCGCCGGCCGTGGCGTCATCGTGCACCACGACCCGGTCGTGAAGCACCGCTCCAACGGCAACGGCGGCAACGGCAACGGTCGGGACAACGGCGGATCGGGCAACGGCCGTCGCGGCCGGCAGCAGCCCGCACCCGCGGCGAGCCCCACCGGCGCCACGCACGTGATCACCGAGGGCGTGAAGTCGGCGATCGCGCAGATCGCGGCATCCACGATCCACGGCACGGCCGAGGAGGCCGTCGTCGAGCCGCAGAGCGCGCCCGCCGCGGTCACCGCGCCCGTCGAGGTCGAAGAGCGCGTCGAGGAGCGCGCTGCACGCCCGAAGCGCAAGAAGCCGCGCCAGGAGAAGCCGAAGACCGAAAAGGATCTGCTGCTGGACTCGGTGCTGAGCGCGCTGCCGGAGCCGAAGGCGCCCGGTCAGGGACGCGCACGCCGCCGCGTCACGACCGCCGCCCTCACGGGCACGCCGGTGGTGCACACCCCCGACGAGGCGTGAGCCGCGCGGATCACCGCCCCCGGCGCTCCCGGGCGGTGATCCGCAGACCCGAAGCGATGAGCGCGCGCACCAGGGTGTGCCCGTCGACGGCGTGCGCGCCGGCGGCGACCAGGCGTGCGTGCGCCTCATCCGGCACGTCGTAGTGGTCCAGATCGAATCCTCGCCGGGGGATCCCGTTCGCCGCCGCGAAGGCGTGCAGCTCGTCGAGGTCGCTGTCGCTCACCAGGTGGGACCACAGGCGACCGTGCGCCGGCCACCGCGGGTCGTCGATCAGGATGGCCATCAGAAGATCCTAGGCGGATGGCGGTGC
Source organism: Microbacterium sp. (assembly GCA_031555335.1). Taxonomy (GTDB): domain Bacteria; phylum Actinomycetota; class Actinomycetes; order Actinomycetales; family Microbacteriaceae; genus Microbacterium. Next base: position 12,806 of record JAVBUN010000231.1, read on the forward strand.
GTGGGGGTGCCGCGCGACACGCGCGGTGCCGCTTTGCGCGGTTCCCGAAACATCGGGTAAAGTATTCCTTTGGTGCGTCTCCCTTTTTCGGGCCCGCGACCGCGTGAGACGCGTTCCGATATCGCACCAGGACTTCTTCGGCTCCTCGAGCCGGAGGCTCTCCAGACAATCGGAGCCGTACGCTCCCCAGACGAAATAGGTGTGAAGTGGTTTACGCAGTAGTGCGCGCCGGCGGCCGGCAGGAGAAGGTGGAGGTCGGCACGATCGTCGTCCTCGACCGTCAGCAGGCGAAGATCGGCGAGACGCTTCAGCTTCCCGCCGTCCTCCTCGTCGACGGGGACGCCGTCACGACCGACGCGGCGAAGCTCGCGAAGGTGACCGTCACCGCTGAGGTCCTCGGCGAGGAGCGCGGTACGAAGATCGTGATCCCGAAGTTCAAGAACAAGACCGGTTACAAGAAGCGCCAGGGGCACCGCCAGGACCTCACGCGCGTCAAGGTCACCGGCATCAAGTAAGTCCCAGGAAGAGGCGAAGAGATGGCACATAAAAAGGGCGCAAGCTCCACGCGCAACGGTCGCGACTCCAACGCGCAGCGTCTGGGCGTCAAGCGTTTCGGTGGCCAGGTCGTGAGCGCGGGCGAGATCATCGTCCGTCAGCGCGGCACGCACTTCCACCCCGGCGCCAACGTCGGCCGCGGCGGTGACGACACGCTGTTCGCGCTGTCCGCCGGTGCTGTCGAGTTCGGTGCGAAGGGCGGCCGCAAGGTCGTCAACATCGTCGTCGCCGCGGAGTAATCCGCGCACGCACGTCAACTTCTGCGAGGGGTGGGCTTCGGCCCGCCCCTCGCGTCTATCTCCCACAGAAAGCAGGAGCCGATGGTCACCTTCGTCGACCGCGTGACGCTGCACCTGAGCGCGGGCAAGGGCGGCAACGGCTGCGTGTCCGTGCGGCGGGAGAAGTTCAAGCCGCTCGCCGGGCCCGACGGGGGAAACGGCGGCAACGGTGGCGACATCGTGCTCATCGCCGACCCGCAGGTCACGACCCTGCTGTCGTATCACCACGCACCGCACCGCAAGGCGGGCAACGGCGGCTTCGGCATGGGCGACAACCGCTCCGGAGCGCTGGGGGAGTCCCTCGAGCTCGCGGTGCCCGTCGGCACGGTCGTGAAGGATGCGGACGGCTCGACGCTCGTCGACATGGTGGAGCCCGGGCTGCGCTTCGTCGTGGCGCCCGGCGGTCGCGGCGGGCTGGGCAACGCCGCCCTCGCCTCGCCCAAGCGCAAGGCCCCCGGCTTCGCTCTGCTCGGCACCCCCGGGTGGGAGGGCGATGTCGATCTCGAGCTGAAGACCGTCGCCGACATCGCACTGGTCGGCTTCCCCTCGGCGGGAAAGTCCAGTCTCATCGCGGCGCTCTCCGCGGCGCGACCGAAGATCGCGGACTACCCCTTCACCACGCTGCACCCGAACCTCGGCGTCGTGCAGGCCGGCGACATCCGGTACACGATCGCCGACGTCCCGGGGCTCATCGAGGGGGCGAGCGACGGCAAAGGCCTGGGGCTGGAATTCCTCCGCCACGTCGAGCGCTGCACGGCCCTCGTCCACGTGCTGGACTGCGCCACGCTCGAGCCGGGCCGGGATCCGCTGACCGATCTCGACGTCATCCTGGCCGAGCTCGGCGCGTACCCGGTGCCGGAGGGACAGCTGCCGCTGCTCGAGCGCCCGCAGGTCGTGGCGCTCAACAAGGTGGACGTGCCCGAGGCCAAGGACCTCGCCGATCTCGTCCGCCCCGACCTCGAAGCGCGCGGCTACCGGGTGTTCGAGATCTCGACGGTCAGTCGCGCGGGCCTGCGCGAGATGTCGTTCGCGCTCGCGCAGATCATCGAGGAGCACCGGCTCGCCACCGCCGACGCTCCCGTGCCGGAGCGGATCGTCATCCGGCCGCGAGGCGCCGAGAAGGAGTTCACGGTGCGGGTCGAGGGCGGCACGTACGGCAACATCTACCGCATCCTCGGCGAGAAGCCGGTGCGGTGGGTGCAGCAGACCGACTTCCAGAACGAGGAGGCCGTGGGCTTCCTGGCGGACCGACTCGACCGGCTCGGCGTCGACGACGCCCTCTTCGCGGCGGGTGCCATCCCGGGCGCGACGGTCGTCATCGGCGCGGGCGACGGCATCGTCTTCGACTGGCACCCGTCCCTCTCGTCGGCGGCCGAACTCATGACCGCGCCGCGCGGCACCGACCCCCGTCTCGACATGAACCCGCGCCGCACGACCTCGGAGCGTCGCGAGCGCTACCACGAGCGGATGGACGCCAAGGCGGCCGCACGTGCCGAGCTCGACGCCGAGCGCGTGCGCGAGGACAAGGAGTGACCGCGGCCGTGCGTGCGGACCTTCCGGCCGCGCGGCGCGTCGTGGTGAAGATCGGATCGTCCTCGATCAGCGGTGAGAATGCGGCGAAGATCCAGCCGCTCGTCGAGGCACTGGCCGACGCGCACGGCCGCGGCACCGAGGTCGTCCTCGTCTCGTCCGGGGCGATCGCCACGGGGATGCCGTTCCTCGCGCTCGACAGCCGGCCCAACGATCTGGCGACCCAGCAGGCGGCGGCCGCGGTCGGGCAGAACGTGCTCATCTACCGGTACCAGGAGGCGCTCCGGCCGTTCCGGATCGTGGCCGGTCAGGTGCTGCTGACCGCCGGCGACCTGGAGAACCCGACGCACCGCTCCAACGCGCGCCGCGCCATGGAGCGGCTGCTGGGCCTGCGCATCCTTCCGATCGTGAACGAGAACGACACGGTCGCGACCCATGAGATCCGCTTCGGCGACAACGACCGGCTGGCGGCGCTCGTGGCGCAGCTGGTCGGCGCCGACGCGCTCGTCCTGCTGAGCGACATCGAGAATCTGTACACCCGTGCCCCCGACGAGCCCGGCGCCCTCCCCATCGAGGACGTCGAATACGGTGACGACCTCGCGGGGTACGAGTTCGGTTCTGTCGTGGTCAACAGCGTCGGCACCGGGGGAGCGGCGACGAAGGTCTCCGCGGCGCGGCTGGCGGCCGCATCCGGCATCGGTGTGCTCGTCACGAGTGCCGACCTCGTCGCGCCGGCCCTGGGCGGCGCCCGGGTGGGCACCTGGTTCGCCCCGAACCCGGCACCGGTCGCATACGCGGGCACCGGCCCGGTGGTCACCCGCCGGTAGACTGGCCGGATGACTCTGGCGACCACCACCGCCCGCGAACGGATGCTGCTCGCGAAGGACGCCGCGCGGCAGATCGCTCTGCTCGATGACGCGCGCAAGTCCCGCCTTCTGCGTGCGATGGCCGACGCCATCGAGGCGGCCACGGTCGATGTCGTCGCGGCGAACGTGCAGGACCTCGAGCGAGGACGCGCGAGCGGGCTCTCGAGCGCACTCCAGGACCGCCTCACGCTCGATGCGGGCCGTGTCGCCGCCCTCGCCGCCGCCGTGCGGGAGGTCGCCGACCTCCCCGACCCGGTCGGCCGTGTCATCGAGCAGCGGACGCTCGAGAACGGGCTGGAGCTGACGAAGCTCGCCGTGCCGTTCGGTGTCGTCGGCTCCAT
>JAVBUN010000163.1:0-22236 GCA_031555335.1 Microbacterium sp.
AGGTTGTGGACGCGGGCCCCGCGGACGCTCAGGGTTCCGGCATTGAGGGCGTGTTCGGACACGGGGAGAATGGGCACCCGACAAGTCTAGGCAGCACCACCGACACCGGCTCCGGCCTTCGCTGGGAGCGGAGGCCGCCTCAGCCCGCGAGCGCCGCCGTCAGGGCGGCGATCGCACCGTCGACCTCGGACAACCGCCGCGACTTCTCCGCCTCGTCGCACCAGGCGGCCGCGAATCCGGCACGCGCGATGCGCGCCGCATCCGCCGGCCCGAATCCCATCGCCGGCAGCGCGACGGTGTACTCGAGCCCGATGTCGGTCTTGAAGAACACCGCGTCGTCGGTGGCGAAGGTCACGACGAGCCCGGCGCGGATCATCCGCGCGATGCGGTGACCGGGCGCGAACTCCCACGCCGACAGCATGTGGGTGGAGTGCGGCGTGCAGGTGAAGGCCACGCCCGAGCGCAGGGCCGCCGCGAGCACATCGGCGTCGTCCACCACGCGGTACCCGTGGTCGATCCGGTCGACGTGCAGCACCTCGATGGCGTCCAGGACGTTCTGCGTGCTCGCCGACATCGTCTCGCCGACGTGGGCGCTCCGGCGGAGGCCGTGCCGCTCGGCCAGGGCGTAGGCCTCGGCGAACCGCAGCGGGTCCTCGGTCAGCTCGGGGGTCAGGTAGTCCTGACCGATCCCGACGACGGCCGGATGCGGGTGCGCCAGGACCGTCTCCACCATCGCGACCGCGGCGGCCGGAGGGAGCGAGCGGTTGATCGCCGCGATGATGCGATAGCCCACGCCGAACTCGCGCTCCGCCCGATCCAGGCCGTCGACCATGGCGTCGACCAGGGCCGGATAGTCGATACCCAGGGCCGCGAAGTTGTCGGGGTTCACGAAGTACTCGCGATAGCGGAGGTTGCCGGCGCGCACGCCGTCGACCACGCCCTCGTACGCGACCCGGGCGATGTCCTCGGGCGTGCGGAGCGCCTGCTGCGCGGCGTCGAAGACGTCGAGGAAGTCGGGCAGCCCTTCGTAGTCCAGCAGCGCGTCGAGGTCGTCGGTGCGGAGCGGGATGCCGTGCTTCGCCGTGAGTTCGCGCAGGGTCGCGACGCGCATCGTGGCGATGAAGTGGCAGTGCAGCTCCGCCTTGGGCAGCAGGCGGAGGAAGTCGGTCTCGGTCAGCACGGGGTCTCCTCTGGTCGGTCGGGTCTCGGAGGGGCGGTCAGGTCTCGGAGGGGCGGTCAGGTCTCGGAGATGATCAGGTAACGGGCGTCCTCGTGGATCGACCACCGGTGGGGCTCGGCACCGTCGTACGTGATGCTCTCCCCCGCGGCCAGGCGTCTCGCGCCTCCCGCGCGGTGCAGGTCGATCGCGCCGGAGACGACGTGGACGAACTCCTGGCCGGCATGCACGAAGTCACGCCCGTCCTCCTCGCCCGCCCGTCCCGTCACGAGGTACACGTGGAACGGGGCATCCCCGCCGCCGCTCAGCAACTCCGCTCGGGGCGCGTGCCCGGAGCCGTCGACGACGAAGTGCACGGGGTCGCCGGCGTCACTGCCGACGGACGGGAGAAGACTCGTCGCAGAGACCTCCAGCGCGGTCGCGAGGCTGTAGACGGTCGTCAGGCTCGGCAGCAGCTGCCCGTTCTCCACCTTCGAGAGCATGGGCTGGGAGATGCCGGCCCGGGTCGCGACCGCGCGCATCGACTCGCCGCGCCCGGTGCGCACCCGGCGGACCGCATCGCCGATCGCCGCGGAGATGTCCTCGCCCACATCGACTCCTCGTCGGTTTGATTCTTGACAGTTATCGTGAGAGAACTGATTACCAGAAGTTATCACGTGATGCGGGGAGAGGAACACCGTGACCAAGCAGATCATCCTGGGCGCCTTCGAGGAGTTCACGCCGAACTTCATCAGCAACGCCTGGCACCACCCGAGGGCGCAGACCCGCGACTTCGCGACCCTCGGCTACTGGCAGGAGATGGCGCGCGAGCTCGAGGCGGGCGGGTTCGACTTCCTGTTCCTCGCCGAGGCACTCGGTTATCCGATGAGCGGTGATGACATCCCCGATGCGGTCGTGCGCGAAGCGGTGCAGGTCCCCGCCCACGATCCAATGACGCTCGTCAGCGGCCTCGCGGCGACCGTGGATCGGCTGGGGTTCGTGGTGACCGCGTCGACGACGTCGCAGCAGCCGTACCTGAACGCCCGCACCTACACGTCGCTCGACCACCTCACCGCGGGGCGGATCGCCTGGAACATCGTGACGAGCGACAACCAGGTCGCCCTCACCCGACTCCTCGGTCTCGACGCCGTCACCCCGCACGACGAGCGGTATCGCCGGGCGACGGAGTTCGTCGAACTCACGCTGCAGCTGTGGGAGGGAGCGTGGGACGACGACGCGGTCGTGTACGACAAGGCGACGCGGACCTACGCGGACCCGGACAAGGTGCACCGCATCCGGCACGCCGGCGAGTACTTCCGGTACGACGGCTTCTTCCCCGCCATCCCGAGCCCGCAGCGCACTCCGCTGCTCCTCCAGGCCGGCACCTCCCCCGCCGGCCGGGCGTTCGCGGGTCGGTTCGCCGAGTGCGTGTTCATCCAGGACCGCGATCTCGACGTGGCCGCGACGGTCGTCGCCGACCTCCGCGCCCGCGCCGTCGCCGAGGGGCGCGCGGCGGACGACATCAAGGTCATCGACGCGGTGTCGATCATCGTCGCCGACACCGAGGAGGAGGCGCATCGCCTCCGCGCGGAGCTCGATGCCACCCCGTCGGTCGAGGCGGCGGCGGCGCTGTATCTCGGCTGGAGCGGGATCGACCTCCTGCGCTTCCCCCTGGACGCGACCCTCGCGGATGTCACCACCGAGGTCGGCCGATCGATGCTGTCGCTCTTCCAGCAGGGCGACGAGAGCCCGACGATCCGGGAGATCCTCGCCCGGATCACGACGTCGATCGGCGGCATCCGGGTCACGGGCACACCCGCGCAGGTCGCCGACCGGCTGCAGGAGATCGTGGACCGCACCGACATCGACGGGTTCCTGATCGAGTACACCTACGGCGGCATGGCGACCTATCGCGACGTGATCGACACGGTCTTCCCGCTGCTGCGCGAGCGCGGGATGCTGCCGGCGGAGCCCCGGACCGGGACCATGCGCGAGCGGATCATGGGCAGGGGGCCGCGCCTCCCGGAGTCCCACCCGGGGGCGGCCTACCGGTCCGTGCGCGTCTGAGGGCGGTCAGGCCCAGCCGGCGACGACCACCTTGCCGCGGACGCCGCCGGCCTCGACGAGCCGGTGCGCCTCGGCGAGGGTCGCAGCGTCGATCGGCGAGAGCTCGCGCGCAAGGGTGGTGCGGAGGACACCCTCATCGATCAGGCGGGACACCTCCTCGAGCAGCTCGTGCTGACGGATGACGTCGTCCGTCCCGTAGACCGAGCGCGTGAACATCGACTCCCATCGCAGCGACGCGGACTTGCCCTTCAGCGGCACGACGTCGAGGGTCTGCGGGTCGTCGATCACCGCGATCGCCCCCTGAGGCCGGAGCGCCTCGACGAGCACCGGGAAGTTGTGCGTCGTGCCGGTGAGTGAGGCGATCAGATCGATCGGGCCGATGCCCTCGAGCGCGGCGGCGAGATCACGGTGGTCGACGACCGTGTCGGCGCCGAGGTCGCGCACCCGCGCGGCCCCCTCCGGCGTGGACGCGGTGCCGATGACCTCGAGCTCGGTGAGCCGCGCGGCGAGCTGAGTGAGGATCGAACCCACCCCTCCCCCGGCACCGGCGATCAGCAGACGCTGCCCGGCGCCGCCGCCGCGGGCGACGCCCAGGCGGTCGAAGAGCACCTCCCAGGCGGTGATCGAGGTCAGGGGCAGGGCGGCGGCCTCCGCATCCGTCAGGGTCGCGGGCTTGTGCCCGACGATCCGCTCGTCGACCACGTGGAGCTGCGCGTTCGTGCCAGGACGGGTGATGGTGCCGGCGTAGTAGACCTCGTCACCCGGAGCGAAGAGGGTGACCTCGGCGCCGACCGCGCGGACCCGCCCCACGGCGTCGAAGCCGAGGAGCCGCGGCTCGTCGGGCGAGGCGCCGCCGCCGGACGCGCGCACCTTGGTGTCCACCGGGTTGACGGACACCGCCCGCACCTCGACGAGAAGGTCGCGCGCTCCCGGCTCGGGGTCAGGCAATTCGATGTCCTCGAACACGTCGGGGGTACCGGGACGGGTGATGGCGACGGCGCGCATGGGGCCTCCTCAGAAACGGGCGGCACCCAGCGTAGCGGCGCCACGGCCTGGCGGGGCGGTCGGGCTCAGCCCTCGTAGCGGCCGGCGAACGGGGCCAGTCCGTCGCGCAGGCGCGCGAGGCCCTCGGCATCCATGCCGACCTTCGCCATGATCTGCGCCGGCACCTCGAGCGCGCGGACGCGGAGCGCTCGGCCCTGCTCGGTGAGGCCGATCTCGAGCACGCGTTCGTCGCTCGTGCGGCGGCCCCTGGTCACCCTCCCCTGCGCCTCCAGGCGCTTCACGAGCGGGGAGAGCGTGGCCGGTTCCATCGCGAGCTCCGCGGCGAGCTCCCCGAGCGCCCGCGGCGCCTGCTCCCAGAGCGCGAGCATCACGAGGTACTGCGGGTGGGTGAGGCCGAGCGGTTCGAGGACGGGACGATAGATCGACACCACGTTGCGAGCGGCCGTGACGAGCGCGAAGCACACCTGGTTCTCGAGGCGGAGGAGATCGTCGGTCACGGCTCGACTCTAATGCATTTCGTTAGTACCCTAAACATCATGGCACGAACGGATGCAGACTCCCCCCGCCTCCCGTTGCGACAGCGCGTGCGCGCCGCCGGCGGGTGGTATGCGTGGATCAATGCGACGCTCATCCGTGCCGCGGGCCCCGCATCCGTCGGCCCCTACGAGACGACGCCCGAGCCGGTGCGCACGGAACGCCCGTGCCCCCTGTGCGGGGCACCGATGTCCGGCCACACATTCGACAGATCGGGGCCGAAGCCGCTCATGCACTGCCCCTGACGTGCACGGTCCGCGTCAGAGCGGCACGCAGATGCGGTAGCCGCGCTTGATGACCGTCGCGACGAGGCGTGGTTCAGGCAGCGCCTGCCGCAGCCGACTGATCGCGACATCGACCGCGTGGTCATCGAGCCGCTCCGGCGCTGCATCGGCCAGCTCCTCCCGGGACACCGTCGCGCCTCCGGCGCGCATCAGCGCATGGAACAGCGCCCTGGCCACCGGGCTCAGCGCCGCCCGCCCGCCGGCGGCGAGCACGAGCCGTCCGCGCAGTTCGACCGGGCCCACGTCGGTCTCGAGCCGCTGGATGCCGGCGGTCTCGAGATGTTCGCAGACGAGCCGGATGAGCGCCCCCATCCGGAACCGGTCGGGAACGATCGGCAGGATGCCCGCCTCGACGAGCGGGGCCGCGGTGACCGGGCCCACCGCGGCGGCCGTCACCGTGCCCCGGAAGGCGGCCTGCACCTCGTCGAGTCGCCGCAGGGCATCGGCGACGGTGAACAGCGCCTCCACGGCCGGTGCGCTCGTGAAGGTCACCGCATCGACCCCGCCGGTGCACACGAGATCGACGAGACGGCCGACCCGACCCGCATCCTCGTGAGCGGTCCACCGATACGGCGCGACGGTGAGCACCCGTGCACCCGCCGCCCGCAGACGCTCCAGCTGAGCGGGGTCGGTGAAGCCATGCAACTGCACCGCGATGGTCGCCCCGGCCACATCGTGGCGCAGCACGAGGTCGACGAGGGACGTCGTCGTCTCCCGCTCGCTCATACCGTGGTCGTCGAGGCCGATGGCACGCACCGCGCCTCGCGCCTTCGGCCCCCGCACCAGGATGCGCGCCTTCCCCAGCACATCGACGAGATCCTCGCCGAGACCGGCCGCATCCGCCGCTTCGGTCCAGCGCCGCATCCCGTACGACGTGGTGGCGAGCAGATAGTCCGGCCGAGCCGCCACGATCGCATGCGTCTCGGCGACCACCTCGGCGTCGTCGGACGCCCCGGTCATGCGGATGGTCGGGGCGTGCACGACCTCCGCTCCGCGTCGCTCGAACGCCGCGATCAGATCCTCCGATCGGCGATCGGAGGTCACCCCGATGCGGAAGCCGACGAGCTGGTCCGGCCGGAAGCCGAGCGGGACGACTCCCTCGCCGAGGGCGGGATCTTCCACAGGAACCTCCGGGTCGATGATCAGCGCGGACCGGCGACGATGCGCGCGGGATGCTCCGGCGTCCACCCATTCTCCATGTCCGCGAGCGCTCCGCCCCAGCCGACGGGCCCGGCAGCTCCCACGACCTCGCCCACGACGATGATCGCCGGCGAGACCGGTCGTGCCGTGCCGAGCACATCCACGACACCGCCGAGGGTCGTCACGAGTGCACGCTGCTCGACGCTGAAGCCCTTCTCCAGGATCGCCAGCGGCATGTCCGCCCGCATCCCGTGCCGCCGGAGCCCGGCCGCCAGGTGCGGCAAGGTACCCACCCCCATCAGGACGACGAGGGTGCCGCCGAGACCGACGAGGTGGCGCAGCTCGTCCTCGCCGAAGGGCGCATGGCCCGACACGACGGTGAATGCGCGGGACACCTCACGATGGGTCACCGGGATACCGGCCGCCGCCGGCACGGACACCGCGCTCGTCACTCCCGGGACGACGGTGACCGGCACGCCGGCGGCACGGCAGGCCATGACCTCCTCGCCGCCGCGGCCGAACACGAAAGGGTCGCCGCCCTTGAGCCGCACCACCCGCAGCCCGCGGCGCGCCCGGTCGACGATCAAGCGGTTGATCTCGTGCTGGGGCACGGCGTGATGTCCGGGGGTCTTGCCGACATCGATGATCTCCGCACCCGGCGCATCGTCGGCGATGACATGGGCGGGTCCCAGCCGGTCGTGCAGCACGACATCGGCGTCCCCGAGGGCGCGCAACCCGGCGACCGTCATGAGCTCCGCGTCGCCGGGGCCGCCGCCGACGAGCCACACGTGCCCGGCGGGGGTCGGGACGACCGGATCTTCCTCGACCAGCAGGATGCGGTGAGCCGCGGCGAGCGTGCGGGCGTCATCGCGGCGCGCCTCGTCGCCCTCGACCCATGCGAGCACGTCGGGCACGTCGCAGGCGGTGACGATCGCCGTCTGGAGCAGCGCGAGCAGTTCGGTGTCGAGCACGCGCGTCACCCGCGCGCCGGCGGCGAGGTAGCGCGCCACCGCGCGGCGCGACCGATCCGCGCGACCGACGACGAGCACGAGGCGGCCACGCAGCTCGACGCGCGCCCTCATCATCGGGCCGTCGCTTCTTCGCGCGGGCGTACCGGCAGCACGGGACCGGCGATGACGACCCGCTCATGGGCGAACGCGGGACGCTCCTGACCCCGTTCGACAACTTTGCGGATGCCGGGATCCGCTGTGCGCGGCGCGTTGACGAACGATCGGAACCTGCGCAGTCGTTCGGGATCGGCGAGAGTCTGCGCCCATTCGTCCTGATAGGTCCCGACGTGACGCGCCATGGCCTCCTCCAGTTCGTGGGCGATGCCGAGCGAGTCCTCGCAGACGACCTCGCGCACGTGATCGAGCCCGCCGGGAAGGTCCTCCTGCCATCGCGCCGTGCGCTGCAGCCGCTCCGCGGTGCGCACGTAGTACATGATGTACCGGTCGATGTACCGCACCAAGGTCTGGTCGTCGAGGTCTCCGGCCAGCAACTGGGCATGCACCGGCTGATACCCGCCGTTCCCGCCCACGTAGAGGTTCCAGCCGGACTCCGTCGCGATCACCCCGATGTCCTTGCCCCGCGCCTCCGCGCACTCCCGCGCGCATCCCGAGACCCCGAGCTTGAACTTGTGGGGCGAGCGCAGCCCCCGGTAGCGCTCTTCCAGGAAGATCGCCATGCCGACCGAGTCCTGCACGCCGTAGCGGCACCACGTCGACCCGACACAGGACTTCACGGTGCGCAACGACTTGCCGTACGCCTGGCCGGATTCGAGGCCGGCGTCGACGAGGATCCGCCAGATGTCGGGCAGCTGCTCCAGCCGGGCGCCGAACAGGTCGATCCGCTGCCCGCCGGTGATCTTCGTGTAAAGGCCGAACTGCTCGGCGACCTCGGCGATGACCTTGAGCTTCTGCGGGGTGATCTCTCCGCCCGGAATTCGCGGCACGACCGAGTAGGTGCCGTCACGCTGCATGTTGGCCAGCGCCCGGTCATTCGTGTCCTGCAGCGGGCCTTGGCCGGCATCCAGAATGTAAGCGTTGGTCTGTGTCGCGAGGATGGATGCCACGACCGGCTTGCAGATGTCGCAGCCGAGGCCCTCCCCGAAGCGGGCATAGACGGCCCCGGCGCTTGTGAGCCCGAGCACGCGAACCGACTCGAACAGTTCGGAGCGGCTGAGCGCGAAATGCTCGCACAGAGCCCGCGACACGGCGATGCCCGCGGCGGTGAGCTCGGTCTCGAGCAGCTTCTTCACGAGCGGCACGCAGGACCCGCACTGCGTCCCCGCGCGTGTGCAGGACTTCAGCTCGCCGAGGTCCGTGCACCCCCCGCGGACCGCGTGACGCACCGCCCCGACGGTGACGTTGTTGCACGAGCACAGCTGCGCGTCGTCGGGCAGTTCCGCGCCGGCACCCCCCTCGGTCGCGACCGCCGACAGGAAGGCGCTCGGCTCCGCCCCGAGCTCCCGGCCGAGCAGCGGCCGCAACGCGACGTAGGGTGACGCATCCCCGACGAACATCCCACCCCGCAGGGTCCTGCCGTCATCGCCGACCACGAGTTTCTGGTAGAGGCCCCGCCCGGGATCCGCGTAGACGACCGCGAGCGCTCCCTCGCTCTCGCCCCGCGCGTCGCCGAAGCTCGCGACCTCGACGCCGGCGAGTTTCAGTTTCGTGGCGTCGTCGATGCCCGGGAACACGGCATCGCCGCCGAGAATGCGGTCGGCGACCACATCGGCCATCGCATTGGCGGGTGCGACGAGACCGACGGTAGTCTCCCCGCCGATCGCCGCCACCTCGCCGATGGCCCACACGTGCGGCGCGCTCGTCGCGCAGGTTTCATCGATGCGCACACCACCGCGCGAGCCGAGAGCGAGACCCGCCGCTCGAGCCAGTTCGTCGCGTGCGGTGATGCCGATCGAGAAGACGACGATGTCGGCCGTCACGGCCGAGCCGTCTGTCAGTTCGACGCCGAGCACACGGCCCGAGGGACCTGTCAGGATGCGGGTGGGACGCTGACCCAGGTGCAGCTCGATGCCCTCGCCTCGAATGCGACGACCCAGCGCACCCCCCGCTCCTTCGTCGAGCTGCGCAGACATGAGCCACCGGCCGGAGTGCACGATCGCGGACCGGGCGCCCAGGCGCGCGGCGCCACCGGCGGCCTCGAGACCGAGAAGGCCGCCGCCGACCACGACGACGCTCGCCGGTCGGCCGTGCCGGTCCGCGATGGATCCGATGTCGGCGACGAGCGCGGCCACGTCGTCGAGAGTTCGGTACACGTGCGCCGCGGCCGCGTTCTCGATCGGGGGCACGGTGGCGGCAGACCCGGTGGCGAGCACCAACTCGTCATACGGGGTGACACCGCTCGCTGTCGTCACGGTGCGGGAGGCGGGGTCGATCGCCTCGACCGCCTCCGCGGATCGGAGCACGACGCTCGGATGCCGCCACACGGCGGGGTCGAGTGTGAGATCCGCCGCGGCGTCCTCGATGCGCCGACTGAGGGCGACGCGGTCGTACGGGACGTGCACCTCTTCGGCGAACACCGTGACCTGCAGGTTCGCCCCGGTGCGATCGGCCCGCTCCAACAGAGTGCGAGTCATCCGGTGGGCAGCGGGCCCGCCTCCCACGATGACGACGCGTGTCTCGGTCATGGCTGCTCCTCCGGATCGGTCGGTGCAGCACACGCTACGCACGGGCCGTTCCGCCGTCGTTGCTCCCCGGTAACGGTGTGTAACCGGCACCTCACGCTGTCCGACCGACGACGTGAGATAGACGTTACGGGTCCGTCACCGGGCGGGACCCGCAGGCGAAACATCCGCTGCCTACCGTCGTTGCCATGACCTTCACCGATACCGTCGACGCCACCGCGGCGGCCGCCGAGCGCGCGCCCACGGTGTGGACGCCGGTGTGCCGACGCGACGACCTGGAACCGCTCTGGGGCGAAGCCGCCCTCGTCGGCGGTTCGCAGGTCGCACTCTTCGTCCTGCCGGACCGGCGCATCTTCGCCGTCGATAACGCCGATCCCGCCACGGGCGCCTTCGTGATGTCACGGGGCATCGTCGGGTCCCGGGCCGGCCGCCCGACGATCGCCTCCCCCCTGCACAAGGACGTGTTCGACCTCGAGAGCGGAGCGTGCCTCAGCCGCCCCGACGACCTCCGGCTGCGCACGTGGCGCGTCCACGAACAGGACGGCGTGGTTTCGGTCGCTGCGGCCCGGACTCTCGTCGCCGCCTCGCACGGCACGTCCTCACTCGCGGGTCGTCGGGCGGTCGCCGGCCTCGTCGCGGCGGTGCGCGACGCCCGCCCCGAACTGACCGTGCTCGAGAGTTTCGTCGATGTGCAGCAGCCCGACGTGCCCGGCACGCTCGAAGCTCAGGACCCGGGTTCGGACGCCACGATCGTGCCCCTCCTGCTTTCGGCGGGCTTTCACGTGCACGTCGACCTCGCCGAGGCGGCGCGCAACAGCACCGTCGACGCCCGCGTCACCGCGGCCCTCGGCCCCGACCCGCGCCTGGTGAGAGTCCTCGCCCGACGCCTGGACGAAGCGGGCGCGGCGACCGACGCGGACACCCATGTGGTGCTGGCGGCGGCCGGCTCCCGTGACCGGGGGGCCGTGGCCGACTGCCATGCCGTCGGCCGGGCACTCGCGGACATGATCGGCCGGCCGGTCACGGTCGCATTCGTCTCCGCGGCCGATCCGGCGGTGCCGGCCGCGGTCGCCTCGGCACGCGCCGCCGGTGCCCGACGGGTGGCCGTGGCCACCTACCTGCTCGCGCCCGGATACTTCGCCGACCTCGTCGCGTCCGCCGGAGGCGACATCGTCACCGCGCCGCTGCTCGCGGCGGATGCACCGCCGCCTGCCGAACTCGTGACCATCGTGGCGGAACGGTTCGACGCCGCCGGCTGATCCCTCACGCACACCTCCCCCCGACGCGCGCCGACCGGCGCCCGTCCCCGAAGGGCGCTGGCCGGCGCCCGAGCACGATGCACCGCCGATCCTCAGGAGAAGCCATGTCCGCAGTCACTGCTCCCCCCACCGTCCCGGGCACCGCGACGATCGACGCACCGGCGCTGTCGACCCGCGCCGGCCGCTGGATCGACGGCTACGATCCGGAGGACCAGGCGCAGTGGGAGTCCACCGGCCGACGCATCGCCGCGCGCAACCTGCGCTGGTCGATCTTCGCGGAGTTCCTGGGCTTCGTCGTCTGGCAGCTGTGGTCGATCGTCGTCGTCTCGCTGCCGGCGGCCGGGTTCGACTTCGACACGGCGCAGACGTTCTGGCTCATCTCCATGCCCAGTCTCGTGGGGGCGACGCTCCGCTTCCCCTACACCTTCATGGTGCCGCGTCTCGGCGGGCGCAATTGGACCATCATCTCCGCGGGACTTCTGCTCCTGCCCGCGATCGGCCTCGCCCTGTGCGTCGGCAACCCCGACACCCCGTTCGGCGCGATGCTGTTCGTCGCCGCGCTCGCCGGTTTCGGGGGTGGCAACTTCGCATCCTCGATGGCGAACATCACCTACTTCTACCCGCAGCGCGAGAAGGGGTGGGCACTGGGGCTGAACGCCGCCGGCGGCAATCTGGGCGCGGCGGTCGCCCAGCTGATCGTCCCCGTCGTGATCACGATCGGTGCCGGGGCCACCCTGCAGCTCCCGCTGGCGGGCTGGATATGGGTGCCGCTGATCGTCGTCGCCATGGTCGGAGCCTCCCTCCGCATGGACAACCTCTCCCATGCCCGCGCCGACCTCGCGGCATCCGTCGCCGCCTTCCGCGAACCGCATCTCTGGATCCTGTCGCTGCTCTATCTCGGCACGTTCGGGTCGTTCATCGGTTTCGCCGGCGTGTTCCCGAAGCTCATCGCCGACCAGTTTCCCGAGTTCTCCACGTTCGGCATCGGTTCGGCGACCCTCTCCCTGGCCTTCCTCGGTGCACTGTGCGGCTCGCTCGCCCGCCCCTATGGCGGCAAGCTCGCCGACCGCTTCGGCGGCGCCGCGATGACGATGACCGCGTTCGCCGTGATGGCCCTCGTCACCGTCGTCGTCATCATGACGCTCCCCGTCGTCGACTTCTGGGGATTCCTCGGACTCTTCCTGGTGCTGTTCGCCGCGAGCGGTATCGGAAACGGCGCGACCTACCGCATGATCCCGACGGTCTTCGCCTGGCGGGCCGGCACCGCCGATGCCCACCGCTCGGCCGGCGACATCGGCACACAGCGCAAGGCCGCCGCCGCGCTCGGCATCATCGCCGCCATCGGCGCCTACGGCGGTTTTCTCATCCCGCAGGCACTCGGCCTGTCGAAGTCCGTCACGGGCGGCTACGCGGCGGGCCTCGGCTGGTTCGTCGTCGCCTATGTCGTGATGCTCGCCGTCACGGGAATCGTCTACGTGCGCGGCGGCCTCCGCACCGGGACCCGGCTGTGACGGCCGCCGCGGCGGCGCCGGGCGCCACCCACTGCCCCTACTGCGCCCTGCAGTGCGCGATGACCCTGACACCCGCGCCGACGGGCGTTCAGGTCACCGGTCGGGACTTCCCCACCAACCGCGGTGGACTGTGCAAGAAGGGCTGGACCTCCGCCGAGCTGCTGGCGCGGTCCGATCGGGTGACCGCGCCGCTCCGGCGCACCGGCGACCGGTTCGAGGAGGTGTCCTGGGGCGAGGCCCTCGACGAGATCGCCGCGCGGCTGCGCACAGTGCGCGAGATGCGCGGCGCGGATGCCGTCGCCGTGTTCGGCGGCGGCGGACTCACCAACGAGAAGGCGTACCAGCTCGGGAAGTTCGCGCGGATCGCCCTGGGCACGAGCCGCATCGATTACAACGGCCGATTCTGCATGTCCAGTGCCGCGGCGGCCGGCAACCGTGCGTTCGGGATCGACAGGGGCCTCCCGTTCCCGGTCACGGACCTCGACGGAGCCCGCACCATCCTGCTGCTCGGTTCGAACGTGGCGGCCACCATGCCGCCGTTCATCGCGCACCTCGCCACTGCCCGCGCCGAGGGCGGACTGATCGTCGTCGATCCGCGCCACTCGGAGACCGCCCGGCTCACCGAGCAGGGCGCCGGCATCCACGTGCAGCCCTACCCCGGTACCGACCTGATCGTCCTCCTCGGACTCACCCACATCGTGCTCGCCGAAGGCCTCGCCGACCTCGACTACCTGGACGAGCGAACGACGGGCTTCGACGCGGTGCGGCGCAGCGCGAATCCCTGGTGGCCGGAGCGCGTGCAGGAGGCGACCGGCGTGCCCGTGGCTCAGCTGCGGACCGTCGCGCGGCGGTTGGCGTCGGGAGGCGGCACATTCGTGCTGACAGGGCGCGGCGTCGAGCAGCACGTCGACGGGACGGACACCGCCACGGCGGCGATCAACCTCGCCCTCATCCTGGGGCTGCCCGGCCGGCACGGTTCCGGATACGGCACCCTCACCGGGCAGGGCAACGGCCAAGGTGGGCGCGAGCACGGCCAGAAGTGCGATCAGCTGCCCGGCTATCGCAAGATCAGCGACCCCGAGGCGCGGTCGCACGTGGCGCGCGTCTGGGGCGTGGACCCCGATGTCCTGCCGGGGCCCGGCGTCCCCGCGGTGGAGCTGCTGTCGATGCTCGGGTCCGACATTGACGCGCTGTTGGTGCATGGCGCGAACGTCGTCGTCTCCGCGCCCGATGCCGGTCGGGTGACGAGCGATCTGGCGCGCCTCGGCCTCCTGGTGGTGTGCGACTTCTTCCTCTCCGAGACCGCGCAGCTCGCGCATTTTGTGCTGCCCGTCACCCAGTGGGCCGAGGAGGAGGGCACAATGACCTCGCTCGAAGGCCGCGTGCTCCGGCGGCGGCGCACCGTGGCAGCACCCGGCGAGGCGCGCAGCGAACTGTGGATCCTGCGAGAGCTCGCGCGGCGGCTCGATGCACTCGGGCAGTGGGCCATCGAGCCCAGCGAGGTCTTCGACGAGCTCGCGCGCGCATCGGCGGGAGGCATCGCCGACTATTCCGGCCTCAGCTACGCACTGCTGGATACCGGAATCGCCGCGCATTGGCCCTTCCCGCCCGGTTCCGATGGCACCCCGCGCCTGTTCGCCGCGGGTTTCGCGCACCCGGACGGACGCGCGCGGCTCGTGCCGGTCGTTGCCCGACCGCGCGATCCGGGTGCGCAACGGGGTGGGGAGGTCACGCTCGTCACCGGCCGTCTCCTGGAGCACTACCAGTCCGGGGTCCAGACCCGCCGGGTCGCAGAACTCCACGACGCACGCCCCGACGTCACGGTGCAGCTGCATCCGTCGACCGCGAGCCGTCTCGGGATCTCGATGGGCGACATGGTCGAGCTGCGCAACGCGCGCGGCATGGTGCGGGCACGCGCAGAGGTGACCGTCGGCATCCGCCATGACACCGTGTTCCTCCCCTTCCACTTCGCGGCGGACGGCCGCGCGAACCTCCTCACCGAGTCCGCGGTCGACCCGATCTCGGCGATGCCCGAATTCAAACGCACGCTCGTGACGGTGTCCCGTGCCCACCGCGATACCGCCGCCGGTGACGCGGTCACGGTGCCGAAGTGATGCGGGTCGTCGTGGTCGGGTACGGCCCGGTCGGCGCCCGGTTCGTGGAGGGGATGCTGCCCGCCGTGTCGGCCGGCAGCGCCACCGTCACCGTCGTCGGAGCCGAGCGGGACGACGCCTACAACCGGGTGCTGATCGCCGAGTACGCGGTGGGACGAGCGACCCGCGAACGGCTCGACGTCATCGACACTGCAGCGGCCCGCGCGGCGGGCGTATCCATCCGGCTGGGAGAGGCGGCGGTCTCGATCGATCGTTCGCGCAACGTCGTCCGGACGTCCGCCGGCGACCGCATCCCCTATGACCGTCTCGTCCTCGCCACCGGATCCCGCGCGAACATCCCGACGATCTCCGGCATGGAGTCGGCGCGGCGCGAGCGCCTGCTGCGGGCGCAGACACCGGGCGAGATCGACCGCGGGCGCACCCCGTTGCCCAGAGGGGTCGCCGTGCTGCGCGATCTCGCGGACGCCGAGGCGGTGGCCGCCACCGTGCGGGAGGGCGGGCGGATCGTCGTCCTCGGGGCCGGCGTGCTCGGGCTGGAGGTGGCCTTCGCCGCACGCGAGCAGGGCGCGGAGGTCGTGGTCGTCCATCATGGCGACGTTCCCATGGCGCGCAACCTCGACCTCGGCGGCGGGCGGATGCTCTCCCGCGCTGCGCGAGCGGCCGGGGTCGAGATGGCTCCGCACTCGCGCGCGGAGAGCATCCTCCTGCGCTCGGATCTCGACGACGGCATCGCGCGGTTCGACGCGTTGGTCTGCGCGGACGGCAAGCAGATCCCGGGCGATCTGTTGCTGCTCTCCGTCGGAGTCGCGCCGCGCGTCGAGCTCGCCGCCGCGGCGGACCTCGCGATCTCCGCCGGCATTCTCGTGGACGAGCAGCTGCGCAGCTGGACCGATCCGTCGATCTTCGCGATCGGTGACTGCGCGCAGATCGCGGATCGCGGCGCGGCGACACCCGATGGCCGGGTGCCGGGCGCGCCTTCCGGGCTGATCGGGCCCGGATGGCGCCAGGCCGACGCGCTCGCCGATCGCCTGTGCACCCCGGGCACGGCCGCCGAACCGACCGCCGAGCGGCCGAGCGTGGTGATGCTGAAGGCCGAAGGGGTCGACGTCGTCGCGGGAGGCGATGTGAGCGGGGAGCCCTGGGACGACGACACGCACGCCGGCACGTGCGACGGCGGCCGCCAGATCACGCAGTGGGCGGATCCCGCGCGCGGCACCTACGTCAAGATGGTGACGCGCGACGGTGTCCTGGAGGGCTTCGTGGCGGTCGGGATGCCGCGCACCGGCGCCGAGCTGACGCTGCTTTTCGAGCGCGGGAGCGAGCTCCCGGCGGATCGCGCCGCGCTGCTCCGGCTCGACGCGGACGACGCCGGGGCGCCGTCGATGAGCGACCCGTTCGCGCCGGAGGCGACCGTCTGCTGGTGCAACGGGGTGACGGTGGAACGGATCACGACGGCGGCGGCCGCGGGCGCACAGTCGGTGGAGTGCATCGGTGCCGAGACCCGCGCGGGAACGGGATGCGGTGGGTGCAAGGGCAAAGTCGCGGAGCTGATCGCCCGCACCGCCGCCGTCTGATCCGCCGCGGGGCATCGCCGGTCAGGCGTGGCCGGCGCGCTCCATCGCTCGCAGCTCCTTCTTCAGATCCTGCACTTCGTCCCGCAGACGACCCGCGAGCTCGAACTTCAGCTCGGAGGCGGCCGCCAGCATCTGGTTGGTGAGGTCCTCGATGGTCGACTCGAGCTGGGCCGCGCCCTCGGCGGCGATGCCCTCGCGCCGCAGATTCGGTGTCGGCGCCTTGCCCTTGCGGCCGGCATCCCGCGTCAGCATCGCCTTCGTGTCGGCGCCCTCGCGGATCAGCGCGTCGGTGATGTCCGCGATCTTCTTGCGCAGCGGTTGCGGGTCAATGCCGTGCTCGAGGTTGTAAGCGACCTGCTTCTCGCGGCGCCGATCGGTCTCGTCGATCGCGGACCGCATCGAGTCCGTGATCTTGTCGGCGTACATGTGCACCTGTCCGGAGACGTTGCGCGCCGCGCGACCGATGGTCTGGATCAGCGAGGTGCCGCTGCGAAGGAAGCCCTCCTTGTCGGCGTCGAGGATCGACACGAGCGACACCTCTGGCAGGTCGAGGCCCTCGCGCAGCAGGTTGATGCCGACGAGCACGTCGTAGACGCCCGCGCGCAGTTCGGACAGCAGCTCCACCCGTCGCAGGGTGTCGACGTCGGAGTGCAGGTAGCGCACGCGCACGCCGTGCTCGCCGAGGAAGTCCGTGAGCTCCTCGGCCATCTTCTTGGTCAGCGTCGTCACGAGCACGCGCTCGTCGCGTTCGACCCGGATGCGGATCTCCTCGAGAAGATCGTCGATCTGCCCCTTCGACGGCTTCACGACGATCTCGGGGTCGATGAGCCCCGTCGGTCGGATGATCTGCTCGACGACGCCGTCGGCGATCCCCATCTCGTAGCGACCGGGGGTCGCCGAGAGGTACACGGTCTGACCGATACGGTTCTTGAACTCGTCCCACCGCAGCGGTCGATTGTCCATCGCGGAGGGAAGACGGAAGCCGTGCTCGACCAGGGTGCGCTTGCGCGAGGCGTCCCCCTCGTACATCGCGCCGATCTGCGGCACGGTCACGTGCGACTCGTCGATGACGAGCAGGAAGTCGTCGGGGAAGAAGTCGAGCAGGGTGTGGGGCGGCTCGCCCGGGGCCCGGCCGTCGAGGTGCCGGGAGTAGTTCTCGATGCCCGAACAGAAGCCGAGCTGCTGCAGCATCTCGAGGTCGAAGGTCGTCCGCATGCGCAGCCGCTGCGCCTCGAGCAGCTTGCCCTGCTTCTCGAACTCCGCGAGCCGCTCGGCGAGCTCGGCCTCGATCGTGCCGATCGCACGCTGCACGACATCGGTGCCCGCGACGTAGTGCGAGGCCGGGAAGATCGGCACGGACTCCATCTTCTGCACGATGTCGCCGGTGAGCGGATGCAGCATGTACAGCGCCTCGATCTCGTCGCCGAACAGCTCGATGCGGATCGCGTACTCCTCGTAGACCGGGATGATCTCGATCGTGTCGCCCCGCACACGGAAGTTGCCGCGCGAGAAATCGACGTCGTTGCGGTTGTACTGCATCGAGATGAACTGCCTGATCAGCGCGTCGCGGTCGTAACGCTCGCCCACCTGCAGCGCGACCATCGCGCGGAGATACTCCTCGGGAGCGCCGAGGCCGTAGATGCACGACACCGTCGAGACCACGACGACGTCGCGGCGGCTCAGCAGCGAGTTGGTCGTCGAGTGGCGCAGCCGCTCGACCTCGGCGTTGATGGAGGAGTCCTTCTCGATGAACGTATCGGTCTGCGGAACGTACGCCTCGGGCTGGTAGTAGTCGTAGTACGAGACGAAGTACTCGATCGCGTTGTGGGGCATGAGGTCGCGGAACTCGTTCGCGAGCTGCGCCGCGAGGGTCTTGTTGTGCGCCATCACGAGCGTCGGCCGCTGCACCTGCTCGATGAGCCAGGCCGTGGTGGCCGACTTCCCGGTGCCGGTGGCGCCGAGGAGGACGACGTCGGTCTCACCGGCATTGATGCGGGCGGCGAGGTCGGCGATCGCCTGCGGCTGGTCGCCGCTCGGCATGTATTCGCTGACGACCTCGAAGGGGCGGACGGATCGTGTGGTCTGCACCCCACCAGCGTAGGCGGCACCCCGGACATCGGGGCCGCGGCCGGTGAGCGTTCAGCCGCTCAGCCGCTTCCAGAGCTCGTCGGTCTGCGCCAAGGTGTGCTCGATCGAGCCACCGGTGTCGATCACGACGTCGGCGACCGCGAGCCGCGCGTCGTCGCTCACCTGCGCGGCGATGCGACGATCCGCCTCGTCGGGTGTCATCCCGCGCAGCGTCACGAGGCGTTCGGCGCGCACCGCCGCGGGCGCGTGCGCCACCACGATCAGCTGCCACGGATCGTCGGCCCGCGCCTCGACGAGCAGGGGGACGTCGTAGACCACCACGGCGTCCGCATCCGCCGCGAACGCCGCCTCGAAGCGCGCGGCCGACTCCCGTCGCACGGCAGGATGCACGATCGCATTCAGGCGATGCCGGGCCTCGTCGTCGGAGAAGACGATCGCCCCGAGCGCCGCACGGTCGAGAGAGCCGTCCGCGTGCAGCACTCCCCCGCCGAACTCCGCGGCGATCGCCGCCAGGACAGGGGACCCGGGAGCCTGGACGTCCCGCACGATGCGGTCGGCGTCCACGACGACCGCGCCGTGCGCGGCCAGGCGACCGGCGATCGTGGATTTGCCCGAGGCGATTCCTCCGGTGAGCGCGATGAGCGGCATCCCTCGAGCATGCCACGCCTCGGGACGGCTCAGGAGAGCTTCTCGACGACCGCGGCGGTGCCCCCGAACACCACGGACGACTCGATGCTCACGGCGGCCGTGGCGGCCGCTTCCCGCGCGCTCCGCAGCAACGCGTCGGCGTCGTAGCCGACGGTCTCGCTCAGCGCCACTCCGATGCCCACCGCAGGGATGACCGCGCTCGTGACCGCACCGAACGATTCGAACAGGCCCCGGTAGATCGTGCCGGCCTGACGTCGGGCGTCCGCCGCCGTCGCCGAGCGGGTGACGACGGCCAGTCCGTGGTCGCCGTCCTCGCCGACCAGTGCGGTGGAGGGCGCGAACCGGCGCACGCCCTGCCGCCAGGCGTGGGTCACGTCGCCGGCCACACCCGCGCCGAACGCCGTGCGGATCTGGTGGATGTCCTCCACGCGCACCGAGAAGACGGACAGCAGCTCGTGGCGCCACCCGGCACGTTCCACGATGTCGCGGAGGGCGCTGTCGATCGTGCTGGCGAGCATGAGCCCGTCGGTGGTCACACCGACCTGGGTCATCCAGGCGTAGCCGCGCAACTCCGTGCGCGCCGCGCGCAGCACGGACAGGACGACGACCGCGACGATCGTGACGGTCACGGTGAAGAAGCTCGCCACGACCGACCCGAAAGCCGTGCGGAACAGTTCGCTGTCGGGGCCGAGCACGACGAACGCGATCGAGCGCACCGCGTAGAAGGCGGCCTCGACGAAGAAGACGACGGCGAGCACGAGCGCGGTGCCGATGCGGCCCATGGGACGACGGAGGGTCTCCGCCCCCGCGAGCAACGAGAGCGCCACGAGGGCGATGCCCATCGCGAGCCATCCCGCCCAGTCGCCGCCGTTCGGGCCCGCGGCGAGCACGGCGGCTGCCACGACCACGTCCACGACGAGCACGAGGACCGAGGCGGCCGCGAGCCGGCGCTCGTTGAACCGCCGCGACCCGAGCCACATGCATCCCGTCGTGTTGACGAACAGCGCGTTGCCGACGGCGATGGCGATCGCTCCCCCCGCTCCCGAGGCCCACACCGCGTAGGCGATCGTCGTGGCCATGCCGCTCAGGAACGCCAGCGCCCACAGGCGACCGGCGCCGTCGTCGCGTCGCATCAGCGTGTCGACGATGAACACGACGCCGGCGACGTTCGCGACGACCGCGGTCATGAGGGTGATGGCAGCGGTGTCCAGCATCAGCACGACTCCCCCGGGACGCCTGCGGCGCCGGCATCGCTCGAGCCCGTGACGGCGTCGACGGTCACGGGCAGCGCGACGATGAAGGTGGAACCGACACCGCGGGAGCTGCGCACCGTGATGTCGCCGCCGTGGGCCCGGACGATGTCGCGACTGATGGACAGTCCCAGCCCCGTACCCTCCACGTCCGTCTGCGCGCGGAAGTACCGCTCGAACAGACGCCCGAGGTCGGGTTCGGCGATGCCCGTTCCGGTGTCGCGCACGAGGACCCACGTCGTCTCGCCGTCGGAGGTGCATCCGAGCGACACCTCGCCCCCGTCCCGGTTGTACTTGACGGCGTTGCTGACGAGGTTGTCCATCACCTGACGCAGTCGCAGCGGGTCGGCGAACGCGACGGCCGGCTCGACGTCGCCGGTGACGATCGTCACCGCGCGTTCGGCGGCGCGCGGGCGCCATGCCTCGGCGGAGGAGCGGACGATCTCCGCCACGTCCACGGTCTCGGGCGAGATCGTCATGTCCATCGACATCCGCGACGAACTGGATGCGGCGAGGATATCGGCGACGATCTCGAGCAGCCGCTCGCTGTTGCGCGCGGCGATCTGCAGGTCCCGGCGGGCGTCGTCGGGACGATCGAGGCTCTCCATTGCGAGGTCGATGTAACCGAGCACGGAGGTGAGCGGTGTGCGCAGTTCGTGCGAGACCGAGGCCACGAGCCGGTCACGAGCCCGCAGCGCGGTCAGCTCGGCGGTCACGTCGCGCACGATCATCACGGCGCCGGCATCGACGCCGTGCGCGTCCCGCATGCGCCGCACGGTCATGCTCATCGCGGTGCGACGCTCGCCGGGGTGCCCGAACCACACGATCTGATTGTCGAACAGCTCGCCGCGCAGCGCTCGCACCAGCGGCCGTTCCTCCTGTGTCAGGAGGGTCGTACCGTCGGCGTGGTACGCGTTCGCAAGCGCTCTGTCACGGGATCCGAACCCCGGAATCGCGTCCTGGAACCGCCCGAGCGCCTCGTTGACCGCGGTGACGGACCCGTCCGGCGCGACGCGCAGCACTCCGAAGTCGACGGCGTCGAGCACCTCGCTGAGCAGCTCCTCCTGCCGCTGCGCACGGTGCAGCGCCCCGGACAGCAGAGCCGCCTGGCGGTCGAGGAGAGCCTGCTGCGCGCGGTCGCGCCGCGTTCCCACGAAGGTCGTCGTGGCGATCGCGAGGACGACGACCGGCAGCAGGATGACCGAGTAGGCCCAGCTCGGCGAGGGGGCGAGAGCTCCCACCGTCCAGTACACCCCCGGGATGACGAGGAGCTGCAGAACGAAGCCGATGACCCCGAGGGACGCGAGCCAGATCGCGGGGAACGCCCACAGCAGCCCGAGCCCGCCGATCGGCTCGGCCTGACGGAGCGCGGCGATCGCGAAGACGTCGACGAGCGGAACCACCAGGATCCAGCCGCGCGGAATCCGCTGCCACGGCACCAGCATCGCGGCGGCGCCGCCCGCGAAGACGACCAGTGCGCCGAGCAGGAAGAGCGAACGGTCGCGGGGGTCTCCGACGAACACGGACAGCACGGTGACGATCAGGACCACGGCGCACAGCAGCAGCTGGTTGAGCATCGCGGTGCGACCTCGGGATGCGGCGTTGCGGGATCCGGGTGTGCCGACGAAGCTCTCGTGCAGAAACCGTCGGGCTCGTGCGACGAAAGCCGTCCAGTCGATCTCCGCGGTGCTCATACCGAGCACGTTATCGCCTCGCGGTCGCGGGACCGTGGACCTCATCCCTCGACCGGCGGGAAGGGGCTGCGGGGCAGATTGCGCGACGACGCGAACACGACCGAGGTCTCGTCGCTCTCGGACGCGTGCACCGCGGCGATCGTTGCGCCTTCGACCAGCGTCTGCGGGTTGTAGCCGAGGGTCTGGCTGAGGGCCACGCCGACGCCGACGCCGGGGACGACGATTCCGCGTGCTCCGACGAACCGCTGCACGACGCCGCGATA
>JAVBUN010000270.1:0-28214 GCA_031555335.1 Microbacterium sp.
CGACCGCCGGCCCGATGAGCACCCCGTCGCCGATGACCGCCGGCTCGTAGACGAGCGCGTAGTTCTGCACCTTGCACGCATCGCCGAGCACGACCCCCGGGCCGATGTAGGCGCCGCGGCCGATGTTGCAGTCGGCGCCGACCCGCGCCCCGGCGCGAACGTAGGCGAGGTGCCACACGCGCGTGCCGGCACCGAGCTCCACGTCCTCGTCGAGATCGGCCGACGGGTGGACGAATGGTGCGGTGGCGGTCATGGCGGACCTCTCGCTCGATGCGGCGGCGGATGCGGCGATGCATCCGTGTGTCGGATTGTATTGTGCGCGTGTCCCGCCCGTGGATACACTGCCCGCGGGGAATCGGTCGTGTGCGTCTGGGGAGACGCGAACACGACGGCGGCGATCTGGGGTCGTCCGCCGGAGACCGGTTGAGGCTCGCACCTCTCGCTCGGGATGCGGGCGACTGGGGATGAGCATGGGGACTCTGGGGACCGCTGTCGCATCGACGACGGCATCGACATCACGCTGGCTGCGCGCCGCGATCCGCCGCGGACGGGGTTCGACCACCGCGCGCATGCGCCCGCCGTCGCCCGGTCTCGCGACGGCGGAGCCCGCCCCGCCGATCCTTCCGGACGGCGCCGTCGTCGTCGATGCACCCCCGGCCTCCGGCGCCGGGGCGCCCGAGCTGGCCCCGGACGCCCGGGGGGCGGTGATCATCCCGGCGCACAACGAATCCGCCGTGATCGGCCGCACCCTCGAGGCGCTGGCGCCGCTCGCCGCCCTCGACGGGGTCGAGGTCATCGTGGCGTGCAACGGATGCAGCGACGCGACGGCCGACATCGCCCGCGGGTACCCGGGCGTGCGCGTCGCCGAGACCGCGCAGGCCTCGAAACCCGCCGCCCTGAACCTCGGCGACCGGGCGGCGACCGCCTGGCCGCGCCTCTATCTCGACGCCGACATCGAGGTGCCGCCGGCCGCGATCCTCGCGGTGTTCGACACCCTCCGCGGAGGCGGCGTCCTCGCGGCGCGCCCCCGGTACGTGTACGACGTCGCGGGCGCCGCGGCGCCGGTGCGTTCGTACTACCGCGCACGCAGCCGCATCCCCGCCCCGCCGACCCGGCTCTGGGGCGCGGGCGGGTACGCGGCGAGCGAGGAGGGGCATCGCCGCATCGGCGACTTCCCTCCGGTCACCGCCGACGACTCGTGGTTCGACGAGCAGTTCACCGCTGACGAGAAGCGCGTCGTCGTGACCGCGCCCATGCGGGTGCGGACGGCCCGCGACACCGCCGGCCTCCTCGCGGTCCTCGCCCGGCAGCGGCGCGGGTATCGCGAGATCGGCATCGCGTCGGCCACGGCCTCCCGCGGCTCGGCGCTCCTCGGCACCATCCGTGGGCCGCGCACCGCCTGGGATGCGGCCTGGTACGTCGCCCTCACCGTGGTCTCCCGCCGGCGGGCGCGACGCGCCGCGCGGCTGCGCGGTCCCGGGTGGGAGCGCGACGGGTCCACCCGTTCGGGCGCCGAGGCCGCACGGTGACCGTCCTCGCCCGGGGCGAACAGCCGTCGGGGCCCTACGACATCTGCGTCGTGGGTGCGGGACCGGTGGGTCTCGCCCTCGCGATGGAGGCGGCGGATGCGGGTGCGCGCGTGCTGCTCCTCGACGCCGGCACGCTCGATTCCGCCCGGCGCCCGGCGGCCCCCGTGGCGGGGCAGCGCACCGAGATCGCGGACGCCGCCCGCCACGCGCCCATCGCGCTCACGACGCGGCAGGGGATCGGCGGCACATCCTGGCTCTGGGGCGGACGGTGCGTGGCGTTCGAGCCGATCGACCTCGAGCCCCGCGCCCACGTGCCCGGAATCGAGTGGCCGATCCGGCTGGCGGACGTCTCGCCCTGGTACGCCGCAACGGCGCGGCACCTCGACTGCGGGGCACCCGAGTTCCGGTCGCCGCATCCGGACTGGGCGGGGCTGCAGGAGGTCACGATGTCGAACCTCGAGCGGTGGGCGCGGCAGCCGAGACTCGCGCCGGGCCTCGGTGCACGCGTCTGCGCGCATCCGGGCGTGACGGTCGTGCTCGACAGCCGCCTCATCGACGTCGAGCTCGATGACGATCCGGTGGCCGACAGACTCGGCGGCGGTGACGACAGCGTGGTCGTCGTCGCCGTCGTGATCCGGGAGGGCCGTTCGCTGCGCGTGCGGGCGAGCTCGTTCGTGCTCGCGATGGGGGGTCTCGAGATCACGCGCTTCCTGCTCGGGATGCAGCGTCGGCACCG
Organism: Microbacterium sp.; assembly: GCA_031555335.1. Classification (GTDB taxonomy): domain Bacteria; phylum Actinomycetota; class Actinomycetes; order Actinomycetales; family Microbacteriaceae; genus Microbacterium. The sequence goes on from JAVBUN010000270.1 coordinate 2,266, forward strand.
GGGTGCGTTCGGCGGCCCCGCCGGCGCGCTCGGCCGGTACTACATGGGCCACGCGACCGGCACGATCGCCGACCTCGTGCTCGAGGAGCCGGCGCGCGCGGCCGACCTCGACTTCGTCCGGGACGCGTCCGACACCTACACGCGACGGCGGTTCACCTTCTCCGAGGCCGCCCAACGCCGGCACCGCCTGCTCAACACGAGCTTCTATCTCGACAATCCGGCGTTCTACGAGCACGAGCACCGCAACGCGACCCTCTCGGCGGTCTTCCTCGGCATCGCGATCCCGCCCATCGGGCGGGCGATCCTGGCCGAGGGGATCCGGCTCCGGCACGTCGGGCCCCGGCCGTATCGCATCGGTGCGCACGTGCGGAACGTGCTGCGCACGCCGTGGCGCGCGGCCGCCGACGTATGGGACATCCTCCGTCGCCGCTACCTGTCACGCGTGCGGAAGCCCGGATTCATCCTGCACAACGACGGCGGTCGCTACGCGTTGCACTACCACGGCGAACAGCTGCCGCATCCGGACAGCCGCATCACGATGCGCACCGACGAGACGGGCGCCGAGGTGCTGCGGGTCGACCTGCGCTACGACGAGGCAGACATCGATTCGCTGCTGCGCTGCCACGAGCTGCTCGACCGGGAGCTGCGCGCCGCGGGCATCGGGCGGCTGGAGTACCACGAGACGGATGCCGCCGCCCTCCGGGCGCTCGCATGGGAGCAGGCCACCGACGGCTTCCACAGCATCGGCACCACCCGGATGAGCGCCGATCCCGCACAGGGCGTCGTCGACGGCGACTGCCGCGTGCACGGCGTGCAGAACCTCTACATCGCCTCCAGCAGCGTGCTGCCGACCTCGGCCGAGGCGAACCCGACCTTCTTCGCGGCCGCGCTCGCCGTGCGCCTCGCGCACCACCTGGCCGCGTCCCGCGCGCAGACGCCGGCGGTCGGTATCGCCGAGGGCATCGATGCGTAACCGGCCGCGCCGAACCGTCCGGAGACCCGCATCCGGTGGAATTGACTGTTGCCACGGCCGGGCGTGCGGATATAGTGGCGGCGGGGACACCGGTTGCTTCCGTCTCGGGGAGACGGCAGCGACGGCGACGAGTGGGATCGTCGACGGCACCGGTTTATGGCCCGCACCATCCGCTCGGGGTGCAGGCGACTGGGGATGAGCATGGGGAATTCGGGGACCGCTGTCGCCTCTGCGACGGCCACGCGGCGACGTCGGACGCGCCCGATCGCGCTGCTCGCCGCGATCGCGACGATCGCGGCGACGCTGGTCGTCGTCGCAGCGCCCGCGCCGGCCGAGGCGGCGAGCCCGTGCGGCGCCGATGTCAACGCGATCGTGTGCGAGAACCGGCAGCCGGGCACCGACCCGGAGATCTGGGACATCGAGGGCGCCGGCGACCCGTCGATCCAAGGCTTCGCGACCGACATCAGCGTGGATGCCGGCGACACGATCGACTTCAAGATCGACACGACCGCCGCGGATTACACGATCGACATCTACCGCACCGGGTGGTACCAGGGGCTGGGCGCGCGCCACATCGACGAGATCGACCCGTCGGCGCCGCTGCCGCAGGTGCAGCCGGAGTGCATCTCGGATGTGACGACGGAGCTGTACGACTGCGGCACGTGGGGGGTCTCCGCATCCTGGGCCGTGCCGGCGGCCGCCGTCTCCGGCGTCTACATCGCCTCGCTCGCCCGCACCGACACGGGTGGGCGCAGCCACATCATCTTCATCGTCCGCAACGACGGCAACACGTCCGACGTGGTCTTCCAGACCTCCGACCCGACCTGGCACGCGTACAACTCCTACGGCGGGTCGGACTTCTACCAGGGCGCCGCGAACGGTCGCGCCTACAAGATCAGCTACAACCGTCCGTTCGCGACCCGCGAGGGAGTGACAGCGCGCGACTTCTACTTCAGCTCCGAGTACGCCACCGTGCGGTTCCTGGAGCGCAACGGCTACGACGTCAGCTACCTGGCGGGCGTCGACACCGATCGCCGGGGCGCCGAGCTGCGAAACCACAACGTCTTCCTCTCGGTGGGCCACGACGAGTACTGGTCGGGCGCGCAGCGGGCGAACATCGAGGCGGCGCGCGACGCCGGGGTCAACATGCAGTTCCTCACCGGCAACGAGGGGTACTGGCGTACGCGCTACGAGCCCTCGGCCGACACCTCGGCGACTGCCTACCGCACCCTCGTGTCGTACAAGGAGACCTGGAGCAACGCCAAGATCGACCCGTCGGCGGAGTGGACCGGCACGTGGCGCGATCCCCGCTTCGCCGGGGCGGCGAACGGCGGTCATTCGCCGGAGAACGCCGTGTCGGGCACGATGTACTTCGTCAACGACGACGACCTGCCGGTGACCGTCTCGAGCGACGAGGGCAAGCTGCGCCTGTGGCGCAACACGGGACTGTCCGGACTCGCCGACGGCACGTCGCGCGAGCTCGCTCCGCACACGGTCGGCTACGAATCGAACGAGGACTCCGACAACGGCTTCCGTCCCGCGGGTCTCATCCGCCTGTCCACGACGGTCGGTGACACGCCGCAGTACCTCGTCGACTACGGCAACACCGTCGTCGCGGGGACGACCGAGCACCACCTCACGCTCTACCGTGCGCCCAGCGGCGCCCTCGTCTTCTCGGCGGCGAGCGTGCAATGGGGATGGGGTCTCGACCAACAGCACGACGGCAACGGCGCGCCCGCCGACCCGCGGATGCAGCAGGCGCAGGTGAACCTGCTCGCCGACATGGGCGCCCAGCCCGGTTCGCTCATGTCCGGGCTGCAGTCGGCGACCGCCAGCACCGACACGGTCGCGCCGACCGCCGTCATCACGAGCCCCACCGAGGGGCAGACGCTCGCCCATGGGCAGAGCACCACGGTGACGGGCGTCGCGACCGACACCGGCGGCGGACGGGTGGCGGGCGTCGAGGTCTCGACCGACGCCGGTGCCACGTGGCATCCGGCCACCGGCACCACATCGTGGCAGTACACCTATCTTCAGCAGGGCGACCAGACCGCGGACATCCTCGTGAGAGCGATGGACGACAGCGCCAACATCCAGCCGGCCGCCGCTCGCCGCACGGTCGCCGTGACCGGTCCCGCCTCGGTCTTCGGCCAGGCTGTGCCCGCCCGCCCCTCGGCGACGGACACCCAGGCGGTCGAGCTCGGGCTGCGGTTCGCGCCGGAGGCTGACGGCTTCATCAGCGGGGTGCGGTTCTACAAGGGCCCCGCGAACACGGGCGCACACACGGGGACTCTCTGGAGCGAGGGCGGAGCACAGCTGGCGCGCACGACATTCGTCGGCGAGACCGGGTCGGGCTGGCAGACCGCCGTCTTCGACGTGCCCGTCGCGGTCACGGCGGGCACCACCTACGTCGTGTCGTATACCGCCCCGAACGGCGGCTACGCCTACGACGACGACTATTGGCCCTATCGGAACCGCGCGTCCTCGCCGGTGTCGGTGACTCCGGGCGTGGGGGTGGCCAGCCCCGGCGTGTACGGGTACCCGGGCGAATTCCCCTCCCTCACCTGGGGCACGTCGAACTACTACGTGGACGTCGTCTTCGAAGGCGCCGCGTCGGCACCGACACGGATCGCTGCGCGCACGCCGGAACCCGGCGCATCGTCGGTCGACGTCGGAACGGAGATCACCGCGGTCGTCACCCGCGATGTCGGTCAGGCCGCCGTCACGGTCACCGACCCCGCAGGCCTCGTGGTGTCCGGCAGCGTCACGTACACCACGGCGAACCGCACCATCCGCTTCGTCCCCTCGGTCGCGCTGGCGCCGGAGACGACGTACACGGTCCTCGTGAGCGCGCAGCCGACGGACGGATCGCCGTTCGATGCGGGGCCCGCCTGGACCTTCACCACCGCCGCAGCGACGCTCCCGCCCGGGGTGTGCCCGTGCTCCCTGTACGTCGACACCGACCGGCCGGTCATCGCGTCCGCGTCCGACACCGCAGCGGTGACCGTGGGCACGCGCTTCACCGCGAGCGAGGCGGGCGTCATCACCGGCATCCGCTTCTACAAGGGCAGCGCCAACGCGGGCCCGCACACCGGGTCGCTCTGGACCGCGGGGGAGACCAAGCTCGCCGACGTCGTCTTCTCCGACGAGACGGCCTCCGGCTGGCAGACCGCCATGTTGGACACCCCTGTGGCGGTGGCGCCGGGGGCGGAGTACGTCGTCTCCTACACGGCGCCCCGAGGAGGGTACTCGATCACCTCCGGCGCGTTCACGAACGGCCTGACACGCGGGCCGTTGTCCGTGCCCGCGCAGGGCGGCGCCTACACCTACGACGGCGGTTTCCCGAGCGCGCGCTCCAGCTCGAGCTACTTCGCCGACGTGATCTTCGAACGCACCGCATCCGGGCCGGTCCTCGTGAGCACGTCGCCTGCCGCGGGAAGTCTCGACGCCCCGGCGAGCACGGCGATCGAGGCGACATTCGACAGCGCGTTGACCGGAACACCGACCGTCACTGTCACCGCGGACGGATGGCCGGTCACGGGCTCCGTCACGGTGTCGGGTGCCGTCGTCAGGTTCGTCCCCGCCGCCGACCTGCCGTACGCGGCCGAGGTCCTGGTGCGGATCGGCGGGATCACCGGCGCCGGCGGAGCCTCGCCCGAGCGCCAGTGGACGTTCCGCGTGGCGGCGGACCCGACCGCGCCGGTCACCACATCGACGATCTTCGGTGCCGGTACGCCACCGGCCACCGCCGGAGACGACGGGGCATCGGTCGAGCTCGGCACCGTGTTCCGTACGGCCGTCGCAGGCACGGTCACCGCGCTGCGGTTCTACAAGGTCGCCGGTGACACCGCCACGCACACCGGCACGCTGTGGTCGCCCACCGGTCAGCCGCTCGCGACCGTCGTGTTCGAGGGTGAGACCGCGTCGGGATGGCAGACCGCGCTGCTCGGCACGCCGATCGCGTTGACGCCGGGTGCCGACTACACGGTGTCGTTCCTGTCGCCGCAGGGCCGGTATCCATATGCGACCGGGTTCTTCGCGCAGCCGCACGTGAACGGTGCGCTCACGGCGACGGCGGGAACCTACCGCTACGGCGGGGGAGGGGTGCGCCCGACCGAGACCTGGGGGGCGTCGAGCTACTTCGCTGACGTCGTGGTCACGACCGGGACGTCCCCGACGCCCGCGGTCGAGGTGACGGCGAAGACCCCGACGGGAGGCGCCGTCGCGCTGGACGCCGCCGTCACGGCGACCCTCTCCGGTGAGGCGACGTCGCCGATGCTCGGGCTCGCGACCGCGGGCACCGCGGTGGCGGGTCAATCCACGTTCGACGCCGACGCGCGGCGCCTCACCTTCACACCGAGCGGCGCGCTCACCGCCGCGACGACCTACACGGCGACCGTTCGTGTCGGCGGTGCGGTCCTCGACCAGTGGACGTTCACGACGGCCGCGCCGACGCAGCCGGGGTCGACCGAGACGCTGTTCGGAGACGAGGTGCCCGCAACACCGGCCGCATCCGACGGCCTCGCCGTGGAGGTGGGCACCGCGTTCACCGTCACCCGACCGGGCACCGCGACCGCGATCCGCTTCTACAAGGGGTCCGGCAACACCGGCACGCACGTCGGCACGCTCTGGGATGCGGCCGGCAACCGGATGGGGACGGCCACGTTCGGCGCCGAGACCGCGACCGGGTGGCAGCGCGCGTCGCTCGATGCGCCCGTCGCCCTGCAACCCGGCACGACGTATGTCGTCTCGTACCTCGCGCCGCAGGGTCGCTACGCCGTGGCCAGCGGATACTTCGCCGCCCCCCGCACCAGTGGCTCGATCGTCGCGCCCGCGGGGGCGAACGGCCGGTACCGATACGGCGCGGCCGGGGGGTATCCGACGCTCTCGTGGAACTCCTCGTCGTACTTCGTGGACGCGGAGATCGTCTTCGGCGACGGCGGCACGCCGACGCCCAGCCCGACGCCCACGCCGACGCCGAGCCCGACGCCGACGGCCAGCCCGACGCCGACGGCCAGCCCGAGCCCGACGCCCACGGCCAGCCCGACGCCGACGCCTACACCGACGGCCAGTCCGACGCCGACACCGAGCCCGACGCCGACGCCGAGCCCGACGCCCACGGCCAGCCCGACGCCGACGCCGAGCCCGACGCCTACGCCGACGCCTACACCGAGCCCGACGCCCAGTCCGACGCCGACGCCCGTCGCGCTGACGAGCGCGACGCCGTCGCCCGGTGCGGTCGATGTGGCGCCGACCGCCGTCGTCGCGGTGACCTTCGCGCAGCCCGTGACCGGGCCCGGCATCACGGTCACGGGGCCGAACGGGGCGGTTCCCGGAGCGATCGTCTACGACGATCAGGCGCGGACCGCGACGTTCACGCCCACCGAACCGCTCGCCTGGTCCACTCGCTACGACGTCGCCGTCACCGCATCCTCGATCGCCGTCGCCGACGGAGCCTGGGTGTTCACGACGATCGCCGAGCCTCCGGTCGTCGACGCCGTGACGATCTTCGGCGCGGCGGTGCCGCAGAACGCGGCGTGGGACGATCCGAACGGCGTCCAGGTGGCGACGCGCTTCACCGTCGACGTCCCGGGAGAGGCGACCGGGGTGCGCTTCTATCGGGGCGCGGCGAACACCGGCGCGCACACCGGCTACCTGTGGAATGCGGATGGCCGCCTGATCGCCGAGGTCGCGTTCGTGCAGGAGACCTCGGACGGCTGGCAGAGCGCCCTGTTCTCGACACCGGTGGCCCTGGTCCCGGGAACCGAGTACCGCGTCGGCCTCCACAGCACGACCGGCCGCTACGCCGTCGACATCGGTGCGCTCGCCACCGCCACCGCCGTCGCACCGTTCCGCATCCCGGCCAACGGCAGCGCCTACATCTACTCGAGGGAGTTCCCGGCGAACCTCTCGACGCACAACTACTGGGTGGACGTCACGTTCGTCCCATCCGGTTAGCGGTCCGCCGCACATCCGAGCACGACCAACTGGGGGATTTGGGGATCTTCGTGAACGAGAGAATGAACATCGCCGTCATCGGCGCGGGCTACTGGGGGCCGAATCTGGCGCGGAATCTGCGCGCCAGCGCGGACTGGAACCTGGCGACGATCTGCGATCTGGACATCGCCCGCGCGCGCCGGGTCGCCGAGGCCGTCGGGGGCGTGCCCGTCACCGCGGATCTCGGGGCGGTGCTCGCGGACCCGCTCATCGACGCCGTCGCCGTCGCGACACCGGCGCGCACGCACCATCCGATCGTGCTCGCCGCGCTCGCCGCCGGCAAACACGTGATGGTCGAGAAGCCGCTCGCCGACACCCGCGACCGCGGCGCCGAGATGGTGCGCCGCGCGCAGGAGTCCGGTCTCGTGCTGATGGCCGATCACACGTACTGCTACACCCCGGCGGTGCTGAAGATCCGCGAACTCATCGAATCCGGATCGCTCGGCGACGTGCTGTTCGTCGACAGCGTGCGCATCAACCTCGGTCTCATCCAGCCCGACGTCGACGTGTTCTGGGACCTCGCCCCCCACGACCTGTCGATCATGGACTTCGTGCTTCCGGGCGGCCTCGCCGCGACCTCGGTGTCGGCACACGGCTCCGACCCGCTCGCGACCGGCAAGGCCTGCGTCGGCTACCTCGCGATGCCGCTCGCCTGCGGCGCGATGGCGCACGTGCACGTCAACTGGCTGAGTCCCACGAAGATCCGCCAGATGGTCATCGGCGGCACGAAGCGCACGCTCGTCTGGGACGACCTCAACCCCCAGCAGCGCCTGAGCGTGTACGACCGCGGCGTCGACATCGACACCGTGTCGAAAGTCACGAGCGCCGACGCCCGCGCCGCGAACATCTCGTACCGGCTCGGCGACACCTGGGCGCCGGCCCTCCCCGAGCGCGAGGCGCTCGCCGGGGTCGTCGCCGAATTCGCCTCGGCCATCCGCGAAGGCCGGCCCGCCCGCACCAGCGGCGACGCGGGCCTGCGCGTGCTGTCCGTCCTCGACGCCGCCGCCGCGAGCCTCGCCGTTTCCGGTGCCCCGCGCCCCGTCGCCGGCACCCCCGTCGCGCAGGGGGTGGCGGCATGACGCGGCTCGCGGGATCCCGCATCCTCGTCACCGGTGGGGCCGGATTCATCGGCAGCCACCTGGTCGACGCCCTCCTCGAGCGGCAGCCGGCCGAGGTCATCGTGGTCGACAACCTCGCCACCGGCTCGCGCGCCAACCTGACCGCGGCTCTGCGGGACGACCGGATGCGGTTCGTCGAGCGCGACGCCCGCGACCTCGACGTACTCGACGACCTGCTCGCCGGGGTCGACGTGGTCTTCCACCTCGCGTGCCTGGGGGTGCGCCACAGTCTGCACGACCCGCGAGAGAACCACGAGGTCAACGCGACCCTCACGCTGGAGCTCCTCGAGAGCGCCCGGCGCGCCGGCATCCGCCGATTCGTCCACGTCAGCTCGAGCGAGGTCTACGGGTCGGCGCAGTACGCGCCGATGGATGAGGGGCATCCCACCTACCCCGAGACGGTGTACGGCGCCGCCAAACTCGCCGGCGAGGCCTACGCACGTGCCGCGTTCCGCACCCACGGCATGCCGGTCACGGTCGTCCGCCCGTTCAACGCCTACGGGCCGCGCAGCCACTTCGAGGGCGACAGCGGCGAGGTGCTGCCGCGCACGATCGTGCGGGTTCTGGCGGGCGAGGAACCGATCGTCTACGGCGACGGCGAACAATCGCGCGACTTCACGCACGTGACCGACACCGCGCGCGGCATCATCGCGGTCGCCGAGTCCGACGACGCGGTGGGTCGCACGATCAACATCGGCTCCGGCCGTGACGTCACGATCAACGAGCTCGCTCGTGTCGTGCTCGACGTCGCCGGCCGCAGCGACCTCGGGGTGCGGCACCTGGAACCGCGCCCGGGCGATGTGCGCCGGCTCCTCGCCGATTCGGACCAGCTCGTGCTGCTGACCGGCTTCACCCCGAGCGTGCGATTCGAGGACGGCGTGCGGGACCTGTTCGCCGCGATGAGCGAGGGATCGGCGCCCGCCGAGATGCTGGCCCGCGTCGCGGACCGCAACTGGACGCTCGAAGGGGGTCGGCATGACTGACGCGACGCAGACGATCGCGACCGCGCCGCCCGGCGACGCGCGGTCGCGCATCAACGTCATGGTGCCCTGGCTCGGCCCCGAGGAGGCCGACGCCGTCGCCGAGGTGATCGCGAGCGGCTGGGTCGCGCAGGGCCCGCGGGTGCGCCGGTTCGAGCAGGAGTACGCCGCTGCGATGGATGCGCCGTACGCCGTCGCCACCTCGAGCTGCACGACCGCGCTCCACCTCGCGCTGATCGTCGCCGGCGTCGTGCCCGGTGACGAGGTCGTCGTGCCGTCGCTCTCGTTCGTCGCCACGACGAACGTCGTGGCGCACGTCGGCGCGATCCCCGTCTTCGCGGACGTCGATCCCGGCACCGGCAACGTGACCGGCGACACCGTGCGCGAGGCTCTGACGCCCCGCACCCGCGCGGTCATCGCCGTCGACCAGGGTGGTCTCCCGGTGGACCTCGACGACGTGCGGCGGGTCACGGATCCGCTCGGCATCGTCGTGATCGAGGATGCCGCGTGCGGCGCGGGATCGCTGTACAAGGGCCGCCCCGTCGGGGCCGAGGCGGAGATCACGGCGTGGTCGTTCCACCCGCGCAAGGTGCTGACCACCGGGGAGGGCGGCATGCTCACGACCCGCCACGGCGAGTGGGCGCAGCGTGCCGCGCGGCTGCGCGAGCACGCCATGAGCGTGTCGGCGGCCGACCGGCACTCGGCTGTGATGGCGCCCGCCGAGGAGTACGCCGAGGTCGGGTACAACTTCCGCATGACGGACGTGCAGGCCGCCATGGGGATCGTGCAGCTCGGACGGCTGCCCCAGATCGTCGCGCGGCGGCGCGAGCAGGCGCAGCGGTATCGCGAGGCGCTGCGGGACGTACCGGGACTGCGCCCCGTCGCCGATCCCGCGCACGGCGTCGGCAACATGCAGTCCTTCTGGGTCGAGGTGGGAAGCGACTACCCGACCGACCGCGACGGACTCCTGCAGGCCCTCGCCGACGCCGACATCTCCGCGCGGCGCGGGATCATGGCCGCGCACCGGCAACCGCCGTACCGGCACCTCGCCCCGAAGGGCGGGCTGCCGGGCACCGATCGGGTCACGGACCGCACGCTCATCCTGCCCGTCTACCACGCGCTGACCGCGGCGGAACAGGACCGCGTCATCGACGTGCTGCGCAGGGTCGGAGGGGTGCCCTCATGAGCGCGGGACTCCTTCTCATCGGCGCCAGCGGCCTGGCCCGGGAGGTCATCGCCGCCGGCATCACGGGCGTCGTGGGCATCCTCGACGACGACCGCACCCGCCACGGCAGCGAGGTCGACGGCGTGCCGGTGATCGGTGCGATCGGCGCCGCAGCGGACCGCGCGGAGCACCTGCTCGTCTGCCTCGGACCGAGCGGCAGCCGACGCGCCGTCGTGCGCCGGCTGCAGCGCGCCGGGGTCGAGGACGAACGGTTCGCCACCTTCGTCGCGCGATCCGCGCGCATCGGGTCGACGAGCGACATCGGCATCGGCGCGGTGATCCTCGATCAGGTCGTCGTCACCGCGAACGCGCGCGTCGGCCGTCACACCGTCGCGATGCCGCACGTGACGATCACCCACGACGACGTCCTCGGCGACTTCGTCACCCTGGCCTCGGGGGTCTCGCTCGGCGGCGGTGTGCGCATCGGCGACGGGGCCTACCTCGGCATGAACTCATCGGTGCGCCCCGGCGCCGTCATCGGCACGGACGCCGTCATCGGCATGGGGGCGGCGGTGCTCGGCGATGTGCCGCCCACGCAGACATGGGGCGGCGTGCCCGCACGCCGGCTCGGAGGAGACGCATGAGCACCACGACCGCCTCGGCCGCGACCGAGACCCCCGCGGCACGGGCGGACACCGACGACGTGCCCTTCCTCGATCTGGCGGCGCAGCAGCGTGAGATCGCCGCGGAGGTGCTGCCGCAGTGGCGGGCACAGCTCGAATCCGCCTCCTTCGTCGGCGGGCCCGAGGTGGGCGCCTTCGAGTCCGAGTACGCCGCCTACATCGGCGTCGAGCATGTCGTCGGGGTCTCCAACGGCACGGACGCCCTCGAACTCGCCTACCGCGCGCTCGGGCTCGGCCCCGGCGACGAGATCATCATGCCCGCCAACACCTTCATCGCCACCGCCGAAGCCGCGTCGCGCCTGGGCGCCGTGCCGGTGTTCGTCGACGTCGACGACGAGCATCTGCTGATCGATCCGGCCGCGGTCGACGCGGCGATCACCTCCCGCACCCGGGCCATCGCACCGGTGCACCTGTTCGGGCAGACCGCCCCGATGGGGCTGATCACCGCGCTCGCCCGCCGGCACGACCTGTTCGTCATCGAGGATGCGGCGCAGGCGCAGGGCGCCGCCGGACCGATCGGCCGTGCCGGATCGCTCGGCGACATCGCCGGCACGAGCTTCTACCCCGGCAAGAACCTGGGAGCGGCGGGAGACGCCGGCGCCGTGCTCACCGACGACGCCGAGCTCGCGGCGCGGGTGCGCACCCTCGGCGCTCACGGCAGCGCCGCGAAGTACGTGCACGACCGCATCGGGATGAACGCGCGACTCGACGCCGTGCAGGCCACCGTGCTGCGCGCGAAGCTCCGGCGCCTCGACGGCTGGAACGCCGATCGACGCGGGGCGGCGGAGCGCTACGCGGACCTGCTGTCCGGCATCGACGGGGTGCGACTGCCCGCCGTGCGGCCGGGCAACACCGATGTCTGGCACCTGTACGTCGTGCGGGTCGACGAGCGCGATCGCGTCGCCGACCGGCTCGGGCGTGCCGGCATCGGCACCGGCATCCACTACCCGACGCCGGTCCCGCTCACTGCGGCCTACGCCCCCCGCGGTCATCGGGCGGGCGAGTTCCCCGTCGCCGAGGCGGCGGCGGGCCGCATCCTGTCGCTGCCGATGTTCCCCCACCTCACCGGAGCCCAGCAGGAGCGGGTCGCGACCGTGCTGGCCGACGCCGTGGCCGACGGGCGGCCCTGACATGTCCGCCGCGAGCGGCGAATCGCAGCGGCCGCGTCTTCGCATCCTCGTCTGCCCCCATGAGCTCATCACCGGCGGCAGCCAGCTGAGCGCCATCGATCTCGCCGCCCGGTTGCGCGACCGCGGGCACACCGTGCAGATCTACGCACCGCGCGGTCCGCTGGAGCGGCGGATCGCGGACCTCGGTCTCGCCTACCGCGCGGCGCCGCCGGGAAGCGCGCGTTCGCTGCGCCCGCGTGCCCTCTACCGGCTGGCGCAGGAGATCCACCGCTTCCGCCCCGACATCGTCCACTCGTACGAGGCTCCTCCCGCGGTGGCATCCGCCGCCGTGCGCGTCGCCGTGCCCCATCGGGCCGTCGTCACGGTGCTGTCGATGGAGGTGCCGGACTTCATTCCGCGCGACGTGCCGCTCATCGTCGGAACCGCCAAGATCGCGAGGGGCGAGGCGGGGCGGCGTTCCGAGGTGCGGCTCATGGAACCGCCCGTCGACATCGACCTCGACACGCCGCGGCCGACGGTCGGTGCCCGCGTGGCTCTCGGGATCGCGCCGTCGGCGTTCGTCGTGTCGGTCGTCGGCCGGCTCTCGGCCGAGCACGACAAGGCCCTCGGGGTGGTGGCGGCGATCGAGGCGCTCGACGGGGCCGACCTGAGCCGGCCCGTCGTGCTCATCGTGGCGGGCGGCGGTGACCGGGCCGATGCGGTGCACCGCGCCGCCGCCGCGGTGCGCAACCCGCGGCTGACCGTGAGGCTCGAGGGAGATGTCGCCGATCCGCGACAGATCTACGCCGCCGCGGACGTCGTGCTCGGGATGGGCAGCGCCGCGCTGCGGGCGATGGCGCACGCACGGCCCGTCATCGTGCAGGGGGCCGGCGGGTTCTGGCAGACCCTGACTCCAGAGAGTCTCGAGACCTTCCTGCGGGACGGTTTTTTCGGTCACGGTCCGTCCGGGGCGCCGTCCCTGGAACGACAGCTCGCGGCGCTGATGGCGGACCCGCACCGTGCGGCGGACCTCGGGCGCTACGGTCGCGCGCTCGTCGTGGAGCGGTTCGACATCGACGCCGCCACGCGGATGCTCGAGGATGTCTACGCCATCGAGTCCGTCGGTCCGCATCGTGGTCTGCGCGCGAGTGCAGCGACCGTCCTGCGCTACGCCCGCTATCGCATCGTGATGACCGCGCCCGTCGTGCAGCGGATCCACCGACGGTTCCGGAGGAATCGTGGCTGAGGGCGTGCGCCTCGCGTCCGTGGCCGCGCGCGGCGCCGCCTGGAGCGGACTGGGCACGATCGTGCTGCGGCTCAGCGGCCTCGTCGTCGGCATCATCCTCGCGCGGATTCTGACGCCCGAGCAGTTCGGCGTGTACGCGGTGGCGCTGACGGTGCAGGCGATCCTCATGACCGTCGCCGATCTCGGACTGTCCGCCGATCTCATCCGATCCGACGACCCGCACCGGATCGCGCCGACCGTCGCGACCCTCGGGCTCGTGAGCGGGGGCCTGCTGACGGTGGGCGCGGTGATCACGAGCGGCGGTCTCGCCGACCTGCTCGGCAGCCCGGAAGCCGCGCCCGCCATCGCCGTCCTCTCGTTCACGCTCCTTCTCGGCGGGATCACGGTCGTCCCGTTCGCGATGCTCCAGCGCCGGTTCCAGCAGCGCGAGCTGTTCCTCGTGGGCGCCGTCGACTTCACCGTCTCGACGACCGTGACCCTGCTGCTGGTCATGGCCGGGTTCGGGGTGATGGGGCTGGCCATCGGGCGGGTGGCCGCCCAGGTCGTCTCCACCGTGCTGCAGTTCGCGCTCGCCCGCGTGCGCCCGCGGTTCGGGATCGACCGCACCGTCGTGCGACCGGTGCTCGCGTTCGGCCTGCCGATCGCCGCCGCGAACCTGCTCTCGTGGGCGCTGCTCAACGTCGACAACATCATCCTCGCGCGCGTGGTGGGCGCCACCGCCCTCGGCTACTACGTGCTGGCGTTCAACATCTCCAACTGGCCCATGAGCGCGCTCGGTCAAGTGGTGCGTTCGATCTCCTTGCCGTATTTCTCGCGGTCGGCAGGAGCCGACAGCGGTCTGGTCGGGCTCGTCGCGCTCGCGTGGGCCGGGGCGCTGCCGGCGGGGGCCGTTCTGGCGGTGCTCGCCGCCCCGCTCATCGAGGTCGTCTACGGGGCGAAGTGGCTCCCCGCGGCTCCCGTGCTCGCGGCGCTCGGTGTCTACGGCAGCCTGCGGGTCGTCTTCGATGCCTTCGCGGGATTCCTCTACTCCCGGGGCAGATCCCGGCCCGTCCTGTGGATCCAGATCGTGTCCCTCATCGCGCTGATCGGCGCCATGATCGCCGCGACGACCGCCTGGGGGATCGCGGGTGCGGCCTGGTCGCACGTGCTCGTCGCGGTCGCGATCGTGTTGCCGGCGTACCTGCTCGCGTTGCGCGCGGCGCACGTGCGGCTCGTTCCGCTCGTGCGCGCCGTGTGGTGGCCCACCGTCGCAGCGATACCGGCGGCGGGCGCGGCCCTCGCCATCCGGCTGTCGTTCGATTCGGCGGTGCTCGCGCTTCTGCTCGGCGGCAGCGCCGCCGTCGCCGTGTACGGACTGCTGGTCGGGCCCTGGCTGCGGCGCCGCCTTCCTGCCCGGCCCGTGACGGGGGTGCTGCCGTGAGGAAGCTGCCGCTCGTGCGCACCCGTGGTGATCTCGTCGAGGGCGAGGCGCGTCCGGCCGGCATGCCCCGCGTGGACGTGGTGATCCCGAACTACAACTACGCCCGATTCCTGCCGGCGGCGGTGGCCAGCGTGCTCTCGCAGACCGATGTCGAGGTGCGGGTGATCATCGTCGACGACGCATCGACCGACGACTCGGCCGTGGTGGCGCGTGCGCTCGCCCGCCAGGACGACCGCGTCGTCGTGGCGATGCATCCTGTCAACCGGGGGCCGGTCGCGACCTTCAACGACGGACTCGCCCTGACGGAGGCCCCCTACCTCGTGCGGCTGGACGCCGACGACATGCTCACGCCCGGCTCTCTCGCACGCTCGACGTGGTTGGCCGAGCGGTTCCCGGACGTCGGCTTCGTCTACGGTCATCCGTTGCACTTCGAGGACATGCCGCCGGCCGCACGCGAGCGGGCCACCGGGTTCACCGTCTGGTCCGGCGACAGCTGGCTGGAGCAGCGCTGTCGATTGGGCGTGAACTGCATCACCTCGCCGGAAGTGCTGATGCGCGCGAGCGTCGTGGCGCGGGTCGGCGGTCAGCGCGACCTCGCCCACACGCACGACATGGAGATGTGGTTCCGGATGGCGCGGCACGCCGACGTCGGTCATCTCATCGGCTGCGACCAGGCGTGGCACCGGGAGCACGGGCAGAGCCTGTCGGCGCGGTCCGTCGACCTCATGACGGACCTCGAGGAGCGGTCGGAGGCGTTCCGCATGCTCTTCGAGCGCGCGGACGATCCACGCAGTGACGAGCTGTGGCGGCTGGCGCGACGAGCGCTGGCCGAAGAGGCGGGGACGCGTGCGGTCGGAGCGTACGTGCGGGGACGCGGCGGAACCGCCGAGACCGACGAGTATCTGCGATTCGCCCGCGCACAGGGCGTCGAGCTGCAGAGCGCGCCCGCGGTGCGCCTCGCGTCCCGCGCGCTGGACGGGAGGGCGAGATTCGGGCGGGCGAACGCGCGGCTGATGCTGCACGCGATGCGATTCCGGATGACGCGGGCGACACTGGGCGCCCGCTGGAGGACGACGGGGCTGTGAACCGCGGGGGAGTGGTTCTCACGAGAGAAGGGGGAGCGTCATGGGTCTCATGACAACGGCGCAACGAGCGGTACAGGTGTTCCGCTCGGGCGGGGTATCAGGGGTGGCCGCGAAAGCGGTCGCGAGAGCGTACGACAGATGGGGGGACCGGGCGGAGGACCTGCACCTGCGGCCGGCGGACGTGGCGGACTCGGCGCGGACGCCGCGGCGGTGGGAGTCGACTCGTCCCGCGCCGGACGCACCGCTCACCATCGGGTGGATCCTCAGCGGGCTGGCGGAGGGATCCGGCGGTCACACGACCATCTTCCGGATGGTGGAGGCGCTCGAGCGGGCCGGGCACCGGTGCGTGCTCTACGTCTACGACGGCGTCGGCGGGGGGCCGGACCGGTATCGGGAGCTGCTGCGGCGATGGTGGCCGGGCGTCCGTGCCGAGGTGCGGGACGTCGGTGCGGGCCTTTCGGGGTGCGACGGCTACGTCGCGACCGCATGGTCGACCGCGCACGTGCTCGCGGGGCAGGGCGCCGTGCCGGGGGCCCGGTTCTACCTGGCGCAGGACTACGAGCCGTATTTCTACCCGCGCGGCGCCGCCTACGAGCTCGCCGCGGAGAGCTACCGCTTCGGGTTCACCGTCATCACGATCGGCGACATGGTGGCCGACGAGCTGCGCGAGCACCACGGGCTGAGACCCGCGGTCGCGCCGTTCGGCTGCGATACGAGGTCGTACCGGCCGCTGTCGTCCGAGCGCCGGTCGGGGGTCGTTTTCTACGCCAAGCCGGGCATCGCCCGCCGGGGGTACGAGCTGGGTGCACTTGCGCTGCAGAAGTTCCATGCGGCGCAACCGGCGGTCCCCATCCACACGTTCGGGATCCGCGCGCCACACCTGGCGTTCCCGGCAGAGGTGCACGCCCACATGCGCCCGCACGAGCTCAACCTGCTCTACAACAGGTGCTCGGTCGGCCTCGCGCTGTCATTCACGAACATCTCGCTGATCGCGACCGAGCTGCTCGCCGCCGGCGTCGTCCCGGTCGTCAACGATCACGCCGGCAGCCGCGCCGACCTCGACAACCCTTTCGTGGCCTGGGTGCGCCCCACGCCGGACGCGGTGGCCGAGGGCATCGAGCGGGCGCAGGCGCTGCACGAGCGGTTCGGGGCTCATGAGATCGCACAGAGCGTCGCGCACAGCTCGTGGCGACCGGCGGGCGAGGTGGTCGTCGAGACGATCGAGACCGGCTGCCGGGCGGGAGCGCTCGCATGACTCTCGGCGCTTTCCTGCGGTTGCTGCGGCGCTGGCTGTTCGCCATCGTCATCGGCGTCGCGGTCGCGATCGCGGCCGCGTTCGCCGCCTTCTCGGCCACGCCCGCCAGCTACGAGGTGACCGCGCGGTTCCTGTTCCTGTCTGCCGCGATCGATGCCGAGGGCGAGCCGGTCAATCCGTTCCTGCAGCTCGGCAACGGGATCGGCGTCCTCATCGACGTCGTCAGCACGAGCATGCGGGACGGCACCACGGTCCGGGCCATCACCGACGACCGGGAGGGGCTCGACTACACGGTGTCTGCGGATGCGGGCATCGCGGCGCCGGTCATGCGGATCACCGTCACCGACACCTCCCCGGAATCCGCGTTCGATGTGCTCGACGAGTTGGGGTCCGAGTCGCTCTCACGGGCGCGCACGATCCAGCTGCAGGCCGGGGCACCGGCGGTCGCTCTCATCGAGGGCACCGCCCTGACGCGGTCCGCGAAGGCCGATGTCGACCAGCTCGACGCCATCCGCAACGGTGTCCTCGCAGGCGTCGGGGTCCTCGCGCTGACGCTCGTCGCGATCGTCATCGCCGACCGCCGCCGGTCGCGCCGTGCGGCCGAGACCATGCCCGACGACCTGCCGATGCCGGAGGAGCGCAAGCCTGCGTACACGCAACCCTCGGCGTGGGCCGACGAATGAGCATCGGGCGGCACGGGTCGGCACGTCCGCTCACCCGTGTGGCGAGATCGACCGATCCGGTCGTCGCGATCCAGATCTACGTCGTCGCGCTGATCGCGTCTCCCGCGGTCTACGTCGTCGGTCCGCTGGGCGCGGCAGGGACGCCCGCCACCCTCGTCGGGTGCACGCTGCTCGTGATCTGGACGGTGCTGCGCGTGTCGCGGCGGGCCTCGCTGCCACCGGCGAGCATCGTCCGCACGACCGTCGGCATCTTCGCCGCGGCGGTCCTCGCCGCGTTCGCTGCCGGGATGCTGCGTCCGATCTCGGGTGAGGAGGTGTCGTCGGCGGTGCGGGGCCTCATCTCGGTCGCCTCCTGGTGCGGAGTCATCCTGTTCACGGCCGACTCGTCCCGTTCCCGGCGGTTCGTGCCGATGCTCGCGCGGACGATCACGATCGCCGGCAGCGCGATGGCGGTGCTCGGCATCGTCCAATTCGCGACCGGAATCGACTACGTGCAGGTGCTGCACCTGCCCGGGCTCGTGCAGAACGCCGACGCCGGCGACCTCTATCTGCGGTCGGGCTTCACTCGCGTCAGCGGCACGGCGCTGCACTCGATCGAGTTCGCCGCGGTGCTGAGCGTCTGCCTGCCGATCGCGATGCACGCCGCCCTCATCGGGGGCCGGCGGCTGTCGTGGCTGCCGCCGGCGTTGATGTTCGTGGCGTTGATGCTGACGGTCTCCCGATCGGGCGCGGTGGGCCTCGGTATCGGGCTGCTGTGCGCCCTCCTCATCGCCACCCGACGCCAGCGGGCGGCGCTGCTGTTGCTCATCCCGGTGGCTTTCGTCGCCCTGCGGCTGGCCGTTCCCGGCCTCGTGGGCACGATCCAGGATCTGTTCTTCGGCGCCGCCGAGGACAGCTCCGTGGGCAGCCGGGTCGACGACTACGCCGCGGTCGAGTACTACATCGAGTCCTCTCCGTTCGTCGGTCGTGGGCCGTTCACGTTCTTGCCGGGTCTGTACCGGGTGTTGGACAACCAGTACCTCGCCACCCTCATCGAGGGGGGCGTCCTGGGACTCGTCGCGCTCATCGCGTTCTTCGTCGTGCCGATCCTGACCTCGCTCCACGCCGCACTCATCGAGCGGCACCGGCAGCAGCGGACGTTCGCGGTGGCGACGGCGTCCGCCATCGCGGCGGCGGCGCTCCTGTCTGTCACGTTCGACATGTTCGGCTTTCCGATCGCGATGGGCATGACGTGCGTCATCATCGGCATGGCGGCCGCGATCGACGTCAACATCGGCCGGCGCCGCGGTCGGCCGGTGGTGTCGGCGAGGGTGCGCTGGTCCGTCGCCGCGGGCCTCGCGGTCGCCCTCGTGCTCGCGCCCTTCGCGCTCGGGCTCGCGGGAGTCACCCGCACCTTCGAGGCGCGGGGCGAGGCGACGGTCGCCGTCGCGACGGCCCCCGGGCAGAACGTCTACGACGCCCGCATCAACAGCATGCCCGTTCCGGAACTCATGGCGGTCGTCATGAACGGCGACCGGGTGCGCGACGCGCTCGCGGCGGAGGGCGTCGCATACTACGAGCTCGCGCTCGGTGACGGCTCCCTCGCCCCGTTCACGGACCGGCAGGGAGCGTTGAGCAGCGAGACCTTCACGATCGCCGCCCGCGGCGGCACAGTGGACGACGCGGCCGCCGCGGCGGTCGCCGTTCGTGAGCAGTATGCGATCGAACTCGCGGCGCTCCAGGAGCGGGGCGGTGTGCCCGCCGACGCCCCGACGGTCGTGCTGCAGGACGCATTCGTCGAGCCGGAGGTTTTCGAGGTGGGCACCCGGCGGGACATCGCGCTCGTGGGCGCGATCCTCTGCGCCGCGGTGGTGGCGATCACTTTCGCCGGAAGCCGGATCCCGGAGTGGTTCTCCCAGCTGCGTCGAGCGAACCGGGAGCGGCGCGATCCCCGTCAGGACGGGACGCCGGCTCGCGAGAACGCCGTCCGATAGCACTCCTCGAGCACGCCGCCCGCCGCATCCCACGAGTACTGCTCGCGATGATCGATCAGGATGCGGCGCCGCTCGGCGAGCCCGGACGGGTCGGCGGCCAGGCCGCTCAGTTGAGCGATGAGCGTCGCGACGTCGCCCACGGCGTGCGAGAGGAAGTCGTCCCCCTCCTCGCCGTACGCGCCGCTCGCCCGACTGACCAGCGGCAGACAGCCGCTCGCCTGCGCCTCGTAGGTGACGAGTGCGCTCCCCTCGGTCCAGCTCGGCAGCAGCAGCACGTCGCTCTCGCGGAGGAGCGCCGGGGTGTCGGCGACGAAGCCGAGCACCCGCACCCCGGGGTGCGCGAGCGCGTCCGACAACGATGTCCGGTAGCGCGCCTCGATCGCCCCGGCCACGCTGAGCGTCGACCCGGCCGGCAGCCGGGCGTCGCGCCATGCGCGGAGCGCGACGTGCAGTCCCTTCGTCGGGTCGCCCCGGCCCAGGAAGCAGGCGTGGAGCGGAGCGTCCGCCTTCCGGTCCCCGGGTGAGAAGCGCGCGAGGTCGCAGCCGTACCGGTGTCGCAGCATCCGCTCCTCGGCGATGCCCTCCGCGACGAACCGCTCGGCCGCGTAGGCGGAAGGCACGAGCAAGGCCGCGGCCGCCTCGAACTCCCGCTCCTCCAGGGCGAGGACGGCGGCGGACGCGGCGTGCGAGTGCCCTGACGGCAGCGGCACCCCCGCATCCGCGGCAGCACGTGCCGACTCGCGATACACGCTCGCGGTGTGCGGATTCGGACATTCGCGGAGCCCGGGGACGCCGAGACGACGGGCGGCGACGAGGGTCTGCAGGCACCCCCGCGGCCACGTGTGGACGACGTCGGGGCGAGCCCCGCGCTCGATCCGCCGCGCCACGATGCGATCGTGTCGGCTGTACGCCCGCTGGAGGCCCAGCGCACGGTGCGGGATGCGCCGACCGGCGACGACCATCGTCTGCACGACCCGCACCGTGGCCGGCAGTGCCGCCTCGCCCCGCGAGGTGCAGTAGAGCTCGACGATCGCGCCCCGACGGGCGAGTGCGCGGACCTCGTTCAGTGCGGTCGTGGCGATCCCCGGCCAGTCCAACGCGTGCGGGAAGCTGTAGAGGACGCGCAGCGGTGTCCGTGGCGCGCTCACGGTCGGGCCCCCGTCGCGACATACTGGGTGCCACCAGGCGATCGCACCATATGGATCGGATCGCCGGACGAACGGGGGTGAGTCTCATGGGGGAGACGTCGCAGAGTGCCGTGGACTGTTCCATCCTGGTCGTCGCGTTCCATAGTCGGGACGACCTGCGGACGCTCCTCGCGTCCGTCCCCGCGGCGTGCGCCGGCATCGACTGGCACCTGACACTCGTGAACAACGCCGTGGACGATCCGCTCGACGAGTTCGTCGGAATCGACCCGCGGGTCTCGGTGGTCGAGGCGGGCGACAACCTGGGCTACTCGGGCGCGCTCAACGTGGGCCTTCGCGCCGCTCCCGCCGCGGAATGGACCCTGTTCCTGAATCCCGACCTCACCCTGACGGCGGGCGCGGCTGCCGAGCTGCGGCGTGCACTGCACGCGGGGGCGGGCGCGGCGGTCCCCCTCGTTCTCGGGCCCACCGGCGAGCGGGAGGACTCGGTGCGCCGCGAGCCGTCGTTGCACGCCGCGGTCGGCGAGGCCCTGTTCGGCGACCACTGGCCGAGCCGGCCGGTCTGGCTCTCCGAGACGGTGCGCGACCCTGCGGCCTATGCCGTGCCGCACGCGATCGACTGGGCGACGGGCGCCGCGCTCGCCGTGCGCGCGGAGGTGATCGCGGCGGTCGGGGCGTGGGATGCCGCGCGGTTCTTCATGTACTCGGAGGAGACCGACTATGCGCGGCGCATTCGTGCGCTGGGGCATCGCATCTCGTTCACGCCGACCGCCGTCGTCCGCCATCGGGGTGGGGGCTCCGGCAGCTCGGCGCGGCTGGACGCGCTGCTCGAGGTCAACAAGGTCGTGTACTACCGCAAATGGCATCGGTTCCCCCCGAGTCTTCTGTTCGCCTGCGTGCAGCTGGTGCGGAACCTCGTCCGGCCGCACCGGGCTGGGTCCCGCCTCGCGGTGCGCGCGATGTTCTCGCGGCAGGTGCGCCGTTCGCTGCCCGGTGGGCGCGGATGACCGCTCGCGCGGCGATCTGATCGCGAGACGCGCGACGTTGTCGTCGGCGCCGAACGCCACCCCTGCCGTGCCGCCCGTCATCGCCGCACCACCGCGGGCGACCACGCGTGCTCGATCAGGACGACGGGGGCGCGGGAGCCATCGGCGGCGATGGCCCAGACGTCCATGTCTCCCGCGGCATCCGTGCGCGGCATCCCGTAGAGAAGGGTGTTCTCGTCGAGCCACTCGATCTGATCGTCGATGCTGCGCGCCTCCGGCAGGAGGTCGATGTCGCCGGTCGCGATGTCGTACACCGCGGGGGTCCAGTGAGCGGTCGCGCCCGAACCGGCGGTGAGTCGTTTGAAGGCGACCCGCGTGCCATCGGGTGACAGCGACGGACACTCGACATTCTCGGCCACCGTGGTCAGCGTGCGCGCTGCGATGTCGCCGCGTACGAGATACGTCCGACCCGAGAGGGTCATGCCGACGGTCGCATAGAAGGTGGTGTCGTCAACGAAGGTGATGCCCCAGAAGTTGCGGTCGGTCGGAGCGGCGGGTGCGCCGTCGATGAGCAGGGTCCATTCCTCGAGGCCCGGCAGGTCCTTGCCGTCGATGCGGTGGATGACCGTCTCGGTCGAGAACCCCACCGTCGCGTAGGCATGCCCGGTCACGAAGGCCGTCGTGGCAACGAGCGCGCCGTCGGGGGAGAATCGCGTGCGGCTCGGGATGCCGGAGAGCGGCCAGGTGTCCGCCGCCTCGCCGTCCGCGGCGTAGAGCGTCGCGGAGTACGTCGGCGCGATCCCACGGACGATGCGCAAACACACCAGTTGCGTCGCCGTGGCGTCCAGGCGATCGCACACCGCGTCGCCCACGGTGCGGGGACCGTCCGGATCGGTGAGCGCGACGCTCGCCACATGACCGTAGCCCTGCCCCGCGGCGGTGTTGCGGAACACGATGCGCCGATCGCCCGCCCACGACCCGGCGCCCTGCACCTCGGCGGCGCTCGCCGCCTGCTGCGCGGCCTGCTGCCCCGCCCACGAGGTGAGGCCGAATGCCGTCGTGCCGCCGAGGACGAGCACGGAGACCACGGCCACGATGACCCACTTGGTGCGCGCGTTCATGCGCCCCCTTCGGCTCGGAGCGGGCGCAGCAGTACCGCCACGACGGGGATCGCGAGGGCGAGCACCACCGCGACCAGCAGCATGGCAGGCTCCGGGCCGAGCGCGAACCAGAGCACGCCGAAGGTCGACGCCGACACGAATCGGGCGACGGCGACGACCGTCTGCGCGGCGGCGATCCCGGTCGCGCGGGTCTCGGGGGTGCCGAGCTGCGCGGCGAGGGCCGCGAGCACCCCGTCGGTCGCGGCGTAGAACGCGCCGAGGAAGAGCAGGCACAGCACAGTCGCGACGATGTCCTCGATCGCGAGGGTGGCCACGACGTAGGCGGCGAGCAGACCGACATGACCGACGACGAACACGCGCGCCCGCCCCACGCGATCGGCCAGGCGTCCGAGCGGCACCGCGAAGGCCAGGAACGCGACGTTCGTGCCGACGTAGAGGAGGGGGAACCAGACGGCGGCGAAGTCGCTGCGCGCCTGCAGCACGAGGTAGACGAAGCCGTCGCCGATGGTCATGAGCCCGAGGACGCCTGCCGCCACGAGCACGCGCCGCAGCGGTCCGCGCCAGATGAGCGACCACCCGAACCGCCCGCGGCGCGGCCGGCCGGCGGTCGGGTCCGCGCGTGGCCGGCTCGCCCGCGTGCGGAGGTTCGGGACGACGAGCCCGAGGATCAGGACGCCGATCAGTGCGAAGGCGAGCGAGGCGGCGAAGATCACCGTGTAGCCCTCGGGCACGACCAGCAGGATGACGAACGCCAGCAGCGGGCCGACGGCGGCGCCGATGTTGTCGAGCATGCGGTGCACGCCGAACGCGCGACCGAGATCGGCCGGACGAGTGGCCGCGGTGATCAGAGCGTCCCGCGGCGCGGTGCGGATCCCTTTGCCGATGCGGTCGGCCGTCACCACGAGCGAGAGCGCGCCGAAGCCGGCCGCGAACAACAGGCCGATGCGGGCGACCGCCGCCATCGCGTAGCCGCTGAATGCCACCCATTTCGGCCGGCCGACGCGGTCCGAGGTGTATCCGCCGGCGATGCGGACGAACGCGCTCACTCCCTGATAGAGGCCGTCGAGCACGCCGAAGGCGATCGCCGAGAGACCCAGCATCCCCGTGACGTAGAGCGGCAGGACAGCGGCCACCGACTCCGAGGAGATGTCGGTGAGGAGCGAGACGACGCCGAGCGTGATCACGGTCGACGAGACCGTTCGCACGCCCCGCGGCGCGGGACGGTCGGTGTCGGCGCGCGCCGGCGCCCCCCGCAGTGAGATGTACACGCTCACTCCGTCCGGAGCACGGCGTAGACGGTGTACACCGTGCCGGTGCCGCCACCGGATGCCGTCACGGTGAGGGCCGCGGTGCTGCTGCGGGCGGCGAACTCGACCCCGGTGTCGACGTGGGGCGTCAGCCCGAGCGACGTCCAGAGCGCGCGATAGTGGGCCGTCACGTCGGCGGGGGAGTCGTCGGTGCGCGCAGAGAGCGTCGCCTGCAGCGTCGTGCCCTCGGCGGTGACCGAGCTCTCGATGATCTCGTCACCGGATCGCGGGCCCGCCGCATCCACGGGGTATCCCGTCACGAGTCCGCCCTGCGCGGACCCGGCCGCGGGCAGTGGCGCGCTCACGAGCGGCGGATCGTCGCCGAGCGGCGGAAGACCCGCGGATGCATCGCCGGGCTGCGGCGGGAGCACCTCGCTGCCGGCGACCGGCGTCGCCTCGGGCACGGGCCCCGGGGTCGTCGCTGCGGGGGTCTGCGCTGCGGGGGTCTGCGCGGCGGGTGTCTCGCCCGTGGCCGTCAGCGACCACGCGAAGATCACGGCGCCCACCGCGAACGCGACGAGCACCGCCGCGAGCGCGATGCGCCCCGGTGTCGCCGCACGGCGACGTTCGCCCGGCGGTCCTACGGATGTCTCCGGTGCCATCTCATTCCCCCTGTCGTGCCCGCCACGTCCGTCCCCCGGTGATTCGCCCTGCCGCTGTCGTCCCCGTCGTCGTCGATCCACGAAGCGGACATGGCCAGACGGGGGGAACGTCCGACCATGCCCGCACGCGGGCGACGACTCATGCTCGTGAGGGGGTCGACGACCGACGGACGGCCACGTAGGCCGGGGGTCCCTCGATGAGGTACCGCTTCGCCAGTCGTCTGGGCTCGAGCATGAGCCGCCACATCCATTCGAGTCCGGCGGACGACACCCACTGGGGCGCCCGCGAGACCCGACCCGCCAGGAAGTCGACGACGGCCCCGAAGGCGAGCAGCACGCCGGCGCCCGTCGCTTCCCCGTAGTCGTCGATCCATTTCTCCTGACGCGGCTTTCCGAGGCACACGATCACGATGTCGGCACCGGCGGCGCGGATCTCTCCCGCGAGGGCCAGCGACGACTCATGCGACGACAGCTGCTCGCGCGACGGCGTCCAGTGGCCTGCGACGTGCAGGGACGGCCAGTCGTCCGCGAGGCGCCGTCGCAGGGCCTCGGTCGTCTCCGCCGCACCTCCGAGCACCGCGATGGTCGCCCCGGCGGCCGTGGCGTCGTCGAGGATGCCGCGGATGAGGTCGCTGCCGGCCAACCGCGGGCAGGGCGTGCCCGTCATCCGCTGGATCTGCCGGGCGATCGGCGCACCGTCGACGAGGTTCAGCCAGCGGGTCCGCTGGTGACCGGGATGGGCGCTCAGGGCGGCGAGGTGGTGGACGTGGTCGAGGTTGATCGATGCGACCGCGAGTGGCGGGGTCGCCCGTGAGCGCACTGCCTCCTCGATCGCCTCGCGCGCACCGACCGCATCCGTCAGATGCACCTCGGTGCCGGCGATCGTGATGCCGGGCAGCCCGAGCGGGGTCGGTCGCGGGATCACGGTCGGCACCGCGCGGGCGCGGACCGGGGTGAGGCGAGGACCGGTGACGATCGATGTCGTCGCGACGCGCATGGCCATCAGTACGCCCCCTTCGCGCGCAGCACGACCGCCGCCGTCCGCAGCATGATCGCGAGGTCGCTCGCCACCGACCAGTTCTCGACGTAGTGCAGGTCGAG